>DVIH01000088.1 GCA_018711405.1 Candidatus Avibacteroides excrementipullorum | reverse complement strand
GTGGAGGACTACTTTGCTCAAGATTTATTGGTATCGCAAAAGTATGGAAGCAATGATAAGCTGAAAGAATATTTTTCCGGTGTGAATTTGAAGTCAGATACGATATATGCTGTTTTTTTTATTCCTGGGAGTACTCCAAGACTGGAGATACAATTAAATTCGTTTGATAATGATCTCAAGCGTTTTTGTCCGGATGCCGAGACTGTACTGGTGTCTGTCAATACGGAGGAGGTGGCGGCAAAGGAATATAACAGGCGGCATGCATACAAGGCAGACCATTATATGTATGACAGCTGGAGCGGCTATCTTGATTTCCTCAGTTTCAATACCGAAAGTCTCATGGGTAGCTATGTCATGAAAATAGACATGAAAGGCGGACGGCTCATTTGCGGTGGAGCCTTGTATACCAATGAAGATGAATTCTTCGAGGCCTTAGTCTCTGTCAGACAGCCGAAACCTTTCTTTACATACGGGAAAGATGTAAATGAAGAAAATGTGTTTGCTCTGCCTTCGGATGTGAGAGGTGCTTTCTTGAATTATTCTGATGTGGAGATAGAAAACGTGGATATGGATTTCACCAAATTGAACGGTCCTCCTGCTGTAAAAGACGGTCTATTGGTCATTTCTGATGAGCTGAATGAAAGTATATCATGTTTCAAGCGTGCAGGTCGGGACGGCTATCAGTTCATAGGCAAGATTGAGTTGACAGAAGAGGAAAAAGACTTGTATATGCAGCTGGATGATGAAGATACGGAAAACGTGAAGAAGTTTGGCTGGTGCTTTTACATGCCACTTTCTGTAAATTTTATGGATGAGTCTCACATCGGGGTGTCGTATTCCATACCGGACATTTCTTATGAGAAGATAGAGACTGATGGGGAGAGCAGAAAAAAGTCGCTTGCCATATTCAACCGTCCGGTAATCATAGTGCGCGACACCATGTTGGGGCAATGTGCTCCTTGGAAATATGCAGATGATTTTTTTACAACCGATGAAGAAGATTATATTTACAAGCATTTTTATTACTATCCTCTTGGCGCGGGACTAATGGCTATGTATTGCGTAAAGATGGCTTGGCCTGTCGATTATTTCGAGGAGTTCAACGGTAATCCAGAAAAAGATCCGTTTATGGAAGAGTTTTATTCATATGACAATCCGTATATGGTAATGGTCGATATGAATACAGGAAAACAACTGTTCAAGTTCGGGCATCTGCCTGAGGTAGCGAAAGAGACTATGACCGGTTATTATTATTGTGGCGGTATAGCCGATGGAGATGGCAGGGAAATGGTCTATGGTCCGCAATATGCCGGAGAGTTGTATCTTGCTCCAGTTTCTGCTCCAGACAACGTGATAAGGACATATCGCGTATTTGAACTTGACAGGCGGTACATGCCCGCTCCCGATGAAAGCAGATTCAGAACCAATGAATATGGCAAGGATTATGCGGAATTCTATCGCAGGTGTATTACGGCTTTACGTTTGGCTGAAAATGAGATTCATTGCATAGTGGAAGTAAAAATGTCAGCGGATTTGGGAGTAAAAGCTTCTGAATATGAATACGTAGTCTTGAACAGACAGACCGGAAAGGTAAAGGAGAAGTATCTTATCGGGAAGCAACAGCCGGACGATTTTGTCATTGCCGTGAATCTTACGTTTGACAAGACTCCTCTGCCATTTTACTTATGCAGGCGCGGGGATAAATATGTCGTGGTGTTTGTGGATGGGAAAAATCTTTAAGTATTAAAATATTAATTTGTGATATTGTGAAGAAAGTTTCTTTATTATTGCTTCTGGCTGTTATATCGATTTTGTTTTCGACATATCCTTTGAATGCTTTTGCCCAAATTGAGGACTACTTGGACGAGACTTTGAAACTTTCACAGAAAGAAGGCAGCAACGAAAAGCTGAAAGAATATTTTTCCGGTATTGATGCGCTGTCTGATACTCTGTATGCGTATCTGTACATTCCCGGTAGGTCGCCGAGAATGGAAGGATATGTCTATTCGTTCGATAGACTTTTGAAGCATGCTTCTCCCGGTGCCGAGACTGTGATTATCTCGGTGGAGCAGGATGAGGATGCTGCAAGGCTGTACAACGAGAGGCAGGGATATAAGGCAGACCACTACATCTATGACGAAGAGCAGAGATATCTGGACTTCATAAGCATCAATTCTATTGGCTTGCGCGGCACATACGTGCTGAAAGTGGCTCTCAGCTCCGGCAGGCTTATTTGCGGGGGAGCGGTTTTTAGTACGTACGAAGATTATTTCGATGCTCTTGTCAGGACCACGGAGCCGCAGCCTTACTATACTTATGCAGCCGCAGCCCGCTCCGCAGCGTTCGGGCTGCCGGATGACGCGGTGAGGACAGGCCTGGCCTATAGCCGTCTGCCGGTGGAAACGCCTGCCGATGTGATGTTCGGCGAGCTGTCGGGGCTTCCCGCTATGAAAGGCTGCACTCTGCTCTTGTGCGATGAGCTTAATGAAGGGGCATTCTGTTTCAAGCGCGGTGCTGACGGGGTTTTCAGGCATTTCGGTACTGCCGGCATCATGGATGATGAGAAATATCTCTATTTCAAGGTAAGCGGAAAAGCCAAAGATTATGTCATGAGGCATAGGATGGATTATTATATGCTCATATCGGCAGGTTTCCTGGACGGTGGCGACATAGGCCTGTCATATTCCATTCCGTTTGTATGCTATAATGAGGAGAAGTGTCAACGTGGAGACTCTGCATTGATATATTTCAACCAGCCCATAATACTTGTGCGCGACAGCCTGTTGCGGCCGTGTGCTCCGATGAAATATGAAGACGACTTTTTCGACCGCGATGCCGATGAATACATATACTCCACTTCGGCCTATTATCCTTTGGGCGGTGATGTCATGGCCTTAAGCTGCTGGAAGATGTCTTATCCCATAGACTATTTCGAGGAGTTCAACGGTATCCCGGAGCAGGACCCGTTCATGGATGAGTTTTATGGTTATGACAACCCGTATCTGGTGACGGTAGACATGAAGTCGGGCAGGCAGTTGGGCAAATACGGGAAGCTGCCCGATGTTGCCCGCAAGACCAAGACCGGTTATTATTTCTGTCATGCCATAGCCGACGGGCGCGACGGGGAAATGGTCTACGGAGACAGCTACTCCGGCAATCTGTTTCTGGCTCCCGTGTCAAATCCGGATGATGTGAAACGCACGTACAAGGCATTCAGCCTTAATCCTGCCCATGCTCCAGTGCCCGATGAGAGCAAATTCCGCACGATGGAGTATGCGGAAGATTACTCGCATTTCTACCAAAGGCAGATGCAGGCCCTGCGTCTGACAGACAAGGACATCCACTGCGTGATGAGCATAAGCCTCTCGGCAAATACCGGAGTGAATGACTTTGCCTATGAGTATGTGCGCATAGACCGCGAGAGCGGCGATGTGGTGTCGCGCTATGTCATCGACAAGCAATATCCCGATGAGGAGATCATGGGCTGCAATCTCACGTCCGACAAGGATGATGTGCGGGTGTTCTACATGAGCAGGCGCGGCGGGAAGTATGCGGTCGTTTTCGTGGACGAGGAATAGCTTTGCGGGGGATGGTTTTTGTCCCCTCCCGGGATCGAGCCGATCTTCGCTGATCATCGGCTCGGTGTCGGGCAAGGATGGCGCACATACTTGTCGAAGATGGCGTACATCCCGGGCGGGGGCGGCGCAAGCGTGTCCGGGGGGGCCGATAAAAAAAAGTTATCGCGCTCTCCCGTAGGAAAGACGCGATAACACACAGTTGGTTTAGAGAAAGAGAGATTTTATTTTAAGCCTTCGAGGGCCTGTTTTGCAACTGCATTTTCCGGATCGAGTTCCAGTATCTTGTTCCAGTAGACTTTTGACTGTTCGTAGTCTTCTTTCTGGAAGTAGTAGTAACCCAGATAGCTTTCGCATTCTATCAGTATGGATTTCGATGCTTTCGGGTTGTTTTCCAGTATGGAGAGTGCTTTCTCGTAGTAGGGTTTGGCCAGTCCTTCCGTAGTTTCCGGGTCTGACATGGCGTTGGCACGCGCGCGCCAGAAGTATCCCAGATAGTTGTCGGGCACTCTCTCCGATACTTGTGCGAAGATGGTGTCTGCTTCCATGAGGTATGCGGGCTTTTCATCGCCTGCATCGGGCATTCCGGCTGCCATGTAGTACAGGCGTCCGAGCAGGAACAGATCGCTCACTTCGGCTTTGTCTTTTATCTTGTCAAGGTAGACTTTGTACATGCGTATGGCATCGGGGTACATGCGGTAGTCTTCGTATGCTTCCGATGCTTCTTTAGCTATTTCCGGATGTTGGTTTTCAGTGTCTGCTTTCAGGGCTTCTTCAAATGCCGTCATGGCGTTGATGCTGTCGTTGTTGGCTTTGTAGATGCGTCCTCTGTAGAGGTGGTCCAGGTAGACAAATTCGGTGTCTCCTTTTTCTGCAAACAGTGCATCGGCGGCTTTCAGTCCTTCCGCATAGTTTTTCAGTTCGTACTGGTTGTACATGTTCAGCCTTTTCAGCAGGGTGTTTTCGGGGTCGAGCGCAATGCCTTTGCCGCACATTTCGAGCGACTGTGCATAGTCTTTGTTCAGATAGAGGAGCATGGCATAGCGGCTGTAGTCATCGAGTTGCGGCTCTCCTTTCTGCATGAACTCGTCGAGTGCGCTTTTGGCCTGGCTGTATTTGCCCATGGTGTAGTAGGTCTTGGCCAGTTCCCTGTCGGCATTTATTTCATCGGGATGTCTTTCTTTCAGTTTCAGCAGCATGTCTACGGCCAGTTGCGGGTAGACTTCTGCGTAGGCCTGTGCATATTTGTAGTATGCTTTCCTGTAGTCGGGGTCTATCATTATGGCCTGTTCGTAGTAGCCGCATGCTTCGCCTATGTTTTTCTCTGCCAGAGCCACATCGCCTGCGAACGTGCATACGAGAGCCGACCGCGAGTCAAGCTCCATGCCTCGCTCGGCATAGCTCTTTGCAGTTTTCAGGTCATTGTTTGCCAGATATGCTTCGCCTATTGCGACAACCAGTGTTTCGTTTTTCTTGTTTTTTCCTTTCAGTAGTGCGCTGAAACTGTCATCGGCTTCTTCCGGGTTTGACTTGATAGTTTCGGCTATCTGATTTACCTGTTGGGCAAGCTCCGGAGCAAGCGTGTAGTCTTGCGCCAAGGCGGATGCTGACATCAGTATGCCGCCGCAAAGTAAACTTAAAAATCTTTTTTTCATTATCATATTTAGTCCTGATTGTTAATATTCGTCTTTTACATTTACCAGCCTGACAGGTTGCGTGGCCGGGACTATCCCCGATTTGAGGATGATCCTTTGTCCTCTGTCGCTTGTCAGGAAAGTCATAAGTCCGGTGGGAAGTGCGCCGCGCGGGTCGTTGATGAGGATGTAGACGTTGTGAGTCAGCGGATATTCCCACAGGGCGAGATATGCCTGGTAGGGCTTGAAACTGTTTTCCACAGTCGCTTTGCCCGCTGCGCTTACTGCCATGACCCTTACCGATTCGTTGAACGACAGGCGTGTGGTGTCGGCCGAGTTGCCTATCCAGTTGGCTCCTATCACTCCTATTGCGTTGGGCGTGGTTGCCACATGGCTTATGACTGCTTCGTTGCTTTTTTCGGCAGTCAGTTTCGGCGAGAGTTCCGCTCCCCTGCAAATGGAGTCTATGGCATAGTGTATGGTGCCCGAATTGGGGTTGTCGAACACTACTTGTATTTTTCCCAGTTCCGACTCCGGATAAAGTTCTTTCCATTCGGTTACCTTTCCTGTGAGTATGTCGCGGAACTGCGATACGGTGATGAGTGAGTCTTTGTTTTGTTTGTTGGTGATAAGGGCTATGCCGCTTACTGCCAAGCGTATGGACTCCGGGAAGAATTTGCGTGCGTTGAAATATGCTGTCTCCCCGTCCGTCAGCATGCGGTTGGCTATGACCAGCCGCACGCTGTCGTCCATGAGAAGTTTGACGGCTTCCACCTCGCTACAGTATATGGGAGTGATTGTAGCTTCGGGCGTGAGGGCGTGATATACCTGCAATTCTTCTTCGATGATGGGCTTGAACGATTCGTCTACGGCTATTTTTATTTCACCCGAATATAGCGTCTGCCCGTCATCCAAGCTTTTGCCTCCCTGCCTGCATGAGACGAGGGTGAGCAAGATTGCCATGCATAATAATATCTTTGTCCTGTGTGTCATGCCGTCTTCCTTATATTACTCCAGTCTGAAAGTGACCGGCAGTGTGAACCATACTCTTACGCTGCGTCCGTTCTGTTTGCCCGGAACCCATTGCGGCAGGGTCTTGACTACGCGCACCGCTTCTTTGTCGAGCGATGCATCGACGCCTTTTACTACCTGCACTTCACCTATCGTTCCGTCTTTCTCGACCACAAATCTGACTATCACACGTCCTTCGATGCCGTTTTCCTGAGCTATGGCCGGATAGCGTACATTCTTGGATATGTATTTCAGCAGTTCGGTGTTTCCGCCCGGGAACTGAGGCATCTGCTCAACCATAGTGAACACTTCCTCCTCTTCTTCCGGAGCCTGCGTTATGACTTCCTGCAGATCGGCAATGTCTTGTCCGTTCAGCTCATCGTTGCCTTTGACGTCGGCAATGGAGATCTGCACTTTAGTCTCGGTCAGTTCGTCCTGGCTTTTCATCATATCTTCGTCCTGCACTTCTTCATCTTTCTTGATGACTGGTGCGGTGAACTTGATGGTACTCTTCAGTGCCGGCGGAGGTGCTATCGGTTCCACTTTCTTTATTATGTTTTCTTCTTTTACTTCGGGCTCTTCCAAAGCCGAAAGTTGTGTTACCTCTACCATCTCTTCTTTCTGCTCGGGCAGTGCCATGCGTATGAATCTCGGCAGCATGAAGCCCACCAGGGCCACCACGCTCACCAATATCAATGCGAAAGTTTGCCTCCGGCCTAAGTCTTGGCGCATTTTGTACGCCCCGTAACTCTTGTTTCTGTCTTTGAAAATGAGTTCACACCATTCCAAAGAGGTTAAATCTATTTTTGACATAATTGCTTTGTTTTAGGTGTTACACATTTCCTGCCGCTTGGGCGCTCAGTTGTCCTTTTGAATTATAGTTGTCGATCAAGAATTTGTCGCCGTCGGTGATGTCCACTATCACGTATTTTCCGATGCTGCATATCTGCATTTCGTCCAATGCGTCTATAAGGTTCTTGTAGGTGGAGTTGTCCGTAGCCTTGATTATCACGGTCGGAGTGTTTTTTCCGCCTTTCACTTCTGCGACTTCTTTCTTGTATTCGTCTTCACTGATTTCGAGGTTGGCTTTCTTTATTTTCAGTTCGTTCACCTGTTTCACTGCATCGTAGTTTTTGCGGAGCAGCATCTTGCGCAGTCCGTCTGCATCGTAGGTGGTCTCTTTCAGCGAAGTGTAGTCCTCGTAGTTGGGCTCTCCTTCATAGTAATAAAGTTTGCCTTCATCGGCCAGCAGCAAAGTTACGGCTTGCGAGGCTTTCACTTTGTTTTGTTGCTCTTCGGTGATGTTCTTGTCGTTGGAAGGCATGCTGATTTCCATCGTTTGAGGTTTGCTCAAGGTGGTACACAGCATGAAGAACGTGATGAGCAGCATGTTCATGTCCACCATAGGCGTGAAGTCCACGCGGACAGTCATCTTTTTCTGCTTGGTCTTTTCCCGGCCTTTCTTGCCGTTTCCTCCGTTATCTTGTATTTCAGCCATAATAGTCCTCCATATTATTGTTCGTCAGAAGTTGTTTTCAAAGAGGTTATCAGGTTGTACCTGTTTTCTCTCAAATCCTGAAGCGAAGTCATTACATTCTTTATGACAGAATAAGGGGTATTCTGGTCTGCCTTGATAGCTATGCGGAGGTCGCGGTTTGTGGCACGTGCGTTGCGTATCCATGCCTTAAACTGGTTGTCCGTGCTGTCGCAGGGGATACCCATGTCTTTCAATAGCTTGTCCTGCTGTTCGGTCGACAGTCCGAGAAAAGATTTCATCTGGTTCATGGGTGCTCCGAATGTCTGGAGCAGGGAGAATTTCTTTATCTCCTCAGGGGTGAAAGTCACTCCGTATTCCTGTCCCACTGCCTCGAGGGTGGCGGCCATGTCGGCCTGCTTGTCGAGGCTCATGAAAATCTTGCCTGTAGGATCGACCAGTATCGACAGTATGTTAGTCTCGGGAATCTTTATCTCCGAGACGGAGGCCGGAGTGACTACCTGTACCGGTTCTTTCTTCACGAAGTTTGCGGTGAGCATGAAGAAAGTAAGCAGCAATACAGTGACATCGCTCATGGCCGTCATGTCGATGAACATGGACTTTTTCTGTATTTTAACCCTACTCATAATTGATTTCCTTTCGATAAAAGTTGATTTCCTTTTTTGTCAGGAAACATGATTATTTATGAGTAGCAGCGAAAGTCTGCACGATAGAGAAGCCTACCTCATCGAGGCTGTATGTCAGTTTGTCAATCTTGTTAGTGTAATAGTTGTAGGAGATTACGGCCAAAGCTCCGGTCAATATACCGAATGCGGTATTGATGAGGGCTTCGGAGATACCTGTAGACAATGCCACTGAGTCTGTACCGCCTCCGGCCGACAATGCTGCGAACGAACGGATCATACCGATCACGGTTCCGAGAAGTCCCATCAATGTACCGAGAGTGGAGATGGTTCCGATGATGGGCAGGTTTTGCTGCATCATGGGCAGTTCGAGGGCGGTTGCCTCTTCCAGTTCCTGCTGGATGGCCAGTATCTTCTGGTCTTTGGTCATGTCGGTAGCCACTTCCATTTCGCGGTATTTGCGGAGTGTTGCGCTTACAACGTTGGCTACAGAGCCGCGCTGCTTGTCGCAGATGGCCTGAGCTTTGTCCAGGTCGCCTTTGCTGAGGGCTTCTTTGATTTGCTCCACGAATTTCACCAGTTTGGTGCGTCCGAATGCGGCGCGCAGGGTGAAGAAACGTTCAACGCTGAGTGTAAGCACTGTGAGCAGCAATGTCTGTATGACAGGCACGATGACACCTCCTTTATAGATTGTTCCCAAGAAGTTGCCCGGAAGCGGGTGGTTGTTGGGGTCGTTGTTCATGAAGTTGGCAGGGTTGCCGAACACGAAATGATAGATTAAGACTGCTACGATAAAGCAAGCTATGATTACCCAGCCTGCTGCCTGGATTCCTTTGAAGGAATTCCCTCGTTTTTTGTTAGATTCCATAATGTTTAATAGTTTTTTGTTTATTAGAAATTGATTTGATTGTGCTTTCTGATTGTTTTTCCGCGCGGCCAATGCTTCCGGTGCAGGCTTCAGCCGCGCCGAAATGGACGTGTGAATGTCTGGATGCGTGCAGGGATGCCCTGCAGGATTGGCTAAATGATGATTTTTCTCAATGCAAATACATTGGGCTCGCATGGGCAGATGTCCGGATGGAGGTCTGTCGTGAATTTGCTTTCCGTCTTGTCCGGCGATATGTTTGTCTCATGCACGGGGCAGGGCAACATGAGCAGCCGCGACCATGAAATGACGTTTTGCTGTATGCGGTTCGACACTCTGCCCAAGCATGTGGGCAGGGTGCAGTTCATGTCGTTTGAATTGCTGAAAGTGTTGTAATGATCATTGTAGAGGTTGCATTCGTTACGGCTTTGGGGTATGAGGTCGTCATTGCCGTAGCAGGGGGTCTCTATGTAGAGCGGCAGTGTGTCTTCACCTTTCTCGCCGTATGCCTCACAGATGTCGGGTGAGAACGAAAGGGCAAGCATAAGCATCAGTATTATTTTGGCTGCGTATCGCTGCATGGAATTTTAGCTCCTGATTGTTTTCGGCTGCAAAGAAAAACAATCAAATTGTAAAACAAAAGTTATTATCATTTATTATTGCGATTTTAATATTTGTTAATACAACATCTGTAACATATATTTCAAAGCGTGTGACAATGCTTTCAGGAGGCCGTTTCGGGATGGCGCACATCCCGGGTGAAGATGGCGTACATCCCTGGCAAAGATGTAGGACATCTTGGGCAAAGATGGCGCACATCCCGGGCGGGTGTCTTTTCGCTCCCGGAATGGCGCTGTGCGGGTGTGTCAGAGAAACTGTATCGTGCCGAAAAAGTCGGGGCGGTGGAAGTCTGGTTTTGCGGCATTGATGGGATTCCACGACAGGAAGTGCGGGCGGCTCAGTCCGTCGCCGCATTTGTAGAAGTTGGCTCCTGCCGTAATGCCCGAAAGGTCGGCAATGCGGTGTTTGCAGAATGCTTCGACCGGTATGTGGAGGGAGAGCCGCCACAGGCCTGTCTCCCGTTCGGCGAAAGTCTCTTTGCCCAAAGTGGAATGCCTCCCGATGAGCGATGTGGTTTCTTCTTCGGCTCTTTCCCGGCCTTCCCTTTGCGGACCCATGCCGAGCAGCACGGTGCCGATGCAGTTGGCCTCCAGATTGTAGTAGATGCCGTCTCCGCCTATGCCGGTGAAAAATTCCACGCATGAGTCTGTCCATACTTTGCCGTTGTCTTTGCCGTATTCGGCTTTCGATGTCTTTTCGTTTACTTCATATTCCAGCATTATGGCTTTGCCGTTGTGTGCCATGCGGAATCTGACATCGGGTTTGTAGGGGTATTCCGGCCAGTTCACGGTGTCTATCATGTTCCAGCCTGTGTTTTCCTGCTCCAGCAGGTCATGGATGTGTGCCGGATCAGTGTGTCCGGCGTTTATCCTTTTTACTTCGAGATGTTTTCTGTTCATGATTCCTTGTGTTTCAAAAATTCGTATCCGAATCTGCAAAAGAGGCATTTTCTCTGCATGCAGTAGTTTTTTGTCAGTTGTATTATGGCTTGCGAGTCGGCTGCGTTGTCTATGGCTATGCCTGTCTTGCTCCATGAGCGGGTGATGTGGTTGTTTTCCGGCGGGATGGCTTCCGTGATTTTCTCTATTTTCGCATCGGTGTCTTCCGCTCCTTTCTGTTTGCCGTATACGTACATGAACGGCACTATGGTGTTTATGGCTATGAGGTCTATGGTTTGGCGGCTCACGTGTCGGCGGCTGTTTCCCGTTTCGCGGCCGAAAGTGTAATGTGTGTCCCAGTAGTCTGACAGTTTCACATCGAGCAGTTCCTGCATCCCCTCCGGATAGCTTGCCGTCATGAAGCGTGAGAACAGGTTGGCATGGGCGTGATATATGGCTGCCAACCTTGCTATCCTGATGTGCGGGAAGTTGTCGGGGCGCATGCGCAGCAGTTTCCATTGCGGGGGGGCGGGGACGGCGAGCGAGAATTTGTGCGACAGATATGCGAACTCTTCTTTCAGTCTGTCGCGGTAAGGATCTCCATCGGCTGCATCGAGCAGTCCTGCCATTCCGAAAAAGATGCTTTCCACCTGCATCAGGTTGTCCCGGTGTTTGTCTACGGCTCGCAACGGGAGCGATGCCGCCCATTGCTGGAATGCGTCGTTGTTGACACCGAATCCGAAGTTGCGCGACAGCATTATGAAAAAGGTGTCTTCCATGTTTCCGTGCTGTTTTTCCAGCATGGTGCTTATGGCTCCGGCTTTCTGTTCGAGTCTTTCGCTTTGCAGGTATGTGAGCCAACTGCGACGCATGATGTGCGGGATTTTTTCTATCACGGTGTGGCATGCGGGGAATATGTCGTTGCTTTTTAGCGTGTCATAGTTCTGTTTCACATGTTCCGGGCATTCTATCTTCAGTGCCGGCATGGCAGTGCCGTCGGGTCTTGTCACTTCGCAGTCGCAGTTCAGGCACACATGCAGTATCACGTTGTCGTATGCCTTGTTGTTATGGTGGTTGTGGCGGTACCAGTCCGATGCGTTTTCGTGTATTTCCACGTTTCCGGCCCACACTGTGTTTCCTATTTTTATCTTCGCGTTGAAGAAGTCTGGACCTTCATCCCGGTTGTAGTTGCCGGGATCTATCACTTCCACTTTCTCTCCCGATGTGGTTCTAAGGTCCGGTTTCAGTATCTTGTGCTTCCAGATGTAATGAATGACATGTTCCACTGTTGTCGTCTTTTTACTTTTACAATCTTTCAACAAATATAGCGATTATATTGTAAGTTCATGTCTTCAGGCATGATTTGTTGTGCAGTTCTTCCGTGGAATTTAAATCCGATTGCATAGTGTTAAATATACATAAATATGACAGGGGTGGTGAAAAACCTTTCGTGATATTCGATAACTTTAGGGACGGTTAGTGATATTAAAGGTTGGGTGTGTTTCTAATAATCTTCAGAAACCTGCCTGTCTGCCCCCTTGTGAATGAAACGAATAAAGCATATAAATCTATTGTTAAACCAAAATATTACTGTTATTATGAAAAAGATTTACTTATTGTTTTCAGTGCTTCTTTTCTCCTTTGCGGCAGTTCATGCGCAGTGGAAGAAGACAAGTTTTCCGACAGGAGAGGTATTTACGATTTTCGCCACAAGCGGCGGCAATCTCCTCGTATCGGAATATTCGTATGATGTAGAGATGGCTGGCTTGTATATCAGTACCGATGCAGGTGAGTCGTGGACAAAGACTCAGCTTCCCGACTACCGTTTCACTGCTTTCTGCGAAGCAGGCGGCTATCTGTTTGCCGGGGGTACGCAAGGACGCATAGCACGCAGCAATGATGATGGGTTGACGTGGGAAATGCTCCGGTGCGACAACCTGTTTGACAAGGAGGTGGGCGAGATAAGGGACATGATAGAGTATCACGGCAAGGTCTTCGCATCCATTTATGGCTCCGGCGTGGTCTATACGGAAAATATGGGTGAAAAGTGGGTACTTACCGATACGTTGTCCATGACGGCAGATTATGATCGGACTATCAACGGACGTAACACGATGTGCTTTGAAGTTGTAAACGATGCCTTGTTGGCCATAGCTTCACACGGTTTCTTTATTTACAATGAAAGTGAGAATAATTGGATATTGATAAAGGAGGACACGTTTTTTGCCGTAGCTTCAGTCTTGTTCAATGACAGGGTATTCGTTGGATACAGCGCGAGCCGCGAACCGTTTATGGAACGCTCAGATGTGAACAACATATTCATTTGGGAGAGATTGACACCGCCCACCTATTCGGAAAAAGATGATAATGGCTGGGCTTTGAGCATGAGAGACAACAATGCTTGGGCTTTGGTAGGCGATGAGGAGCAAGGCATACTCTATGCCGGAACTACGGAGACAGGGGTCATCTACACCACTGACGAGGGCTATACCTGGAAGCAGTATTCGGAAGGTCTGCCTATAGACCTCACTGCCGGTGGCGTGGATTACTATTCGCAGATGGTCAGGAATCTCACGATGCTTGACGACAAGATTTTCGCAACGGTGTTCAATGTGGATGACAGCAAAGGCGGGGTATACGTTGCCGACAAGCTGCTCAGGAGTTCGGTAAAGGATGCCATGCCTGAAGATGCAGGTGTGAGGTTCGACAACAATGTCTTGAGCATAGGCGGACTCTCGGGAGACGTTGCCATAGTCATCTCCGATGTGACCGGCAAAGTGCTGCTGAATGCCCAATGTACTGAAGCCGACATGTCTTTTTTCCCATCGGGCGTATATATATATAATGTAAAGGCAGGTGACAGAGTATTGTCTGGTAAAATTTGCAAACAATAAAAGGAACGGAGAAGGAAACGACTATGAACAGATTCTTATGTTTTGCTGTTGCTGTTTTGCTTGCAGCGGGAGTCTCTGCCCAGACGAGGAGTGAATCATGGCAGCAGAAATGCGCCGGCAATGTCCGCTTGTCTGAGATGAAACTGGCTTCACCGCAGGAGAAACATTGTGTTCCGGCCGAAAACATGTATGTGGTGACTTGCGACATAACCACAGAAGATGCAGACGATGTCTCGGCATATCTGAGTGCTTACAATGGCGACTGTTTTGAGCGGATATTCCTTATGAACGGAGAACAACCGGTGTTCCGCTTGTCTGAAGGCGTCTATGATTTCTATTATGAATGTCATAGGGCAGACAGGGTTGTGGCTTGTGTGATTAAGGAAGGCGTAGAGGTAAAGGGCGATATTTCTTTGTCTTTCTCCACAGCCGATGCTGATACCAAAGTAGTGTTCAACGGGTATGACAAGGACGGAGTGCTGATGCGCCCTGACATGATGGATGCAAACGGGAATGTGATGGAGGAAGGCACTTCCGACTATATGTTCCTTGAAAGGCTTCTCATCCATGAAGACTATGGCGTAGTGTCTACATATTTCGGCGATTGGATATATTATACGGAAGGATCGGAACTGGACAATCCTTTCGACTTTGTAATAAGCAATGTCAGCGACAAATACATATTGGCTCAGGTACGTGTGACGGAAAAGGATGGCGAATACTACATCAACAAGATGTCTACGAGAGGCACATCTGTCAAAGAGGTTGCCAACCATCCTGATGAATATGTTTATCATGAAGAACAATTCGGTGTGTCTCCCGACAGCGGTGAGCATACTCTGATGTGGTCGGGAGTAAGGCTCGACATCCTGTGGGGCGGACTGAGGGATGTTGGTCTAATTCTCAACAGCAAATCCGTGAAACGGAATGTGGGCATGTATTTGGATAATGTAGAATCAGATGGAGGGCAAGGTCTGGACGTGGTAGCCAATGCCGCGTTTGCGGATGACTACTTTGTGAAAAACTATGATCTTGGATTCGGGATGGTGTATAGCGACACAATCATATTCAATACCATCAGTCCGGGCAATCTTGTCACAGCCGGAGGCCGTGTCAGATATGTCAACACAGGACATTCGGCGAATGGTGATGCCGGATTCCAGATGCGGGAAGACGGAAGTTGCGTATTTTTGCCGGCGCATGAGGAGTTCAGTTTCATAAAGGATGAACTGGCCGAAGCTCCTGTTATGATGGACTCCGCACCTTTTGTCAGCCTTATGACAGCATTGACTGAGTATCAGTTTGTCCTGACACCCACATGGATAGGACAGTATGGAGAAATTATGACCGGTGGCGCTGGCATCGCTTTTGAGTTGAGGGGAGATGGCAAGTTATTGTCTGACGGAATTGAGTATACAGGCATTTATGACTTTTGCTCGGAACTGTTCATGTCGGGACTGGCAAAAGGAAGGATGGAACTGACCCTGAGAAACTCGGATGTGCTGATCGATGGAGAGATACAGTCCGAAAGCGAGGCTGTATTCAATTTCGATTTGGATAGCGAGGATTGTTCTTCACCCACTCTCCAGATGTTGCAGATCCATGATGGCTCCGGACTTCCGGCTTACCGCTTGAAAACCAATGAGGGCGAGATATGTATCGCCGGTGGGGATTTCAACTATGCGGACAACTGCTTTAAGGCCACTCCCGCCATTTTCACACTGTATTATCGTCCCAATGGTACTGAGGAATGGACTGAACTGAAGCTGACCGAGCATGAAGATATGTTCAGGGAATATGTCTTCGGTTATTATTATACATCTTCTTTGGACGGGATAGATGCCAAGAGCGCAAACGGGTGGTTTGATTTGAAGATAGATGCTTCCGATGACGCAGGCAACACTATGAGCCAGATCCTGAATTACGCATTGTATATAGATGATGCGAAATCGGTGGAGTCTGCCATAGCAGGCGGCATGGTCTTTTATCATGACGGGATATTGAGATTCAACGGCATTTCGGTGAAAGAGGCTGCATTGTTCGCTTCCGACGGCAAAGCAGTGCTCAGGTTTTCGTGTGATGCCGGATATGCAGACATTTCCCATCTTGCCGACGGTCTTTACATACTGTCTTGCGAAGATGAGGATGGCAATATATACAAATGTAAAATATTAAAATAAAGCTTTATGAGAACTAATATCATATTATCGGTTTTTGTCTTGCCGCTGGCATCTGTGGTATGCAGCGCACAGACTGAAATAACAAATGAAGGTCTCGTCTATACGGTAAATGAAGACGGGGCGAGTGTGACTCTTAAAGGGCTGGAAGATGGCAATGATGCTACGGTGCTTTCCGTTCCCGAAACGGTGGAGGGATATAGCGTGACGGCTGTTGGCGATGATGCTTTCAGCGGCAACAAGGTTCTGACGCAAGTGGTTTTGCCTGCCACTGTAACCGAAATAGGCGCACGCGCTTTTTATGAATGTATATCGTTGACCGATGCTACGCTCGGCGAGGGTACGTCAAATATCGGCGATGCAGCATTTCATAAATGCGGGGGACTGTCGGACATAGTCATTCCGTCCAAGACGAAAAGCATAGGTTCGTTGGCTTTTGCAGAATGTTCCTTGGATACGGTTTTCGCAAAGCCGACCGTGCCTCCTGTATTGCCTGTCCTTTCCTCAGGATTCGGTTCTGATGTCTTTTCCGGCTCTGAAGCGGCTGTGCTTGTAGTGCCGTTCGGCTGTAAGATGACATATGCGTCGGATATGGGGTGGGGAGCATTTTATCCTGTCATAGAAGAACCTGAACCGGTGATTCCCACTCCTCCTTCGCATGAAGACAATCTCGGCAATGTGGTGTATGAACTTTCCACGGCCGATGACCTGTTATGGTTTGCCGGTAAGGTCAATGATGGCGAGACGGAGCTTTATGCCGAATTGCAGAACGATATAGTAATGAACGAGCTGGTCTTTGATGGAGGAGAGTTGCAGAACGATCCTTTGGACCTTAAGGCTTGGACACCTGTGGGGCAGAAACCTTATGCCTATACCGGTGTATTTGACGGAAAGGGGTACACCATAAGCGGTCTTTACATTTCGCAGGATTACGGCTCAAGGATGGGGTTTATAGGCGAAATGGGTTCCATGGGTACTATCAGAAATCTGTGCATCAGAGATGCTTATGTGTCTGCCTATAGCGATATGGGTGCGTTGTGCGGGTACAATGACGGTACTATAGACAGTTGCAGCATAGCAGGGACGGTTGTCGTGAAAGGTGAAATGGGCAGCATGTGGGGCGGCGGACTGTGCGGTTCCAATTTTGCCGGAGTCCTTAGAAACAGCCATAGCACGGCCGATGTATGGTTCTCGTCCATAACCAATGCCGGTGCTGTTTGCGGTTATTCTTATGGTTCGGTGAGAAACTGCTATAACTTGGGCAACGTGACAAGTGACATGAGTGTAGCCGCAATATGCGGATCTTCCGATTACAGCAAGGTCGAAAACTGCTATAATCTCGGTAATGTGACTTCCGCCGGAGAAGGTTACTTCGCTGCCGGAATCCTTTCCGCCACCAACGGTTCAGAGTTGAACTATTGCTATAACTATGGCACGGTGTCTGCCCTCGCAGATGAAAAAGCCAACCCGATACTCACCGGAGCAAGTATGGAGAAAGTGTCATCAACATTCTACTTGGACGGTTGCGTGAACGGATATGCAGGTAATGACAGCATCACAGCCATGACCGAAGACGAATTTCTGTCAGGCGAGGTGGCCTACAGGTTGCAGGCGGCACAGACCACTGCCACATGGGGGCAGCTGATAGGTACCGATACGGTGCCGGTGCTTTACTCTACGGTTGAAAACAAGGTTTACCGCATAGAGCTGGTGGCCGACACAGCCGTGATGGACACAATGTATGCCAACAGCGGGAACTTCGTATTGCCCGAACCGGAGAAAGACAAATACGAGTTTCTTGGCTGGTTTGATGCCGAGACAGGCGGCACGCAGTATGAAGACAATGCCGTGCTGGAAAGCGACATTACTCTCTATGCGCAGTGGGAGAAGATAGGCATAGGCATGACAGGCGATGAGGCCGTGCGTGTATATGCGGCAGACTGTGCCATAGTAGTGGAAAATGCAACCGGGCTTGTCAGGATATATGCGGCAGATGGCACTAAGGTATATGAAGGATTGGATGCTAAGATAGCCGTAGACGGTGGAGTTTACATCGTTGTCACGGCAGATGTGGTTAATAAGGTTGTTGTGAGATGAGCATGTAATCTTTAGGGTTATTTTCTGAGGCGGGGGCTGCGCAAGCCCCTGCCTTTTTTATGCGCCTGCTCAGGTGTTTTCTGTCTTCCGCGGGGATGTGCGCCATCTTCGCCCGGGATCGGCTCGATCTTGCCCGAAGATGTCCTACATCTTTGCCGGAGATGTGCGCCATCTTTTCCCCGATGGTTTGTGCGGCTTTTTCCTATTCCAGTTCTATGCCTTTGACGTTGATTTCTGTTTTGAGGAAAACGGATGCCGATTCGGCGAATTTTTCTTCGTTTTCTGTGGTGAAAAACTGCGTGTGTCCGTTTTTGGTGCATTTGCTGTCCATATCGGGATGTCTCTTCAGATAGTCTGCCAGGCTTTCGGCCACATGCTCTCCCTGTTGCACCAGACGTACTCCGCCGGGCAGGTGTCTTTTTATCTTGTCTGCCACGATGGGGTAGTGCGTGCATCCCAGTATGAGCGTGTCGATGAGGTTGTCTTGTGCGAATATGGCATCTATGTATTTTTTTATGAAGAAGTCTGCCCCTTCGTTTTCATATTCTCCATACTCTATGAGCGGCACCCACATGGGACATGCCAGGCTTGTCACGGTGATGTCGGGGTAGAGTTTGTGTATTTCGAGGGCATACGATTGCGATTTCACCGTGCCCGATGTGGCGAGGACTCCCACATGTCCCGTCCGGGTCATGCCGTCTATGGCTTCCACTGTGGGGCGGATTACTCCGAGTACTCTTCTGGCCGGGTCTATGAGCGGCAGGTCGTGTTGCTGTATGCTTCTCAATGCTTTTGCCGATGCGGTGTTGCAGGCGAGTATCACGAGGTGGCATCCCATGCTGAAGAGTTTTTCCACCGCCTGGAGTGTGAATCTGTAGACTATCTCGAACGAGCGAGGGCCGTATGGTGCGCGGGCGTTGTCGCCCAGATATATATAGTCGTATTGTGGCATTTTTTCCCTTATCTTGTGGAGTATTGTCAGGCCTCCATAGCCGGAGTCGAATATGCCTATGGGTCCGGGAGCTGTCATGTTTCGCTGGTTGTCCATTTGTGTAAAGAAAAAGGAGCGGCTTATGTGTTACGATAAGCAGCTCCGTGTCGTAGTTTTGTATTATGAAAAAAAGTGTCTTTTCTTATTGTGTGATTCCGAGCTTGGCCTTTACCGCTGCCGTTACGTCTGTGCTTGTCGTCTCATTCACGTAGGGTATGGGTGTGCTGTCAAGGTCGAAGATGTAGGTGAAACCTTGTTCCTGTCCCACTGCCGTGATGGCATCGTTTGCCTTTTGCAGTATCGGAGCCATCAGTTCCTGCTGTTTTTTCTGCATGTCTTGTTCGCTTGTGGTCTGGAATTCCTGTGCTCTTGTAGCCATGTCCTGCAATTCCTGCTGTCTGCGGTTTTTGATGTTTTCCGGCAGTGTCTTTTCCTCGTTTTGGAATTCTGTTACCTTTTTGTTGAACTCGTCTTCCAGCTTTTTCAGCTCGTCCTGATAGTTTTTGAAGTAGCCTTGCAGGTCAGTCTGTGCTTTGGTGTATTCTGCCATGAGCGGGATGATTTCAGATGATCTGAGGTGTCCGAATTTCAGGTTCTGTGCGAAGATTCCCATCGGCAGTGCCAACAGTACTATCAAAAGAAGTTTTTTCATCATGGTTGCTATGTTTTATTTTAATTATTTGTTTATTATTCAGTTTCTCTATTGCTTTGCAAAAGTATAAAAAATTAATTAGAATATCCCATTTTGGTCAAGACTTCGTTGCTTATGTCTATTTTGGGCGATGCGAATATGATGCTCATGTCTGATGCGCGGTCTATGACCAGCGAGTAGCCTTTGTTTTCCGACACTTCTTTCACGGCGTTGTATATCTCGTCTTGTATGGGTTTGATGAGGCTTTCGCGTTTTTTGAACAGTTCTCCTTCCGGGCCGAAATATTTCTGTTTGAGTTCCACCACTTCTTTTTCCTTGTCTACTATCTCCTGTTCTTTCTGTGTTTTCTGCTCTTCCGAGAGATATACGGCTTCCGACTGGTAGTTTTTGTAGAGTGTTTCGGCTTCGTTGGCCAGCGTTTCCACTTCGCTTTGCCATTTCTTTGATATCTGGTTCAGCTGTTCGGCTGCCCTTTCGTATGCCGGTATGTTTTTCAGGATGTATTCCATGTCGATGAGTGCGAATTTCTGCGCCTGTCCTGCTATGGCTATTCCTGCCAGCATTATCAATGTCAAAAAAAACTTTTTCATAAATCTTTGTGGTTTTAGTTGTTAAAATTCTTGTCCTAACACGAAGTGCAATTGGCTTCCGCTCGATTCGCGGCTTCCGAATACGGGGTCGAATCCGTATGCCCAGTCCAACCCGAGCAGTCCCACCATGGGCAGGAAGATTCTCACGCCCACTCCGGCCGAACGTTTGAGGTCGAACGGTGAGAAGTTTTTCACGTCATGCCATGCGTTTCCCGCTTCTACGAATGCCAGCGCGTAGACCTGTGTCTGGGCTTCGAGTATGATGGCCTGCCTGAATTCCAGTGTCAAGCGGGTGTATGCGTAGCCTTCATATCCTCTGTACGGGGTGAGCGAGTTGTCTTCATATCCTCTCAGTCCGATGGTTTCAGTGGCATATCCGCTGGAGTATCCCGACATGCCAGAGCCTCCCACATCGAATGTCTCGAACGGAGATTTCTTGTATTTGTTGTAGTGTCCCACGATGCCGAATTCCGCACGTGTCATGAGTACCGGGCATTTCTTGGCACCCGACAGGGCGAGGTAGGATTTCCATTTGAATTTCCATTTGTGGTATTCCACCCATTTGTGCATTTTGTTTTGGTCTTCCTGATAGTTGGGGTCTGACATGCTTTGTGCGTATTGCGAGTAGTCTTTGCCCGAAATGAGGGAGTATGGCGGTGTGATCTGCGCCGTGAGCGAGAATTCGGAGCCGCGTCTCGGATAGATGGGGTTGTCTATGGAGCTGCGGGCGAGGGTAAGGTTGAGGCTCAGGTTGTTGCAGTTGCCGTTGGTTACGGGGAAGTAGTCCCAGTCTCTCAATATATATCTCTGGTATGACAACTCTGCCGAGAACGTGAAATAGTCATCGGGCCATTTGAGTCTTTTTCCGAATGCTACTGACACGCCGAACATCTTGACATACTGATCTGGGTCGTAATAAGATTCGTAAGTGTTGTAGCTGTTGTTGTAGTAGCTGCCGTACATGCTCGACATGGAGTTGTAGAGCCATGCTTGGTTATAATAGTTGTCGGCCACATCTGTCTGTTTGGAGTAGTAGGCGGTTACCGAGAATGAGTTAGGTCTCTTGCCGCCGAACCATGGGTCGAGGAAAGATATGCTGTACGACTGGTAGTACTGTCCGTTAGTCTGGCCGCTTATGGACAGTGTCTGTCCATCGCCTTGCGGCAGTATGCCTTTGTAGTTCTTCGATTTATTGAACAGGTTGGCCATGGAGAAGTTGGTAAACTTCAGCCCTATTCGTCCGATGATACCTGTCTGTCCCCATCCGGCGGAGAATTCTATCTGGTCGCTCGATTTGGTTTCGAGGTTGTATATGATGTCCACTGTACCATCTTCCGGATGCGGTTCCGGTCTCAGGTCTATTGTCTCGGGGTTGAAGTGTCCCATCTGCGCTATTTCACGGTAGGAACGTTCCATATCGTCTTTGCTGAACAAAGCTCCCGGTATGGTGCGCAACTCTCTTCTGACCACGTTGTCGTAGAGTCTGGTGTTTCCGTTGATTATGACTTTGCTTATCGTAGCCTGTTTTCCTTCGTATATCCTCATTTCGAGGTCGACAGAGTCTTTCTCTATATTGACTTCCACCGGTTCGAGGCTGTAGAATATGTATCCGTTGTTGTAATAAAGGTTGCCTATCGCGTCCTGGTCGGTGTTGAGACGTTCCGCCAGTTTTTTTTGATTGTAGACATCGCCTTTTTTCATGTTCAGCTGGGCATCGAGCCATTCCGACGGATAAAGAGTGTTGCCTATCCAGTTGATGTTTCTGATGTAATACTTATCTCCTTCTTCTATCTTGATGTATACGTTTACTGTCTTGTCATCGTGCGCCCATACGCTATCGCACAGGATGCGTGCGTCTCTGTAACCGTATTCGTTGTATTTGTCGATGATGAGCTGCTTGTCTTCTTCGTATTTCTCCGGGATGAATTTCTTGGGGCGGAAGAGCGTAACGAGTTTGAACCTTTGGTTGGTCTTCTTCATGGCACGCCTGAGCTTGTTTTCAGAGAGAGCTTTGTTGCCATCGAAAACGATGGAGTTGACTTTTATTTTTGTCTTCTTGTCTATATAAATATCTACTATGACTTCGTTTTCTGCCGATACATCATCTTGCTGCATTATATTGATGTCTGCGTTCTTATATCCTTTGTCATCGAAGTACTGTCTTATGAGGAATTCCGTGCGGTTTATTATGTTGGGTGTGATCTGGCTGCCTTTTATGAGTCCTATCTTTTCTTCCAGGTCTTCCCTTTCGCTTTTTTTCACCCCGTGATATCTGATTTCCGAAGCTCTCGGGCGCAGTTTTACGCTTATGAGGAGCCATATCTTGTTTCTGTCTATTTTTGTGGCAGATATTTTTACGTCCGAGAAGAGCCCGTGTCTCCAGTATCTTCTGACCGCATCGGTGATTTCATCGCCCGGCACGCTTATGGTCTGTCCCACGGCCAAGCCTGACAATCCTATGATGGTGAAGTCTTCGTAGTTGGGGGCTCCTTCCACCTGAATGTCGGCTATTTCATATTTCTTGGGGGTTCCCGTATAGACTATGGATGGTAGGTTTTTTATGCTGTCTGATTCTGCTTCATCTTGTGCGAATGCGAAATGGGTGCTGATGAAGCAAAGCAGAATGATTGTTATGTAAAAACGCTGAAGCATTGTCTCTCTTTTATAATTGTTCACTTGTTTTGCCGAAGCGGCGTTCTCTTTGTTGGTAATTATAAATGGCTTTATAGAATTCTTCTTCTTTGAAATCAGGCCAGAATGTGTCGCAGAAATACAGTTCGGAATATGCGCATTGCCATAACAGGTAGTTGCTCAGCCGCAATTCGCCTCCGGTTCTTATGAGCAGGTCCGGGTCGGGCATGAAACTGGTGGTCATGTGAGCCGACAGGCAGTCCTGATCTATGGCATCTATGTCGAGTCGTTTTGCCGCTACTTCTGCGGCAATGCGTTTTGCAGCTTCCGTTATCTCCCAGCGCGATGAATAGCTCAGAGCCAGTGTCATGCACATCCCGGTGTTGCCCGATGTGTGCTCAATGCATTTGTGAAGCCTGTCTCTCACGTTTTCCGGCAGTCTGCTTTCTTCTCCTATGATTCTGAACCTTATGTTGTTTTTCATGAAGGTTTCTTCTTCTATCTGGTCTATCAGCAGCTGCATCAGTGCGGTTACTTCATCGGCCGGCCTGTTCCAATTTTCTGTGGAAAAAGTGTAAAGCGTCAGATATTTTACACCCGACCTTGCGGCTTCTTCCGCTATGACATGCACTGTTTCTGCTCCTGCCTGGTGGCCGAAGCTCCTTGCGAATCCTCTTTTTTTCGCCCATCTCCCGTTCCCGTCCATGATTATGGCTATATGGGCCGGTATCCGCTCGAAATCTATCAGTTCTTTATACGACATGTCGTCTATAAATCAATATTGTTACATTTTCTGTATTTAGGCTTGAGGTCATATGTCACAAAGATGGCGGTGAAAGAATAGCTGTCTTTGTTTTTTATGCCTTTGCCTTTTATGTTAAACGGGTTTTGCAGTGTCAGGCCGTTTTTGTCTGTCACGTCAAGACGGTCGGACATGCTGAACCTCATTGTAAACTCTATGCCGACATTGAGGCGGTCAAGGAGCTTGTATTTCACGCCTACGCCTATCGGGAAATTTAAGGTGAATACATTGTCGGCCGGAGCCGGAGCGAATGTAAACCCTATTCCTCCTAAAATATAGGGCGTAAGTCTTTTTGTCCCTTTATATCCTTTTCCGGTGCCGTAGCTCCAGAAATTGTATTCAAATTGTGCGCCGGCGTCTATCACTGTGCGGCTGAATGTCATGCGGGCATCGTGCGGAAAAGCATCTTTTATGTTTCTCGTGTCGCCGGAAATCTTTCCTGCCGCAAGGTCATATTTTACGGCCATGTGCGGATTCAGCAATTGGCGCAATACTGCACCTCCGCATAAGCCTGTTTCCATGAAGAGGTGGCTGTAGTTGGCGTCTCCCATATAGAAACTTCCGCCGGCCATGCCTCCCAGCTCCAGTGAATATTCTATCTCCTGTCCATAGGAATGAATCGAAAAAGCCGAAACAGTTATTATTAACAGAGCCTTACGGATTATATTCATCATGACATTTTGGTTTTACGCACATTTGTTTATAAATGAAACGCCGTATTTCTCTGTAAATTATGTTTGTTCACAATTTTTTATTCATTCGCTAAAGTAGGCTTTGTTTATCTTACCTCTCCATACCTCATCGCTGTTCTTTTCAGATGCGCTCCAGATTATCCAGACATTGTCATCGTCATCGACCAGTGATGAATATTCGTTTCTGCCCGCAAACTCCTCAGGCAATGCGGGGTCGCCTGTCTTTTCCCGCCATACCAGTCCCAAGTCTTCCGAATAATAAAACGATTCGAAAGCAGTCTTTGGCCCGTAGCCGAAAGCAAGTGTTTCGTCTCCGTAAAACATATATGTCGGTTTAGTCATCTTTGGCAATACCAGCGTGTAGTTGGCTCTCATCTCGGCCCATTCCAGTCCGTCAAGGGTGAACCATGCGAATGACGCTGTGTCAGACAGTGCATAGTCGCTTCTTTCCCGTCCCATGACATAGTAGTTGTTTATGCTGCTGTTTGTGAGGGAACGCTTTTCAAATCCAGAAAAACAGTCTTCAGGGAAGTATTCGGATACGGATGCGCTTGCTTGCCATGTCTGTCCGTCATCGCTTACTTTTATTTCCCTGCCTTCTCCGGCAGACGATAAGGCGATTAGCCTTTCGTTTGATTTGTATTGCATCTTTCCTACAAAGGTAAGGATGTTGCCGCTCAGATTTTCTTTCTTGCTCCAGTTGAGTCCGTCATCGGATGTGTAGACATTTCCGTTTGTCGAGGCCATGTAGATTTGTCTGCCGTATGTGCATACTGAGTTTATGTTCATGCTTTCAGGGAATGACGGGATGTCTTTGCGCCAGGAATTGCCATCGTTTACGTCAGTGGAGAATATGGCCGGTGTGCCTCCCGTATAGGCGAATGTGTATATTTTCCCGTTGAAAAGGATGCTTCTTTGTTCTCCGTCTGCTTCTCCGCCTGAAAAGGAGTCGGATATTTTCGTCCATCCCATTTTCATTGGGTCTACCTGATGTACACGCGCTTCTACCGTATATATGTCATACACGTTAATCACTTGTGCATATACTTTGAATTTCACTGGTTTTCTCAAATCTATCGGATCTACATTGCTCCATGTAGTATCGGTCACGTTGTCACCATCTTCTTTCAATACTTTTGTGAGGTTGTATCCTTTATATCCTATTGTGATAGTCACATTGGATACGTCCGTTCCGAACGGGAGGGAATCTGACGTGTAGATGTGTTTGTTTTTTTGGTCTATGGTGAATTTGCAGTCTTCTGCGGCTATGTATGTCGTGTCTATTATTGTAGTGTCCGCGCCGCTTGATGTGGTTCCGGCTTTTCTGCTGAACACTTTCAGGTCGTCTTTGAAAGCAACGGACGTAATCATGGAGATTGTTTCGTATTCGTCATCAAAGTCCTGGTCACCAAAGTCACAAGAAATGAGTGTGAACAATGATATGGCAAGAAAGACCAAACAATTTAATTTAAACTTCATGTCTCGATTTTAATGTTTTCAACTGACAAAAATAAGAACAATTTGTGTTACAGACTAATGCTGATGTAAGTTTTATAGAAAATTAGAATAAAAAACCGCAAAGACGGCGGCCTGTCGGCTCTTGTCGTTTTCAGATGCGGCTTTTGCCGTTGGCGAATATTCTCACTTCCGAGCCGAAACATTGTTTGCCTGCTATCAGTGTGGCATCATGCAATTGCGGTGCGGGGGTGCCATTGCCTGCGAGCATTGACAGGCGGGTCTCTATTTGAGCTTTGTCCCATGTCCCGGCATCGATGAACGACTGTAGCAGCCTGCTGCCGCCTTCAACGAGCAATGTCTGGCATCCTTTTTCATAAAGGATATTCAGAAACGCAGGTATGCCGTAGTCCTTTTCGTCAATCGTAATGAATTCTACATTTTTCCATTCCGGGCAATCTTTTTTGGTAGTGAAGACAAGCGTGGGCGATGTACCGTCGAACAGGTTTAGGCTCTGCGGCAGTTTCAGATGCCTGTCTGTGACTACTCTGAGAGGAGACTTGCCTGGCCACAGCCGTGTGGTAAGCGATGGGTTGTCGAGCTTGGCCGTGACGCTTCCCACCATTATGGCCGAATTGTATGCACGCATCCTGTGTACGAGCATTTGTGTGAAAGGTGTGGATATTGACAGTCTCTCGTTATTGTCCGAACCTATGAATCCGTCTGCGCTTTGCGCCCATTTCAGTGTTATGTACGGACGTTTGCGTGTATGGAACGTGATGAACGGTGCGTTCAGTTTCTCGCATTTTTCCCTCAGCACGCCTGTTGTCACATCTATTCCGGCTTCGAGGAGTTTTTTTATGCCGTTGCCATGCACTTTCTCGAAAGGGTCAGTGCAGCCCACTACGACCCTCTTTATCTTTTTTTCTATTATCAGGTCTGCGCATGGCGGGGTCTTTCCATAGTGTGAGCACGGTTCCAGTGTGACGTATAGCGTAGACTGCGGCAACAGTGCCTGGTCTTTCACCGATGCTATTGCATTCACTTCGGCATGTGCCTGTCCGCAACGGCGGTGAAAACCTTCGCCTATGATTTTGCCGTCATGTACTATTACGGCTCCTACCATCGGGTTGGGTGCGGCATGAAATTTCCCGCCGAGCGCAAGCGTGTATGCGCGTGTCATAAACAGTTCGTCTGTCGTCATATATGCGATTTTGTTTGTCGGTGCAAAGATGCGTCTTTTTATCGGAAAAGACAAGAAAGGAAATGTTTCAGCACGGATAAAGGTGGGAAGAAAAGCAAACTGTAATGAAAAAATGATATATATTTGTTCTCTTGTTATTGTTACATGTGTTTATTAAACCTATAGTATGAATAAAAAGATTTTATGTGCAGCCCTGTCTCTTGGGGCTTGCTTGAGTCCGGTCGGTGCGTATGCGCAGATGACTGTGGTGAAAGACGGAAGACCGGTGGCCGAAATATCGTGCAGTGAAGACAACGAGATAAACCGCACAGCCGCCGGATTGTTGCAGGATTTTGTGAAAAGGATGACCGGAGCCACACTCGACATAACCGGGCCGGCCGGCGGGGGAGACATAATCATTGGCGGTACGACCGGCCGTGCCGGTGAAGACGGCTTTGAGATAGTCTGCAAAGACGGTAAGCTGACCGTGCGCAGCGGCGGAGGCAAAGGCGCCATATATGGAGTTGTGACTTTGCTTGAAGACTATCTGGGAGTGCGTTATTATGCCAAAGACATCTGTGAATTTGATTCGTGCGGGAGTATAGTCCTGCCCGTCATAGACGAGGCACAGACTCCGGCTTTCAGATACCGCCAGACATTTAGCTATGGCAATGAGGACCCTATATATAAGATGTGGTTCCGTCTGGAAGATCCGGAAGATATTTTCGCAGACGGCATGTGGGTGCATACGTTCAACCGCATACTCCCTGCTGAGGTCTACGGGGAAGAGCATCCCGAATATTATTCTTTCATCAACGGCAAGAGGCAGCCGGGCGACCACAGTCAATGGTGTCTGACAAATCCGGAAGTGTTTGAACTGGCTGTGCAGAAGATTGATTCCATCTTCAAGGCCAATCCGGGCATGAACATGATTTCCGTCAGCCAGAATGACGGTAACAACACCAACTGCTCCTGTCCGGCGTGCAAGGCGGTGGATGAATACGAGGGCAGTCCGTCGGGCAACTTCATCCGTTTCATGAACAAACTGGCCGAGAGGTTTCCCGACAAAGAGATTTCCACCCTCGCATACTTGTTTACCATGCATCCGCCAAAGCATGTCAAGCCGTTGGACAATGTGAATATCATGCTGTGTGACATTGACTGCAAGCGTGAAGTGCCGCTCACCGACAATGCTTCGGGCAGAGATTTTGTCAAGGCATTGGAGGGCTGGGCTGCAATATCAAACAATATATTCGTGTGGGATTACGGGATAAACTTTGACAACATGGTCTCCCCCTTCCCCAATTTCCACATATTGCAAAAGAATATACAGCTGTTTCACAAAAATCATGCGAACATGCTGTTCGAGCAGGTCAACGGCACCAAAGGCACCGATTTTTCGGAACTCAGGGCATACATGCTTGCCAAACTCATGTGGAATCCTTATCTCGATGCCGACTCGCTGATGCGTTCTTTCATGGACGGCTACTATGGAGCGGCTTCGACACACCTTTACCAGTATTTGAAAATCATGCAGGGAGCTTTGCTGGCGAGCGGAAAAGACTTGTGGATATACGATTCGCCCATAAGCCATAAGGATGGCATGCTCAATGCAAATCTGTTGAAGACTTACGATGAACTGTTCGACCGGGCGGAGCAGGCTGTGCAGGGCGATGACGAACTGCTGCGCAGAGTGCGCATCTCGCGTCTGCCTTTGCAGTATTCAGAACTGGAGATTGCGCGCACCGATCCGCATGGCGACAAGACCGAAGTGATAGCCTTGCTCGAGGAGTTCAGGCAGCGTGCGGCGGAGTATGGCGTGCAGAGCCTGAACGAGAGAAACAATCCCATTGCCGATTATTGCGAGCTTTATCTGAAGAGATTCCTGCCGGGCGAGGTGCGCAGCAAGGCGATAGGAGCCAAAGTGACCATGATAAAGCAGCCTGCGGAACGATATATGCCGATAGCCGGCAAGGCTTTGACCGATGGTCTGTTCGGCGGTTCTTCGTATGTGGAGAGCTGGGTAGGCTGGGAAGGCCGCGATGCAGAGTTTGTCATCGACTTGGGGAGAGAAACGGAATTTACCACGATAAGCACCGACTTCCTGCACCAGCTCGGAGGGTGGGTGCTGTTGCCGGCGAGCGTCAGCTATTCCGTCTCCTCTGATGGCGAACACTACACCGATTTCGGCTCGTATGCTTTCCCCGAAGACAGGGATTTGCAGATAAAGTTTGTGGAGGGCAAGGTGCAGTCGGACCGGCCGGTCAGCGCGCGTTATGTCAAGGTCTTTGTCAAGACCATAGGCAATTGTCCTTCGTGGCATTACGGGGTGGGCTATCCTGCATGGTTCTTCCTCGATGAAGTGATTGTGAACTGATAGGAAAATCTCAAAAGTCATATATTATGAAATATGGAAATTTATTGACAGTGTTGTTTGTCCCGCTTTTATCCTGCTGCGGTAGTGGAGGCGGCGGGACGGTAGAGGCAGACTATGATGTTGTGCCTAAATTGCGCAGTGTGGTTGTTGCAGATTCCGGACAGTTTGTATTGGATAAGAATACGATCATAGTGCCGGCTGCGGGTTGTGACGGAGCGGAGCGTATTGCCGCTTTCCTCAATGATTATGTGGAGGAGACAACGGGTTATAAACTGAAAGTGTCTGAGGCAGGAGGTGATGGCAATCTCATACGGCTGTCGGTCGACTCGGTGTCATTGTCGCGTGAGGCTTATGCCGTCAGCGTGTCGGGGCAGTGTATGGATGTGACAGGCGGTTCCTATCAGGGGCTGTTTCATGCGGTGCAGACGCTGCGCAAGTCCATGCCTGTGGAGCGTTGCGGGAAAGTGAGTTTCCCTGCTGCACGGATAGAAGACGAGCCGGCCATGAGCTATAGGGGGATGCATCTCGATGTGTCACGTCATTTCTTTACGGTGGAGCAGGTGAAGCAGTACATAGATATCATGGCGTTGCACAATCTGAATGTGTTTCACTGGCATCTCACCGATGATCAGGGCTGGAGGATAGAGATAAAGAAATATCCGTTGCTCACCGAGATCGGTTCCAAACGAAAAGAGTCGTTGCTCACCGGCGGTCAGAAAGGGCGCGACGGCATCCCTTACGGAGGTTTCTACACTCAGGAGGAGATAAAAGATGTGATAGGCTATGCAGCTGAGAGGGGCATAGAGGTCGTACCCGAAATAGATCTGCCGGGACATATAACTGCTGCCCTTGCCGCATATCCGGAATACGGTTGTACGGGCGGTCCTTACGAGACTCAGGTGGAATATGGAGTGCACGATGATGTGCTCTGCATTGGCAATGAGAAGACTATACCCTTTGTGGAAGACATACTGGAAGAGGTCATACAGCTGTTCCCCTCGGAATATATTCATGCCGGAGGCGATGAATGTCCGCGCACGAGATGGGAGAAATGTCCCAAGTGCCAGGCTCTCATTGGCAAAATGGGCTGGAAAGATACTGCCGGTTCCAAAGCGGAAGACAATCTGCAAGTCTATTTCATGAACGAGATGGCACGTTTCATAGAGAGCAAAGGCCGCAAGATGATAGGTTGGGACGAAGTGCTCAACGAAGACCTTACCCCTACCGCCACTGTCATGAGCTGGAGAAACGAACAGTATGGCATGGATGCTGCGCGCAAAGGCTATGACGTGATTATGGCTCCTTCGGGTCTGCTCTATTTCAGCAGCCTACAGGTGCTCGATTTGCCGGGCGACAAGGCCATAAGGATGGTCTATGATTTCGACCCTGTGTCGGGCTATCTCGATGAAGAAGCCGCCGGACATCTTGTCGGGGTGCAGGCTTGCCTGTGGGCTGAAGATGTGGACGATATGGAAAAGGCCGAATACAGGATACTGCCTCGCATGGCTGCGCTCTCCGAGACGGCATGGGGCGGATTTACAAGAGAGAAAGACTATGGAGAGTTTGCCGGACGCATGTTCAGGCTCATCAAAAGGTACGACAAGTACGGTTACACTTATCATAAGGGAGCTTTTGATGTGACTTCCGACTATGAAAACGACACGCTCAACCGCAGGCTCTCGGTATCGCTTGCCACTTTGGGCGACCGCGCCGTCTATTACACCCTTGACGGCAGTGAACCTGATGAAAAATCGGAGAGATATGTTGCTCCGTTTGCCTTGACGGAAAGCGCGGTGATAAAGGCTAAAGTCATAATGCCTGGCGAAACGGATGGCAAGGTGCTGTGCGACACCGTGTCGGTGAACAAGGCTTCTTTCTGCCCCGTGACACTGAAAAACATGCCCGATCCGACATATACATATAAAGGTGCATCGGTGCTGACCGACGGACTGACCGGCGACACGCGCTACAACACGGGGCGTTGGCTCGGATTTCTGAAAGACATGGATGCTGTCATCGACTTGGGCGAGGAGAAGCAGATAAGCAATGTGGGCATCAATACCGATGTGGCTGTGGGTGCGGCAGTAATGGATATTACGGGCATGGAAGTGTGGTGCTCTTCAGATGGCAGACATTTCGACCTCGCAGCCGAGAAGTCTGTGCCGGTGCTGGGGCAGGATGCTGCCGATGGCATCTACAGGCATGAACTCGATTTCGCGCCGCGCAATGCCCGATATGTCCGTGTCGTTGCACACATCACGCCCGAATTGCCCGACTGGCATACATGGCCGGGCGGGTCGGCCTTTATTTTCGTGGATGAGATTACGGTGAACTGACGGCACTCTGCGTCATTGCTTTCGTATGAGCGTAAGTGCTTGATTGCCATATATAAGAGATGTGATAAAAATTATCGGCTCGATCTCGCTTGGAGACCGAGCCGATCTTTTGTCATGACCGAGCCGATACCGGGCAAGTATCGGCTCGATCCCCGCCGGGGATGGCGTATATCCTTACCGCACCCTTGCGGTGGTTGCTTTCACCGCTTTTGTTTTGGTGCCGTCTGTCACTTTCACTATGTATATCATGTTTTCGCGCAGGCCGTTTATCTCTGCCGTGTCGCCTGTGGCACGTGTGCTGCATACGGTCTTTCCTGCTATGTCATAGACTGTGATTTCAGTGCCTTCGCTGATGCCGCACACGGTGATGCCGTTGTCGCTTCCGTATATCCGGAAGGCGTTGCCTGCAATGTCTTCGGCCGATTTTTCTGCCTTGAATGCCGCTGTCACGGTAATGTCGCCGCTCACTTCAAAGTCATATTTCTCGAATGTGCCTATGTTTCCGCCTACTGGTCTGTGCGGAGTGCGTGTGCCGTTTACTATGATTACCACACTGTCTATGGCATATCCTTCGTTGGCAGTCGCCACAATGTCGATGAGTTCTCCCAGTGGCAGGGTGCTGTTGTTTTCTATTTCGCTGCCGTCGGAACTTCTGGTTATGGCCAGTGTGCCGAAGTCCGGAGTTTCATTGACGTAGGTAATGGTGGCAGTCTTGTCTTTGAAAGTGATGTTGAATTGGCTGTCGGCGTTGACCATATACATGAATTTGTTGTCTTGCAGTCCTGTCATGCCGGTTATGTCGTTGCCGTTCAGCATTATGCTTTCCAGCTCTTTGCCTTCGTCGGGCGTCACGGTGAATTCTATCATGTCTCCGTAGATGACGTCATGTTGCGTGTCGGCCTCAAGTTGTTCTCCGTCTTTGGTTGCGGTCACTGTTCCCTCCTCACTTTCGAATGAGTATGTGAATGTGTATGGGTTGCCCGATATGACGATGTCCACCGTCATCTGTCCTGCTGCTGTGAAACTGAGTCCTTCAGGCGATGTGGCTTCGCTTGTCTTGTCTTCTCCGTTGAGGGCCACGTATGCGCTGAATCCTGTGTTGGGTTTAACTTTCAAGATATATTGGGTGCCTGGTTCCACTGTCACTGTTCCGCTGGGCAATGTGGAGATGTAGTCGTCTTCGTAGAAGAGTACCATCGCGTTCTCTATGTTTTCCACGTTGTATGTGATTGTGGTTATCTCTTCCTTGAACGTGATGTTTATCTCGCTGTTGCCGTTCATGATATATTGGAACTTGTTGTCTTGCAGCGTTATCATGCCTGTCACATCGTTTCCGTTCAGCGTGATGCTTTCCAGAGTCTTGCCTTCGTTGGGCGTTACGGTGAATTCTATTATTTCTCCGTTAGGCACTTCGTGCTGTATTTCGGCTTCGAGTTGTTCTCCGTCTATGGTTGCGGTCACAGTTCCTTCTTCGCTTTCATACGAGTATTTGAAAGGGTATGGCGTGCCCGATATGATGATGTCCACCGTTGTCTTGCCTGATATGGTGAAGCTGAGTCCGCTCGGTGTCGTGGCTTCGTTCGACCTGTCTTCCCCGTTGATGGCTACGTATGCGCTGAATCCGTTGTTGGGTTTGACTTTCAGCAGGTATTGAGTGCCGGGATCCACTATGATGCTTCCCGTGGGCAGGGTGGCGTAGATGTCATCTTCATAGAAGAGCACCATTGCTTTATCTATGTTCTCCACATTGAATATGACTTCGTTGCCATAGATTAAGTCTGCCGATATTTCTATGTTTTCATTCACAGTCACGGTGTTTGTTCCGGCTTCAAGTTTCGTACCGTTTACGGTGTAGTTCTGGAAGGCATGGTTGGTGTCTGTCAGTTCATGTGACAGTTCCAGCACTGTGCCCGGTTCTACCGTGCTGCCGCTTTCCACTGTCGTGTCTCCTGCTTTTGCTGTTATTACCGCACCGGTGGGGTTGGTGATAGTGACGGTAAACTCCGATTCCGATATTGCATTCGCATAGATGGAATGATTGTTTGATGTCGGATTGCTTTGTATGTCGGTGGCAAAGACTGCTGATGATAGAATCATCGCGATAAGTAAAAAAATTTTTCTCATAACATTATTCCTTTTGGTTAACAATAATCCTGGTATTGATGCAATATATAACCACAGGCCATGCGCAATAATGCAGCATGGCCTGTACGGTCTTATTTGTCGAGTCTTGTGACGCTCTTTACGTTTTCCAGTTTTTGCAGGTTGTTGCAAATGGTTCTCACGTCTTCCACATCGTGCACATAGAGGTATATGGTGCCTCTGAATATGCCGTCATCGCTTTCTATCTCCAGCTTTTTGATGTTCACTTCCAGCTCGCGCGATATGACTTCTGTAATCTTGTTGAGCACTCCGAAGTCGTCTATGCCCTCCACCTTTATGGGGACGGTAAACGACAGTTCCTTGTGGGTGTCCCATTCGGTGGTGATGATGCGGTTGCCGTAGCCTGCTTTGAGCTTGTTGGCTATGGGGCATTGTATCTTGTGGATTATCACTTTGCCGTTGTCGTCAATGTAGCCCAACACTTCGTCTCCCGGTATGGGGTTGCAGCATTTGGCTATGACATATCTCTTTTTTATCTTGTCGGCCGTGAGGATCATGGTCTTTTTCTTGTCTATTTTTTCGGCGGGCTCCTCTGGTTCGGTTTTGTTCGGCTCGGTCTTTGTGGCTGATGATGACACGAACGGGATTCTCAGGAATTTCATCCAGTTCTGGCGTCCTTTTATTTCGTTTTTGTCGTTATCTCCCAGAGTTATTCTTGTGCTTCCTATCTCAAGGCATAGTTTCTCTTTGTTTTCGCAACCGTGCAGCCTGCACAGTTTCATGATATTGGCATCGGTGTTTTCTATGTTTTCTTTTGAGAGGAATTCTTCCAGGAGTTTGCGCCCTTCTTCTTTCTGTTTCTGCTCTTCTTTTCTCAGGTAGCTTGTTATGACTGTCTTGGCTTTGGCTGTGGTAATCATGTCGAGCCAGTCTCTCTTGATGCGTATGGCTTTGGCTGTCAGTATCTCTACCTGATCTCCGCTGTTGAGTTTGTAGCTCAGCGGCACGAGTTTATGGTTGACTTTCGCTCCGATGCAGTTGGAACCGAGCTGTGAGTGTAGCATGAAAGCGAAATCGAGCACGGTGGCTCCTTGCGGCAATGTCTTCAGGTCTCCTTTCGGTGTGAAGACGAATATCTCGCTGGTGTACAGGTTCAGTTTTATGGTGTCGAGGAAGTCCATTGCGTCAGGCTGCGGGTCTTCCAGTATTTCCTTGATGGTATGCAGCCATTTGTCCAGTTCGCCTTCGTCTTCGCTGCCTCCCCCTTCTTTGTATTTCCAGTGTGCGGTGAATCCCTGTTCGGCCACATCGTCCATCCTCTTGCTTCTTATCTGTACTTCCACCCAGTTGCCTTTGGGTCCCATGAGAGTGACGTGCAACGCCTGGTATCCGTTTGATTTCGGATGGCTCACCCAGTCTCTCAACCTGTCGGGATGGGGCTTGTATATTTTTGATATGGCTACATATATGTCGAAACAGTTGTTCAGCTCATCGTCCAGTTTCTTGGGGGTGAATATTATCCTTACGGCGAGTATGTCGAAAATGTCTTCAAAGGCTATATGCTTGGTCTGCATTTTCATCCAGATGGAGTAGGGCGACTTGACTCTTGCCTTGATTTCGTAGCTGAATCCCATCTTGTCGAGCTTTTCCCTGATGGGGGCTGTAAACTCTGTGAATAGTTCGTCGCGCTCTTTGGCTGTCTCATTGAGCTTGGCCACTATGGATTCGTAGTCTTCCGGATGTTCGTATTTGAAACTGAGGTTTTCGAGTTCCGATTTTATCTTGTTCAGTCCCAGTCGGCTTGCTATGGGGGCGTATATATATAAGGTCTCGCCTGCTATCTTATATCTCTTGTTGGCCGGTTGCGCTCCGAGCGTGCGCATGTTGTGCAGTCTGTCGGCTATCTTTATGAGTATGACTCTGATGTCGTCCGACATGGTGAGCAGCAGTTTTTTGAAGTTTTCGGCCTGTGCCGAAGCCTTGTCGCCGAAGATGCCTCCCGATATTTTGGTGAGTCCGTCTACGATTTGTGCTATCTTGGGGCCGAACAGGTTTTCTATGTCTTCCACCGTGTAGTCGGTGTCTTCCACTACGTCATGCAGCAGGGCTGCCGCTATGGATGTGGAGCCGAGCCCTATTTCGTTGCATACTATTTTTGCCACGCTCAGCGGGTGCATGATGTATGGCTCTCCAGAGAGCCTTCTGACACCTTTGTGTGCCTGGTTTGCAAATTTGAAAGCTTTGGTTATGATTTCTATTTTCTTTCTGTGTTTGGTCTTGAGATAGTCGTTTATGAGTTCTTGAAACGCTGTTTCTATCATCAGATCGTCGGCCGCTGTTTTCTTGTCAGGTGTGTCCATAGCTTTCCGTATTAAAATGTATGCATCCTCAATATCGCAAATTTATGAAAAAATATTTAATAAACGAATAAAAGCGAAAAAATGTAGTTGGGAAAAAGTATTAATATCCTCTTGTCGGGATGTGCGCCATCTTCGGCCAAGATGGCGCACATCCCGGGTGAAGATGGCGTACATCTTTGCCGGAGATCGAGCCGATCCCCGGCGGGGGCGGATGGTATCTGAGGATGAGTGTTTTATCGGCTGGTTGTCTGTTCCGTCATTTCTTCATCTTGGCGCGGAACACTTCGATGACTGCCGGCAACAGAGAAATGACGATGATGGCCAGCAACAGCAGTTTCAGGTTGTCCTGTACGAAAGGCAGGTCGCCGAAGAAGTAGCCGGCGAAGCAGAATATGCCCACCCACAGGGCGGCTCCGGTGAGATTGTAGAGCATGAAGTAGTAGTAGTTCATCTTGCCCATCCCGGCCACGAACGGGGCGAACGTGCGCACTATGGGTACGAAGCGTGCCAGTATGATGGTCTTGCCGCCGTATTTGCGGAAGAAACTGTGTGTCTTTTCCAAGTAGCTTTGTTTGAAGATTTTGGAGTCGGGGTTGCTGAACAGGCGTTTGCCGAAGAAGTGTCCTATCATGTAGTTGCACGAGTCGCCCAGCACGGCGGCGATGAATATCACCAGCACGAGGTAGCCTATCTGTAGTGGCATGTCGGGTTGTGCGGTGATGGCTCCTGCCACGAAGAGCAGCGAGTCGCCGGGCAGGAACGGGGTCACGACAAGTCCCGTTTCGCAGAATATGATGACAAACAGTATGGCATATGTCCACAAGTGATAGTCTTGCACAAGCTCTATCAGGTGACGGTCAATGTGCAGTATGAAATCTATGATGAATTGGATTAAGTCCATGTGCGGATGATTGTTTTTTTGTGTTTATAATTGCAAGCCTATACGGCCATTGGAGATAGGGTTCAACATCGTTTCTTACGCCTATGTATTTATTTAAGCTTTTAGCCCGTCTTCACGGTTATTTCACTCTGATGGTCTTTCCTGCTCTGATATTGTTGTTCTTCAAGCCGTTGAGCTTTTTTATTCTCGATACGGTGGTGCCGTATCTTCTAGCAATGGTCGAGAGGGTGTCGCCGCTTCTGATTTTGTGGTAGACCACAGCTGAAGCCTGTTTTGCCGATGTGGTTTCTTTGAGATTGACTGTGGCCCTGTGGGTGAACAGCTGGTTTTTCTTGTGGTTATAGACCGAGTCCATGTTGCTTATGAGGGTGTGCAGATGCTCGTTTGGCAGCCTCAGAATGCATTCTTGCGAGTTGCCCGGTATTATGTCGCGCCTGTATTGAGGGTTGAGGTCGCGTATCTCGTCCATAGGTATGTCGCACACTTCGGCAATCTGTTTGAAGTGCAGTTGCTTGTTGACGTGTATGGTGTCGGTGGTCATCGACAGGTCGGTCTGCATGGGGCAGATGTTGTGGTCGCAGTAGTATGTCATGACATAGTTGGCCGCGATGAATGCCGGCACATAGCCTCTTGTCTCTTTTGGCAGGTTGTAGTATATCTCCCAATAGTCCGCCTTGCCTTCGGTGCGTTTTATCGCCTTGTTGACGTTGCCCGGCCCGCAGTTGTATGCGGCTATGACAAGGTTCCAGTCCTTGTATATGTCATACAGGTCTTTCAGGTAGCGTGCGGCTGCCCATGTGGACTTTATGGGGTCGCGCCGTTCATCGACGAGGCTGTTGACGGTCAGTCCGTATATCTTTGCCGTTGAGGTCATGAACTGCCACAGTCCTGCGGCTCCGGCTCTTGATACGGCCGACGGGTTGAGCGCCGATTCTATTATGGGGAGGTATTTCAGTTCCAGCGGCAGGCCGTATGCTTCGAGGGCTTCTTCGAATATGGGGATGTAGAAGTTGGCGGCTCCGAGCATGTATGATACTTTTTCCCTCATTTTTCCTTCCACGTATGTGTCGATGTATTTCCTTACTACCTCGTTGTATGCCATTTCCATGACGGTGGGCATCTTGACAAGCCTGTCTATATATACCGAGTCGGGGAAATAAGGGTTGGAGCCTTTCATGCAGTCGCTGTCGGATGCGAGTACATAGTGCTTCACCTTCCATTCATCGAGAAGGCTGTCGATGGGTTGCTCCAATGCTTGGGGGATGACTACCTCTTCATATTTGCCGGTTGTCTCATTTTGGGCTAAGGCCGGGATGCCTGCCAGTATGATGCCCATAAAAAATAATATCTTCTTCATCTCCTTCAAAAAGTTATGCTGAATTGAAATCCGTAGGAGTTTCTTTTCGTCACGTTGTCATATATGGCTGCCGGCCCTACGCTCATGCCGAGATCGGGCGTTATGTCGAAATCGGACAGCTCTGCATCGACGTAAGCATCGATGACGAACAGGACGTAGACTCCAACGAAGACAAAGATACTTAAATCTCTGTATTTACGGTAATAATCTTTCTTATTCTTGAACACTCGTTTCAGTTGTTCTATTGTGGACGGGTCGTCCAGGTTGTAGGCCGGCCCCAGAAAATCTTTGAAACTGTTGGTGTTGGGGTTGGAGTCCATGATGTCGCTGTAGGCTCTGGAGTAGTCGGAGTACATCGTGTTGTTCCACGTAAGGGCGTATGTACAGGCCACGAAGCCTCCGTAGACTATGGGTAGCTTCCAGTACTTGCGGTTGTATATCTGTCCTGCGCCGGGAAAAAGCAGGGCATACCACACGGCTTTCTGCGGGTCGGGTCTCCAGAATTCCTTTTTCATGTTCATGGAGTCGGGCACGGCTACCGAGTCGGCCACGTTGATGCTGCTTGTCATTTCGGCCATGTCGTTGTCGCGGTTTTGCTTCAGGGTGTCTGTGTCGGCCAGTCCGAGACGGTGTCTTTGCGCTATGGGCATGCCGGATGCGTCATCGGTCTGTGCGTTTATGTTGCAGACCGACAGCAGCAATGCGATTAACGATGTAACAATCCACTTCACTTCTTCAAGGTCACTTCCTGATGGAGTCGAACAATTCCATGATTCTCTCCAAATCTTTTTCGTTGTCGAAAGGTATGCTTATTTTTCCTTTTCCGTCTTTTGCGTAGGATAATTTAACTTTTGTTCCGAAGAAATCGGCCAATTGTTTTTTCAGTTCATCAAATTCTGCTGATATTTCCTCTTTTCCCCGTGCGGTTCGTCCGGTGCTTTTACCGGTCATGTCTCCGCTGTTCATGGCTTTCACTATCTCTTCCACGCGGCGGACAGAGAGGTTTTTGTCGATGATTTCGCCGAATACTTTCATTTGCAGACGCGGGTTGTCGAGGGCTATTAGCGCTCTGGCGTGTCCCATGTCGATGGTTTTGTTTTGCAGAGCCATCTGTATCTGTGCCGGAAGTTTCAGCAGGCGCAGGTAGTTGGCTATGGTAGTGCGTTTTTTGCCCACCCGTTCGCTCAGTTTCTCCTGTGTCAGGCCGTATTGTTCCATGAGGTGCTGGTAGGCGAGGGCTATTTCCACCGCGTTGAGGTCTTCGCGTTGTATGTTTTCGATGAGCGCCATTTCCATGACATTCTCATCGCTGGCTGTTCTGATATATGCCGGTATGGTTTCCTTGCCGGCCAGCAATGATGCGCGGTATCGTCTTTCGCCTGCTATGATCTGGTAGGAATGTTCGCCTGTCTGTCTGAGTGTGACGGGCTGTATTATGCCTATTTCCCTGATCGATTCGGCCAGCTCGTTGAGAGCTTCTTCATCGAAGTCTTTTCTGGGCTGGTTGGCGTTGGCCGTGATTTCATCGAGTCTTATCTCGTTTATCTTCGATGAGCCTTCTGTTTCGACCCTGTCGGTAGAAATGAGGGCATCGAGTCCTCTTCCCAATGAGAATTTCTTTTGTGCTGCCATGTGTGGTCAATGTTTTTCGTTGCGGTTGATTACTTCCTGTGCCAGTGCGAGGTAGTTTTTGGCTCCTATGGAGTCTGCATCGTAGAGTATGACGGGGATTCCGTGACTTGGAGCCTCGCTCAGGCGCACGTTTCGTTGTATTATGGTTTTGAACACAAGTTCCTGGAAGTGTTTGCGGACTTCTTCCACTACCTGGTTTGCGCTTCTCAACCTGGAGTCGTACATGGTGAGCAGGAATCCTTCTATGTCGATTTTCGGGTTGAGTTTCGATTTTATTATCTTTATGGTGTTGAGCAATTTGCTTATGCCTTCGAGTGCGAAATATTCGCATTGCACGGGGATGATTACCGAGTCGGCTGCCGTGAGGCAGTTGACGGTGATGAGTCCCAATGACGGCGAGCAGTCCATGAGGATATAGTCATATTCGTTTCTCATAGGTTCCAGCAGGCGCGACATGGCTTTTTCCCTGTTTTCCATTTGCAGCATTTCTATCTCTGCGCCTACCAGGTCTATGTGCGAGGGGACTACATCGAGTGTCTTGATGTCGGTGGTGTAGATGGCCTCCCTGATGTCGATGTCGTTTATCAGACATTCATAGATGGTGGTTTCCGCCTGTCTGATGTCTACGCCGAGTCCCGACGAAGCGTTGGCCTGGGGGTCGGCATCGACTAAAAGCACTTTTTTCTCCAATGTGGCGAGCGAGGCGGCAAGGTTGATGGATGATGTGGTCTTGCCCACTCCGCCTTTCTGATTTGCCAATGCAATGATTTTTCCCATGTTGATTAGTTTATCCGCTGCGAAGTAACAAAATAAAAGCGATATGCGTGAAATGAAAAGACGGCTCTTTTGTTAAAGTGTTGATAAGTTGCCGTTTTGTTAATAACTTGTTTCATTCCCGTTGCAGTCTTTTGGGGCTTTTCTGCCTGTGAAAAAGATCGGCTCGGTAACGGGCGGGGATGTGCGCCATCTTTGCCCGGGATGGCGTATATCCCGGGCGGGGATCGTGCCGGTCTTTTCGGTGGGCTTTCAAACACTCCTGTGGGGTCTGAAAGCGCAGGCGGCTGCGGCGTTTTGCGGAATGCCGTTTTTTACCTATATTTATGGCGTAATAAAAAAGCCGTAATTGTATGGAAGCAAGTTTGCAGCCGCGTGGCAGGCACGAGGGTGCGGCGTTTCCCGAAGCGGAATATCACAAGGCCTGCCTCATATTGATGCACACGCCGGGTGAGGAACTTTTCAACGGCATCCTGCATCCTGCCGCCGCTCTGTTTGAAGACTGTATGGACATGGATTCGGCCATTGCCGAGCATGAAAATTACATCGCCGTGCTGAAGCGTGAGGCCGGCGCGGAGGTCATCACCGTGAGGGACGTGCTGAAAGGGACGCCGCACGATGAACTTGTGGATTTCGCATCGCGTTTTCTGACTTATGACAAGACTGAACTCTCGCACGACGACCGCTGCGGCGTGGATGAGTACAAGCTGGAGGTCTTGCGGAAGATGTCTCAGACAGACCTTGTCAGGGTGATTCTCAACAGGCCTGTGGTGCATCTCAGGAAGATGGATCGCAATACCGGTTGGAAAGCGAGGATAGTGCACAAGCCGCTGGTCAATATGTTTTTCATGCGCGACCAGATGATTGTGACGCCGTGCGGCCCTGTCGTCTCAAAGATGTATTCTCCCCAGCGCAACAGGGAGGCCGACATCGTGGAGTTCTGCCTGCGCCGGTTGGGCATGAACCCCGTGCACAGGCTGTGCGGCAACGGTTCTTTCATGGAGGGCGGAGATTATATCCCGTTCGGGAAATTTGCCTTTGTGGGGCGCGGGCTGAGGACTACTCAGGAAGCCGTAAACGAATTGATGTCTGCCGGAGTGATGGGGCATGACAAGGTTGTGGTGGTCAAAGACAGTCTTTGCTCTCAGGAGCAGATGCATCTCGACACCTACTTCAATGTGGCCGATGAAGACCTTGCAGTGATGGACGAAGACAGGATGAAAGCAGCGAAAGACAGCAGGCTGTTTCTCCGTGCGGATTTATATGAGCGCGGCGGCGGAGGTTATGAGCGAGTCGGGGCCAATGTGCCTTTCATGTCGTTTCTCGCTTCGTGCGGCGTGAAGGTTATAGCTGTAAAGAGCGCCGACAGGAAACGGTATGGCACCAATTTCCTGTGTGTGGGCAGGAGACGCATAATGGCGGTAGACGGGCAGCCGGACTATCTGCGCAAGGCGTTGGACGACTGTGGCGTGAGAGCAGACTATGTAAGGCTCGACAATCTGATAAAAGGCTACGGGGCCGCGCATTGCATGACGCAAGTCCTGTTGCGGCAGAAAGAATGAATGAAATGGATTATATTTGCAGCCGGAAAATGAAGTGAGCCGATGAGGTTGGGAGTTACAGACAGGAAGATATTGAAGATAGCGGTTCCGGCCATAGTGTCGAACATCACGGTGCCGTTGTTGGGGCTGGTGGATGTTGCCATTGCCGGACATCTGGGCGCGGCATCGTACATAGGTGCGGTGGCTGTGGGCGGACTGTTGTTCAATATCATGTACTGGCTGTTCGGCTTCCTTAGGATGGGAACGAGCGGCATGACTTCGCAGGCTTACGGCCGCCGGGATTTCGCCGAGACAACGCTGATGCTCGCCAGGTCGGTGGTGACCGGATTGGCGATGGCCGTTGCCCTTTTGCTGTTGCAATATCCCGTAAGCGCAGCTGCTTTTGCCGTGATAGCCCCTCCGGCAGAAGTGAAATCGCTTGCCGAGGCTTATTTCAACGTGTGTATCTGGGGCGCTCCTGCCGTACTGTCGATTTATGCTTTCACGGGATGGTTCATAGGCATGCAGAATGCTCATTACCCCATGTATATAGCCATTGCCCAGAATGTGGTCAATATTGCAGCAAGCCTGCTGTTCGTCTATGCGGCAGACATGAAGATAGAAGGCATAGCTCTCGGCACGCTGATTGCGCAATACGCCGGAGCTGTGATGGCAGTGTTGCTGTGGCGCAACGGATACAGGGATGTGTGCCTGACGGTGGGCGTCAGGTCTGTGTTCGACAGGGAGAAGATAGTCAGGTTCTTCAAAATAAACAGGGACATATTTTTCCGCACGTTGTGCCTCATAGCGGTAACGGTGTTTTTCACCTCCAAAGGGGCAGGCGAGGGAGATGTGATTCTGGCTGTAAATACGTTGCTGATGCAGCTGTTTACCATATTCTCCTATGTAATGGACGGCTTTGCTTATGCAGGCGAGGCCATGTCGGGACGTCTTATCGGGGCGTCAGACAGCGAGGGGCTGCGGCGCATGGTGAAGAGGCTGTTTGTGTGGGGAGTCTGGATTGCGGCTTTGTTTACATTGCTTTATGCGGCGGGTGGAGAGCATTTCCTGCATCTTCTCACCGATGATGAAGATGTGATAGCCGCATCAGACGTTTATTTCTATTGGACGGTGGCCATTCCGTTTTGCGGCTTTGCGGCGTTCCTTTGGGACGGCATATTTGTGGGAGCCACAGCTTCACGGCAGATGATGACGGCCATGATGATTGCCACTGTCGCTTTTTTCGCCGTTTACCTGTCGTTGCGCCATGTGTGGGGCAACCATGCATTGTGGTTTGCCTTTATAATATATCTGTCGGTGAGAGGAGCTGCCGAATATTTGTTGTGGCGCAGGCTTCCTTTGCCTGTCAGTAGAAGCTGATTTGCAATGATTGATTTTAATAAAACATATATTATTATGAAAAAGAACGCATGTAAAACATTATTGTATGCCTCTCTGCTGTTGTTGGCCGGTTGCGGCGGCACAGACAAGGGGCAGATGTCGGAGACGCCCGATTACACCCGGTATGTCGACCCCTATATAGGTTCCGGAGGTCATGGACATGTATTTGTGGGAGCCAACGTGCCTTTCGGCTTTGTGCAGCTCGGGCCTACCAGCATCCCGCAGCAATGGGACTGGACTTCGGGCTATCACATAAGCGATTCCACTGTCATAGGTTTCCCGCATACGCACCTGAGCGGCACGGGAATAGGCGACTTGAACGATGTGACGCTCATGCCTGTGGTGGGTGAAGTGAAATATGCCAGAGGCACGGAGGATGACCAAAAGTCAGGATTGTGGTCATATTCCGACCGCTCTAAGGAAAAAGTGAGACCGGGATATTATTCCACCCGTCTGATGCGTTACGGCGTGGATGTGGAACTGACTGCTACCAAGCGTGTCGGATTCCATAAATATACGTTCCCGACAGCGGATGACGCAGCAGTGGTCTTCGACCTTCAGAACGGCGGTTGTTGGGATGCGCCGACCGAGACTTATATGGCGGGCGTGGACAGTGTTACGGTAGAAGGATACAGATTTTCCACCGGTTGGGCTAACGAACAGAAAGTGTTCTTCGTGGCTAAGTTTTCCCGCCCGTTCAAATCATTTGACCTGATAGAAGACGGAATGAAAGATGCCAAAGGCGGGGCGTTGTATGCCCGTGCTTCTTTTGATACGGAAGCAGGCGAACCGCTCTATGTGAAAGTGGCTTTGTCGCCCACTTCAATAGAAAATGCCGGCATGAATTTGCAGGCGGAGCTGCCGGGCTGGGATTTCGATGCCACTGTGGAGGCTGCCCGTGAGGAATGGAACAAAGAGCTGGGCAAGATAGACATACAGGTGTCAGACGAAAAGACAAAGAGGGTGTTCTATACTGCGCTGTACCATACGATGGTGGCTCCATCGGAGTTCTGCGATGTGAACGGCGACTACTATGGAGCCGACCACAAGATGCATAAGGATGAAGGTTTTGTCAACTACACCACGCTGTCGTGCTGGGATACATACCGTGCGGCTCATCCTCTCATGACAATCATACACCCGGAAAGGATGGCCGACATTGCGAATACCTTCATAAACATATACAAACAGCAGGGCAAGTTGCCTGTATGGCATCTGATGGGCTGCGAAACCAATACTATGGTGGGCAATCCAGGCATAAGCATCTTGGCTGATGCCGTGCTGAAAGGATATGTGAAAGATACGCTTGCTGCTTATGAGGCTTTGAAAACTTCGGCAATGCTCGATGAAAGAGGCATGGACATAAGAAAAAAATATGGTTTCATCCCTTATGACAAGATGCTCGAATCTGTGGCAATCGATATGGAATATGCCATAGCCGACTGGGCTGTGGCTCAGGTGGCCAAACGCATGGGCTATGAGGATGATTATGAATATTTCCTCGACAGGAGTCATTCGTACAGGAACTTCTTCGATCCCGCGACAGGCTTCATGAGGGGAAAAGGCACTAATGGTGAATTCCACGAACCGTTCAACCCGTTTGCATCCACACACCGCGAAGATGATTATTGCGAGGGCAATGCATGGCAATACACATTCCTTGTGCCTCACGACTTTGACGGTCTGGTGGGATGTTACGGCTCGAAAGAAGCGTTTATAGAGAAGCTTGACTCACTGTTCGTGGCGGAATCCACTTTGGTGGGCGAAGACGTGTCGCCCGATATATCGGGATTGATAGGGCAATATGCTCACGGCAATGAGCCGAGCCACCATGTCACGTATTTTTATACTATGGCCGGGCAGCCTTGGAAAGGAGCGGATAAGATTCGCCGCATATTGACTACGCTGTACAATGATTGCCCCGATGGCCTTTCCGGCAATGAAGATGTGGGAGCCATGTCGGCATGGTATGTGCTTTCGGCTATGGGACTGTATCAGGTGGAGCCTGCCGGCGGACGTTATTTCTTCGGCTCGCCGATAGTAGACAAGGCCGAACTGAAAGTGCGTGACGGCGTCTTTACCATAACCGCCCGCAACAATTCTGCCGAGAACAAATATATACAGAGCGTCCGGCTCAACGGGCAGCCTTATGCGAAAGGGTGGATAGACTTTGAGGATATGGCAAAGGGAGGCTCTCTGGAGTTTGAAATGGGTGCCGGGCAGATCTGCTGGTATTGAGCATACATGCCGTGAAAGTTGATGGCCGTCGTGCAGGTGTGGAAAGCTGCGCGGCGGCTTTTTTCTTTGCGCCCGGCCGATATGACTAAATATTTGATTTTTATATATATTTTACAGGTGAAAAGATAGTCGGCTGATTTTTAATTTATATCTTTGTGCGATTTTTTTAGAGAAATTTAGAATAACATTTATGATTAACCCAATTGTTAAGACAATCGAGCTGCCTGACGGTCGTGTCATCACGCTCGAGACGGGAAAGCTCGCAAAACAGGCGGATGGAGCCGTTGTGCTAAGAATGGGCAAGACAGTCCTGTTAGCTACTGTTTGTGCGGCCAAAGATGCAGTTCCCGGTACAGATTTCATGCCTCTTCAGGTAGAGTATAAAGAGAAATTTTCAGCGTTCGGACGTTTTCCCGGTGGATTTACACGCCGTGAAGGACGTGCTTCCGATTATGAAATCCTGACTTGCCGTCTTGTGGACAGGGCGTTGAGACCGCTGTTCCCGGATGACTTCCACGCTGAAGTCTATGTAAATATCATATTGTTCTCCGCAGACGGGGTAGATATGCCCGATGCTTTGGCCGGACTTGCAGCATCTGCTGCTTTGGCCGTGAGCGATATTCCTTTCGGAGGCCCTATCTCTGAAGTAAGGGTTGCAAGGATAGACGGTAAATTTGTCATTGACCCGACTTTCCAGCAGCTTGAGCAGGCCGATATGGACATTATGGTCGGCGCTACTTATGACAACATCATGATGGTGGAAGGCGAGATGAAGGAAGTTTCCGAAGCAGACCTTCTTGAAGCCATGAAAGCTGCCCATGAAGCCATAAAGCCGCAATGCAAGGCTCAGATGGAACTGATGGAAGCTGTGGGCAAGACTGTGAAGAGGACATATTGCCATGAAGAAAACGATGAAGACCTGCGCAAGGCTGTGCATGAGGCATGCTACGCCAAAGCTTATGCAATAGCCGAGAGCGGCAACAGAGACAAACATGCGCGCCAGGATGCTTTCGATGCCATAAGAGATGAATTCAAGGCGCAATATACGGAAGAAGAACTTGAGACCAAAGGCCCTCTGATCGACCGTTATTATCATGATGTGGAGAAAGAAGCCATGCGCCGTTGCATACTCGATGAAGGCAAACGTCTGGACGGCAGGAAGACAACGGAAATAAGACCTATATGGTGCGAAGTCAGCGCATTGCCTTATCCTCACGGTTCTGCAATCTTCACACGCGGCGAAACACAGTCGCTCTCTACAGTCACATTGGGCACGAAGATGGACGAAAAGATAATAGACGATGTGCTCAATCAGGGCAAGGAAAGATTTTTGCTCCATTACAATTTCCCGCCGTTCTCTACAGGCGAGGCAAAGGCACAGCGCGGCGTGGGCAGACGCGAAATAGGGCACGGACATCTGGCATGGCGTGCGCTGAAAGGCATGATTCCCGAAAATTATCCTTATGTCATAAGAGTGATGTCTGATATCCTCGAGTCAAACGGCTCGTCATCGATGGCCACCGTATGTGCCGGAACGCTTGCCCTCATGGATGCGGGCGTGCCTATCAAAAAGCCGGTATCGGGCATTGCGATGGGTCTTATAAAGAACGCAGGAGAAGACAAATACGCTGTGCTTTCAGACATACTCGGCGATGAAGACCACTTGGGAGACATGGACTTCAAGGTGACGGGTACCAAAGACGGTATCACTGCCACTCAGATGGATATCAAGGTAGACGGACTGTCGTTCGATATACTCGAAAAAGCGCTGGCTCAGGCAAGGGAAGGACGTATGCACATTCTCGGCAAACTGACCGAAACCATAGCCGAACCGCGTGCGGAACTCAAGGAGAATGCTCCGCGCATAGAGACTATGGAGATTCCTAAAGAGTTTATAGGAGCTGTGATAGGTCCCGGCGGAAAGATAATACAAGGCATACAAGAAGAGTCGGGAGCTATCGTTACGATAGAGGAAATAGACAATATAGGGCGCATAGAGGTGGCAGCTTCCAATAAGGCAAGCATCGAAGCGGCGATAAAGATGATCAAGGCTATCGTGGCGATACCCGAAGTGGGAGAGGTCTACAAAGGAAAGATTCGTTCCATCATGCCGTATGGCGCATTCGTTGAGTTCTTGCCTGGCAAGGACGGACTGTTGCACATATCCGAAATAGACTGGAAGAGATTCGAGACTATGGAAGAGACAGGACTTCAGGAAGGCGATGAAGTGGAAGTGAAACTGCTGGAGATAGACCCGAAGACAGGCAAGTTCAAACTTTCGAGAAAGGCTCTCCTCCCGAAACCGGAAGGATATGAGGAAAAGAAACCTGAGCGTAAGAATGACAATCGTCGCGGAAAAGGCGAAAGGAAAGATAAAGAAAACAAGCAATAAGATCTGATTTGCATAATAGCAGAAAAAATCCAGTCGGTCGGTCCGGCTGGATTTTTTTGTTGTTTCTTGCATGTGGACGGCGATATTCGTTTCTGCTTGTATGACTGCATGTTATGAAGAACTGAGAGAACGTGAAAAAAGATCGGCTCGATCTTCAACTGAGACCGAGCCGATAATGACCGGAGACCGAGCCGATCATCGGTCGGTATGGCGTATATCCTTGCGCCGTTTGTCTTGTCTGTTTGGATTTATCCGAGCAGCTCTTTCACGATGGCCGATATGGTGCGCCCTTCGGCCAGTCCTGCAAGCTGTTTTGATGCTGTCCCCATGACTTTACCCATGTCTTTGGGGCCTTGCGCTCCTGTTTCGGCTATTATGGCTTTGAGGCGTTCGCGCAGTTCGTCTTCCGAAAGCTGTTTGGGCAGGTATTCTTCTATCACGGCCACTTGCGCCAGTTCCGCATCGGCCAGGTCTGCTCTGTTCTGGCTTGCATAGATTTCGGCGGAGTCTTTGCCTTGTTTCACCATTTTCTGCATTATTTTCAGTGCGTCCGCATCGCTTAGCTCGTCATTGGCTCCGGGTGCGGTCTTTGCTTCCAAAAATAGTTTCTTGATGTTGCGCAGCGTGTCGAGACGTACTTTGTCTTTAGCTTTCATGGCTGCGATGATGTCTTTGCTGATTTGATCGAATAAGCTCATTTGTTATGTGTTTTTAGAATTTTATAGTTTCTTCCGTATCTGTTTCATCGGGAGCGTTCTCCACTGCTTTCTGCGAGAAGCTTTTCAGTGTGGCTCTGTCTCTTGTCACGGTGGGTGATGTCTCTACCATCGATATTACATCGTCATCGTCCATGTTGTCGGGCGAGAAGATGAATATGTTGCATTCTTTGGGTGTGTCGAGCATGTCGCCATACGCGCTCTTGAGTTTGTTTTCTATTTCGAGGAGCTCTTCTTCTCCCTGTTCCGCTATTATGTCCACTTCGTCTGTGCCGAATCCGGATGCCAGTATGGTGACTTTCACTTTCTGGTCGAGGTCGTTGTCGAGTCCGTATCCCCAGATGACGTTTACATCGCGGTTGAATTTTTCCATGAACGTGTGTATGGCTCCCATCTCTTCCATCATGAAGTTGCCGTTTTCGCTGAACCTCAGTATGAGCAGTATCTTTTTCGCTTTGAAGATGTCGGTATTGTTGAGCAGCGGCGAGTGCAGGGCTTCTTCTATGGCTTTGGCCACACGGTTGTCGCCGTCTCCCACACCGGAACTGATTATGGCCACTCCTCCGTTGCTGAGCGTGGTGCATACGTCTTCAAAGTCGCAGTTCATGATGTCTTCCCTGTAAATGATGTCTACGATGCTTTTGGCTGCTATGGTCAGTGTGTCATCTGCTTTTTTGAAGGCGTTGATCATAGTGAAGTCAGGATAGATGGCTCTCAGTCTTTCATTGTTGATGACGAGCAGTGCATCTACGTTTTTTGATATTTCGTCCACGCCTTTGAGCGCTTGCAGTATTTTCGCTTTCGATTCGAAGAGGAAAGGTATGGTCACTATGCCTACTGTCAGTATGCCCATCTCTTTGGCTGTCTTGGCTACTACCGGTGCGGCTCCTGTGCCTGTCCCGCCTCCCATGCCGGCTGTGATGAATACCATTTTGGTACCGTCGCTCAGCAGTTCTTTTATGCTGTCTATGCTTTCTTCCGCGTTTCTGTATGCTTTTTCGGGTATGCTGCCTGCTCCCAGTCCGCTTTTGCCCAGCTGGAGTTTCATGGGGATGGGCGATTTTTCGAGAGCCTGCTTGTCGGTGTTGCAGAGTGCGAAACTCACGTGTTGTATGCCTTCTTCGTACATGTGGTTCACAGCGTTTCCTCCTCCGCCGCCTACTCCGATGACTTTGATGATGCAATCCTGTCTGTCGGCTCTTTTCTCTATGTTAAGCAAATTTATATCGTCGTTCATAATCTTTGTTTTTTGTTCTTTGTTGCCGGTGTCTCATGGTTGTCATTTGTCTTCGTTCATGAGGGTATCGAAGAATGATCCGAATATTTTTGGCACCCTTCTTTTCTTTTTGTCGTTTTTGTCGCTGCCGTTATCTTTGTCTTTATCCTTATCCTCTTTTTTCTCTTCTGCTTTTTCTTTTTCTGTTTCTTCTTTGTTGCCATTCAGCAGGTCGGTCAGTGGAGTTTCTGTCGTTTCCTGCTCTATGTGTTTTCCGCAGTTTTCCCTGCCTGTGCAAAGCATTGACATGATTACGTTGTCGGAGCCGTCTTTCCTTATCATGTCGGCGTAGGGAGACTGTAGCAGGTTCCATTGGAATTTTGCTTTTCTTATTTTCAGATCCCTGTCGCAGACACGTTTGCCCGAATGGTAGAATGATTCTATCAGGCTTTCCAGACCGTAAAGGTTGGCTGCTCCGCCCGTGATGATGAATCCGGAACCAAGTTTGTCATCGTATTGCGATTGTTTTACAAGCTCGAATACGTTTGCTATAATCTCTTTGGCTCTTGCTTCGATTATTTCGCTGAGTTCCGATACTTTTATTTTTCTTCCGTCTGAGAGCGATATCAGTTCTTCTTCCGTTTCATGGTTATGTTTATTTTCCACAGTTACAGTCCTTATTCCGTATTCGCATTTCAGCCTTTCCGCCTCATCTTCTTCTATCCTCAATACGGTGCTTATGTCTTTGGTTATGTTGTTCCCTCCAAGCGGCAGCACTGCCAGAAATCTTAATATGTTGTTTTTGTATACGGAAACGGTTGTGGTTTCGCATCCGAAATCTACGAGTGCGCATCCCGATCTTTTTTCTGTTTCCGACAGGATTTCATCGGCAAGGACTATGGGCGATATGAAGAAGTCTGCTATGTCTGTTTTTGCCTGTGAGAAGCATTTGCTGATGTTTCTTTTCAGTTTGGATTTTGCTACGATATTGAGAAACCGTCCTTCTATCTTCGATCCCATGATTCCGATAGGTTCAGAAAGCAGAGAGTTTCCCACTTTGTATTCTTGCGGATATACATCGAGAATGTCCATGTCTATATATGGCACTTTGTTGTCTTCCGCAATGCTGTCAAGGAGTTCCTGGTTGATTTTCCGTTCTTCTCCCAAGTCTTTGACCACTATGTTTTTTATGCTTCTTAAAGACTTGCCTGAGATTCCGACATAAACTTTCGTTATGCGGGTATTGTCCATTGCGCCTTCCAGCTGGTTTATGATTGATGTGATGCACTGTGCAGTCTTGTCAAGGTTGAATATCACTCCTTTTTTCATGAATGAGGCGGAGTCTTCGCTTGCATAAGCATATATCTGTATGCTCCCGTCACTGTTTTTCTTTCCTAAAGCTCCTCTTACTTTGGAAGAACCGAGGTCTATCGTTGCTACAAAATCTAATACTTCCATATTTTCCTTATCCGTTTTTATAATAGTTTTAGGACAATAGTTATTTTCTTCTGACCCCAATGACTTGGTTGTCTATTTCTATGTTTATTGTTTTATATTTGTTCCATCCCACTACCGACAGCCCTTTTTTGTAGAATGTTTTCAGGTTGTCGAATTTCTGTTCCAGGTTGTCCGGCATACCCAGAAATATGGTGTTATTGCCTACTCTCGGTGTTATGCTGATCTCTCCTTTTGGGTTGACGTCTATTTGTTCTATCTGACTGTTGAGGAAGTCATCCGATGCTATGTAGTTGGCAAGCGGCGTGAGTTTTTCTTTTGCGTATTGTTCTGATATGTGTCCTGTGGCAATGGGCAGATAGGCCATGTAGTTTCTCATATGTGGGATGATATTGCCTTGTTCATCGAGGAAGAAGTCCTTGCCTTTGTTGTTTTTTACTCTTAGGATAGGGCTTTTTTGTGTGATCTCTATTATCAGTTTTCCGCTTGGCGTGAAATAGCATTCCGCATTTTTCACCAACGGGTGATGTGCCAGCAGTCTTTCCACCGAGTCGAGGTTTGCCATGCGTGACGGTTTTCCTACTGGGTTGACATTGTTCTCATTGAGGATGTCTTCTATTTTTTCTTTTGTGATTATGCCGCTGTTGATTTCATCTTTGTTGACCAGTTCCAGATCGCTGCATAAAAGAGTGTCCTGCTCTTTGTCCGCATATATGAATGCGAACACGAGATAAGTCCCGATGAACAGGAAAAACAATATCGCCACTATCTTTTTTATCATAGTCTCAAATCGAATCTGTCGTTTTTTCTTCCTTTTGCAGCAGCATGTCTTTTATAGGTTCTACCAGATTGTCTATGTCTCCGGCGCCTAATGTCACAAGAATGTCTGTATTTATAGATTTTAGCAAAGATAATAATTCCTCTTTAGAACATAATATTTTTTTTACTCCTTGTTTTAAATTATTATATATCAATTCGGATGTTATGCCTTTTATGGGCAGTTCACGTGCCGGATAAATGGGCAGCAGTATTACGGTGTCGAGCATTGAAAGACTTTCGGCAAATTCTTTGTAAAAATCTTTTGTGCGGCTGTACAGGTGCGGTTGGAATATGCCTGTGACGTGTCTGCCCGGATACAGTGCCTTGATTGATTTTATGCTGTTTGCTATTTCTTCCGGATGGTGTGCATAGTCGTTGATGAAGACAGTCTTCTCGCTCTTAATCTTGAAGTCAAATCGCCTGTCCACTCCTTTGTATGTTTCAATGGCATGTTTGGCTTCGGATGGCGATACTCCGCATATGAGCGACATGGCTATTGCTGCCACGCTGTTTTCTACATTGACATAGGCGGGTACTCCGAGACGGATGTTCTCTATTTCCACATCTTTACCTATGAAGTCGTAATAGATTTCGCCATTTTCAGTTCTGATGTTCCGTGCATGAAAGTCTGCGGGCTCTTTCGCAGAATAGGTGTATACTTTCACTCCCTCTTTTACGTTTTCATGAAGTGGTATGCCTTTCTTTTTGAGGAGGCAGCCGTCTTCTTTGATGAGCGACGTGTATATGCTGAAACTCTCGCGGTATGCTTCTGCAGTGCCATATATGTCCAGATGATCCGCATCGACAGACGTTATGGTTGTGATGTATGGTGAGAGCCAGTGAAAAGAGCGGTCGAACTCGTCTGCTTCTATTACTGTATATTCGCTGTGCGGTGAGAGGAGCAGGTTGCTGTCATAATTTTTTGAAATGCCCCCCAAAAAGGCGTTGCAGTCTGCCTTTGACGATTTGAGAATATGTGCCAGCATTGTCGATGTGGTTGTCTTTCCATGCGTGCCGGCTACACACAATGCTTTTGTGGATTTTGATATAATGCCCAGCACCTGCGCTCTTTTCTCGATGGTGAATTTGCGGCTGATGAAATAATTCAATTCGCTGTGGTCTTTGGGTATTGCCGGAGTGAATATGACGAGGGTATTGTCGGGATTCTTGCATTCTTCCGGTATTTGCATTACATCGTCTTCGTAATGGATACGGGCATTTTCCTGCTCCAGGTGTGCGGTCAGGTCGGTACGTGTCAGGTCGTAGCCTGCCACATATTTCCCTTTTGAGAGAAAATAGCGTGCAAGCGCACTCATGCCTATGCCGCCAATGCCAATGAAATATACTGATTTTATATCTTTTATTTCCATGATGTTATTTGAGATTGTAGGTGTTTGCTATGAGTTTCGTTATTTCCTGTGCGATTACTGATGCTGAATTTTCAAATGCCAGCTTTTTTATGTTTGTCTTCAATTCGTTCAGCCTGTCTTCATCGGAGGCGAGTGCTATGGTTTGATCTATCAGTTTGTCATCGGCTTCTTTGTCTTTGACGTATATTGCGGCTTTCTTGTTGACTAAGGCCATCGCATTTTTTGTCTGGTGGTCTTCTGCCACATTTGGCGATGGCACAAGTATCACGGCTTTTCCGAGCAGGCAGAACTCCGATATGGAACCTGCACCCGCACGCGATATTATAACATCTGCTGCTGCATAGGCTGTGGCCATGTCAGAGATGAAGTCTGTTGTGCGCAGCATGGGCATGTCGCCAAATCTGTTTACAGCCTCTCTGACTCTTTCTATATAGATTTTACCGGTTTGCCAGATGAATTGCATGCCGCAGTCTTTCATCTTTCCCAGATTTTTCATCAGACATTCATTTATGGATTGTGCTCCCAAACTGCCGCCCAGAATAAGGATTGTCTTTTTCTCCGGCGAAAGTCCGAATTTCTCCACAGCTTCGTTATGCTGTATTTTGCTGTCGGCAAGATCCTGCCGTACAGGATTTCCTGTCATTATGATTTTGTCTTTATCGAAAAAACGTTCCATGTCAGGGTATGCCACGCAGATTTTTTTTGCTTTTTTTGCCAGTAGTTTGTTGGTTACTCCTGCATAAGAATTCTGCTCCTGTATCAAAGTAGGTATGCCCATCATGGCAGCAGTCTTGAGTGTAGGTCCGCTTGCGAAACCTCCCACGCCTATTACGGCCTGCGGTTTGAATTTTCTTATTATGTTGTATGCTTTGATTTGCGAAAGTACGATTTTGAACAATACCGGAATGTTTTTCAGAAGATGTTTTCTGTCGAATCCCGATACAGGCAATCCTTCAATTCGGTACCCGGCGGCTGGCACACGTTGCATTTCCATTCGCCCTTTTGCGCCGACAAAGAGTATTTCGGCGTCCTTATGTTGTCTTTTAAATTCATTGGCTATGGCAATGGCCGGGAAGATATGTCCTCCTGTTCCTCCTCCGCTTATTATAATTCTTGGCATTTTCATTTGTTTTATTGTATTTCAGTCTTGAAACTTTCGCTTTTCAGCTTTTGCTTTTCGTTATAATAGCTTACACTGAGTATTATTCCTACGAATATGCAGTTCATTACGGTGGATGTTCCTCCACGGCTTATCAGTGGCAATGGTTGTCCTGTCACGGGCAGCAGTCCTACGGCCACGCACATGTTGATCATGGCTTGGGTCACGAGCATCAAAGCCAGCCCCATTACAAGGAATGAGGGGAATAGTTTGTCGCATTTCCTTGCAATCCGTCCTGCCCTTATCAGGAGCAGCAGGTATAGAAATACTACGAATATGCCTCCGATGAGACCTAACTCTTCTATTATTATGGCAAAGATGAAGTCGGAGAAAGCTTGTGCAAGGAAGTCTCTCTGTACGCTGTTGCCGGGCATGCATCCTATGAGGTGGCTTGAGGCTATGGCCATATTGGCATGAGCTACTTGTCCGTTGTTGTCCAGATCAAATTCTTCAGGCGGGACTTTCTCTGCCATAAAGAAATCTATGAGGCGGTTCTTTCCTGTTTCCGATCTGTTGGTCAGTTTTACTCCGCTGGTCGTTTGTTTTGCTGTTTCCGTCTCATCGCTTTCTTTTGCATTGCTGAGAACGATTGCGATTACGGCTATCACTGCCATACCGGCCACAGCTGTCACGGCCAGCATCAATTTGCCCGGTATCCGGCCTATGAACATCATGAGATAGACGACCAGACAGAGAAGAGCTGCTGTCGATATGTTTTCTCTGAAGATAAGCAGGGAGATAAATCCGGTCAGTCCTATTATGCACCAGAAAGGCAGATATTTGAAGCCTTGTTGTTTGACATATTCCTTGTTTTCACGCAGCAATGTGGTGTGCCATGTCAGGATGATTGAAACTATTATAATGATGGAGAGCTTGGCGAGTTCCGATGGCTGGAAAGTTATGCCTGCAATTTCAATCCATCTTGAAGCTCCGTTGATGACCATCCCCCTGACGGTGACATATGCCAGCAGTGCGGCGGATATAGGATACAGGATTACGCCTATTTTCCTTATTTGCATGTAAGACATTTTGTGCATGACCATAAGCGCGGCTACGCCTATTGCAAGATACAGGCAATGACGTGTTATCGGTCCCCAATGGTTGTCGGAGCCGTATGTCAACCGGCTTGTGGCGCTAAACACTTCTATTATAGAAATGATGCAAAGTATAGTGAATATGAGCCACACCACTTTGTCCCCTTTGCATAATGTTCTTATCAGTCCCATAATTATCTTCTTTTATAGAGCCCTTACGCATTGTTTAAATTGCAGTCCTCTGTCTTCATAATTTTTGAAAAGATCGAAGCTGGCACAGCATGGGGACAGAAGTACTATATCGCCTTTTTCAGCCATTGAGTAGGCTTTGTCTACAGCTTCTTTCATGCTTTTTGCGTCTTGTATGTTGTATATTTTCCCATCAAAGAAACTGTGGAGTTTGGCATTGTCCACACCCAAGAAAACAAGGCCTTTGACTTTTTTTCTTACCAGTTCTTCTATTTCGCTATAGTCGTTGCCTTTGTCCGTTCCTCCCAATATAAGGACTGTGGGAGCTTTCATGCTTTGCAAAGCGTACCAGCACGAGTTTACGTTTGTAGCTTTTGAGTCGTTTATGAATTCTACTCCTCCTACGCTGGCTACTCTTTCAAGGCGGTGTTCTACTCCTTTGAAGTCACCCAATGCTTCTCTTATTTTCTCATTTTTTATGCCGGCAATGTTTGCCGATATGCCAGCTGCCATAGAGTTGTACAGGTTGTGAGTTCCCCTTAATGCGACTTCTTCTTCTTCCATGTTGAATGCTATCGGTCGTGTGAAATGCAGGGTGTGGTCTTCCACATAGGCGCATACGCCGTTTTCGTGTGTCAATGAAAACGGATATAGTGTCGCTTTTATGCCATGTTTCTCAAGCTCTTTTCTGATTATCGGATCATCGTTCCAGAAGATAAAGGCATCATTGTCTGTCTGGTTGCGTGTGATTCTGAATTTTGCGTTTATGTAATTCTGCATGCAGTGATCGTATCTGTCCAGGTGGTCGGGGGTAATGTTGGTGATTACTGCGATATTTGCATGAAAATCGTACATATTGTCGAGTTGGAAACTGCTCAACTCTATTATGTAGTAGTCGTGATGTTCGTCTGCCACTTGTTTGGCAAGGCTGCTGCCTATGTTGCCGGCCAATCCTACATTGAGACCTGCCTTTTTAAATATGTGGTAGATGAGCGAAGTTGTCGTGGTTTTGCCGTTGCTGCCCGTGATGCAGATCATTTTAGCATCGGTATATCTTCCTGCAAATTCTATCTCTGATATTACTGGAATTTTCCTGCGTTTCAATTCTTCTATTATGGGGGCATCATTGGGGATTCCCGGACTTTTGATTACTTCTGAAGCATTGAGGATGAGTTCCGGTGTATGCTGTCCCTCTTCCCATGCAATGTTATTTTCATTCAGGAAAGTTTTGTATTTGTCTTTGATTGTTCCTTTATCGGAAACAAATACATCGAAATTTTTCTTTTTTGCGAGATATGCGGCTCCAGTTCCGCTTTCGCCTGCTCCTAAGATTACGATTCTTTTGTTCATTTTCGTCTTTTCTTTTAATGAGCTTATAAGTGTTGTTATCTTATCTTTAACGTTATTATGGCAATGGCTGCCAAAACGATGGTTATTATCCAGAAACGCACTGTGATTTTAGCTTCGTGGAATACATTTGAAGGCCACAAGACTTTGTATGTGCATCCGGGATCCAACTGTGCAAGCGTAGTTCTGAAATGATCATGTATAGGTGTGCGCTTGAATATTCTCTGTTTGACGTTTTTCCTTTTTCCTTTTTTGTAGTATCTCACTTGCATTATGACTGATAGGTTTTCCACAAGGAATACGCCGCAAAGTATAGGAATGAGAAGCTCCTTGTGTATGATTATGGCGAATACGGCAATAATGCCTCCTATGGTGAGACTGCCGGTGTCGCCCATGAATACTTGCGCCGGGAAGGCATTGTACCATAGGAATCCTATTAATGCTCCAACAAAAGCGCAAATGAAGATGACAAGTTCTTCACTGCCGGGTATGTACATGATGTTCAAGTATCTGGCATATTCTATGTGGCTTGAGACATAAGCCAATATACCTAAAGCGAGACCTATTATGGCAGAGTTTCCGGCAGCCATACCGTCCATCCCGTCATTTAGATTTGCGCCGTTTGATACAGCTGTGACAACGAATATCGTGACTATGACAAATATGATCCAACCAACAGGCTGTGCGTTTTTCCCCAAGAATCCGACCAGATCGGCATAGTCGAAATTATTGTTTTTGAAGAAAGGTATAGTCGTCTGGGTCGATTTTATGTTTTTTTCATTGTGAACTATTTCCACAGTGTTGTCTTTCTTTACCACTTCTGTATTTTCCCTTATTACGGCCGATGGGCTGAGGTAAAGTGTCAGTCCTATGATAAGTCCCAAGCAGGTTTGCCCTATGATTTTATATTTGCCCGGCAGTCCTTCCTTGTTTTTCTTGAATATTTTGATGTAGTCGTCTAAAAAGCCCAGCATTCCCAACCATAGGGTCGTGATCAGCATGAGAATCATATATACGTTGTCAAGTCGGCCCAGTAGGAGGCACGGTATTATTATTGCCGTGATGATAATGATTCCGCCCATGGTGGGGACTCCTTTTTTATTTACATTGAACGGGTCTATTTCTTTGTCTCTCTGCACTTCCGATATCTGTTTTTTCTTAAGGAAATTGATGAAATAGTTGCCGAATGCAGATGAGATGATCAGCGACAGTATGATGGCGATCAGTGCGCGGAACGAGACATAGCCGAAGACGCCGGCTCCGGGTATATCTAATTTGTTCAGATAATCAAAAAGATAATATAGCATTAATTCAGTTTTTATTCGTTTTCAAAAATATGTTCTATTTCCTCCTTGTCATCGAAGTGATGCTTCACTCCTTTTATTTCCTGGTAATTTTCATGTCCTTTTCCTGCGATGAGTACTACATCGTTTTTTTCTGCTATCATGCAAGCTGTCTTTATGGCTTCTCTCCTGTCCGGATTGCATAAAGTTTTTTTTCTGTCTTCTTCATTAAGTCCTTCGAGCATGTCGTTGATTATGTCTTGTGGATCTTCAAAACGAGGATTGTCGGAGGTTATGATTATTTTGTCGCTCAGTTGTGCTGCCGCATGTGCCATGAGCGGTCTTTTACCTTTATCACGATTGCCTCCGGCGCCGATTACGGTAATGACTTTGCCTTTCTTGTCGAGTACTTCGTGTATGGCGTTCAATACATTTATCAAAGCATCGGGAGTATGTGCATAGTCGACTATTGTGGTATACCCTCGTTTTGAACGCAGGGCATTGAATCGTCCGGCCACAGGTACAAGTGTGCTTAATATCAGAAGCACATCATCTTCAGTCAGACCGAGCAGACAGGCGGCTCCGTATACGGCTATCAGGTTGCTGGCATTGAATTTCCCCGTGAATCTTACTGTCACTTCTTTACGGTTTATTTCGAGCAACATGCCTTCGAAGTGGCATTCCAGAATTCTGGCTTTGAAATCGGCGTTTCCTCTTATGGAATAAGTGTATTTCTTTGCGACTGTATTCTGAAGCATGACGTTGCCGTTTTTGTCGTCTGCGTTGGTTATGGCGAATGCGTATGCGGGGAGATTGTCAAAAAAGGCTTTTTTTGCTTTAAGGTAATTTTCAAAAGTCTTGTGATAATCGAGATGGTCTCTTGTTAAGTTCGTGAATATACCTCCTGCGAACTTGAGTCCGGCTATACGGTGTTGTGCTACAGAGTGCGAACTTACTTCCATGAATGCATATTGGCAGCCTTCTTCAGCCATTTGCGCAAGCAGGGCGTTGAGAGTTATTGGATCGGGGGTGGTATGTTCCGTTGGTATGGATCTCCCGTTGATGTAGTTGCATACGGTGGAAATAAGGCCTGTTTTATAACCGGCTTTCATGAATATTTGATACAACAATGTCGCTATGGTTGTTTTTCCGTTTGTTCCGGTCACTCCCACAAGCTGCATTTTCGATGTGGGGTCACCGTAAAACGTGGTGGCGAGCCGGCCGGTCGCTTCTTCAGTGTTTTCGAGACAAATATATGTGACTCCGTCTTTGAAATCGATATCATATCCTTTTTGGTAAGCTATGACTGTCGCGCCTTTGTCTATGGCTTGCGGTATGTAGTCATGACCATCTGTTTGTGTGCCTTTTACAGCAATGAACATGTCGTTTTCCTTTATTTGTCTTGAATCGGTTTTTATCCCTGTTATATCTATGTCGGCATTTCCATGTATTGACAAGGTTTGTGCCGCACCGGTATTCTTGAGTAATTCTTTAAGTTGCATAGTACCTGTTTTTATGTGATGTAAATCAGTGTCTCATTTTCAAAGTAATATAATTTCCTTTCCGCGCTTTTTGTCCGGGCGGGATGGATTGTGATTTTACTTTTCCGCTGCCTTCCAGACGTACGTTCAGTCCTAAGTTTTCGAGTATGTATACAGCATCTCTCGCTCCCATGCCTCTCACGTCCGGAACATTGTGTCCTGTCGTGTCTAAATCCATTTCGTTGAATATGAGCAGTCCGTCTTTTATCTCAGATTTTCCCCATGTAATGTAATCATCTTCATTGATAAAATCGTTGATATCGCTGTTTATGCCGAGCCGGTTAAGAACGTTTGCGGCATATGTCATATTGCCTTTCAATATTTCGGGAACGAATACGGCATCAGAGTCTACAGCTTGGCTCAGATCGGTGTGCAAGTGCTTTGCATAGATTCTTTCGGCTATTCTGCCGAATGCATCTCCGGCCATTGTACCTCCGGAAGCATAACCGTCTTTTTGGATTGATACGATACAACTGTATTTGGGGGCTTCAGATGGGAAATATCCGGCAAAACTTACCAGATATTTTCTCCGACCGGTCTTGTAGCCTGCTTTGCCTTGTGATACTTGGGCTGTTCCGGTTTTGCCCGATACGTGGAAATATGGATTTCCGGCAGGCTTGCCCAATCCTCCTTTTTCATTTACCACTTTGTAAAGCATTTCCTGTATTTGTCCTATGGCTTTGTCGGATGCAATGCTTTTTCTTATTACGTCTACAGGGTATTCTTCCACTATTTCTCCATTCGATGCAAGGGCTTTGACCAGTCTTGGACGCAGCAGTACGCCGTTGTTGGCTACTGCGTTGTAGAAAGTGAGAATTGCAATTGGTGGAACCATTGTCTCGTAGCCGATTGACATCCAAGCCAATGTGGTTTTATACCATGTTTCTTTGTTGGGCATGCGTATCCTGGCTACGTTATAATCTGATAGCGGTATTTTATAGTCCTCTGTCAGCCCGAGTCTGTATAGTCCTTCCACGAATTTTTCCGGTTGGTCGTGATAGGCCCTGTCTATTATGGCCGATACTGCTACGTTGGATGAATACATCAATGCTTGTGTGGTGGATATGACTCCGTAACCCCCTCTGTGATGATTGTGGTCGCGCATGTATGAACCGTACATCAGTTTTTCTCCATCTCCAGTATCGATGCTGTCGCTTGGGGTGGTATATCCATCGTCCAATGCGACAAGCAGTGAGGCGGTCTTGAATGTGGAACCCGGATCCATCAAATCGCCAAATGCATGGTTGATGTTTTCCACATACACGCTGTCGGCAACTTTGTCGAGATTGACTATTGCTTTTATCTCTCCGGTTTCCACTTCCATGACAATGGCCGAGCCGTAGTTGGCGTTTATTTCTTTGAGCTTGTCTTTCAGTACTTTTTCTGCAATATCCTGTATTTCCACGTCTATTGTCGTTACGACATCCAGTCCGTTCACGGCTTCTTTGTCTATGATGCTCAGAAAAGAATTTTTCACTTTTCTCAGATGTCGCACACCCTCTTTGCCTCTGAGTACGCTGTCAAATGATAACTCCAGTCCGCTTCTTGCTTTGCCCGACTGTTTGAACACATCGCCTATCGTCCTTTCTGCGAGTGAGCCGAATGGCTTGTTTCTGTTTTCTATCTTCTCGGCTATGAGGCCGCTGTTGTTGCTGCCGCGCTTGAAGAACGGGATTTCTTTCAGTTCCAGATAATCCATATAGCTGATTCTGTATGGATATATCATGTGGTATCGTCTTTTTTTTCGGTATCCTTCTTTAAGTCTAGCTTTGAAGTAGCTTGCGCTTTTGTCGGGAAACAATTCGTGCAGCGATAGCGAAATGTCATCCCAATGGTTGGTCAGCAATGTGTCTTTTTTTACAAGGCCGTCAGCCTTGAAGTCCATGTACAGTTTGTATTCGGGCAGTGTGGTGGCGAGCAGTTGTCCGTCGCATGCCGTTATGTTACCCCTCAGCGGATGCACAGCGAGACTGTCTATCTCATATCTTGCGGCTACTTTTTTCCAATAATTGTTGTTGGCAAACATGGTGTAGCTCGTACGCAACACTATGGCAAGCCCAACCAGAAATGTTGCGACTACTATGAGTGTGTATCTTTTTATTACTTTGTTTTTATCGTCTCTTTCGTCCATCGGGCATTAAACTCTGTATTTTTGTTAATCTTTTTCCAGTATGAAAGGCGACTGTGCAGGTATCGTCAGTTTGCTTTTCTCTTTATCCAGCTTGTTTTGCAATTCTGATTGCCGACTTGCTTTCAGAAATTGAGAAGACCGTGTCTGAGCTTTGTAACGTGCAGTTTCAAGCTGGTTTTTCAGTCTGGTTATCTCTATCTGCTCTTGCTGAAAAGAATATCTGTTGCTTATATAGAATATGCATAAAACTATTATCAGGATGATGAGTTTTATTTGCTTTTGCAAAATGAGCAGGAAGTCGCCTCCCATTATCGCCGATAATGACAGTCTTATTTTTTGCTTGTTTTTTTCCTGTTGTTCGTTTTCCATATCAGTCAGTCTTTTTCAGCTATGCGCAGTTTCGCGCTTCTTGAACGCGGGTTTATTTCTATTTCTTTTTCATCCGGGATTATCACTTTGTTGTTTACTGCATGGAGCGGCTTTTGTACATGCCCGTAAAAGTCTTTTTCCAGTGTCCCTTCTATATTGCCGCACTTTATCAGATTTTTCACCATCCTGTCTTCTATGGAGTGATATGTTATCACCGAAAGCCGTCCGCCAGGTTTCAATATATCCACAGCAGATAGCAACATTTCGCGCAATGCGTCTGTTTCGTGGTTCACTTCCATACGAATGGCTTGGAATAGTTTTGCCATTTCTTTTTTTTCTTTGTCTTTGCGGAAAAAATCTTTCACGCATTCCAGCAGGTCGTTTATGGTCTCTATGGGGTTGTTATTTCTGGCCTTTGTTATTGCAGCAGCAAGTCTGTTGGCATTTTTCAGTTCTCCGTAGACATTGAACAGGCGAGTCAGATCTTCTTGTTTGTACGAATTGACCACATCGGCTGCCGTGAGTGACGAGCCGCGGTTCATGCGCATGTCAAGTTTTCCTTCGAATCTGAAAGAAAATCCTCTGTCTTTATCATCGAAGTGGTGAGACGAGACTCCGAGATCGGCCAGGATGCCGTCTACATGTTCTATGCCATAATAGCGCATGAAGTTTTTCAGAAATCTGAAGTTGCTTCTGACGAAAGTGAACCGTTTGTCGGCGGGGGAGTTTTGTAAAGCATCCTCGTCCTGGTCAAAACCGAACAGTCGTCCTTTATCGCCGAGCAGGCTTAATATGCGCCTTGAATGTCCTCCCCCTCCGAACGTGACATCCACGTATGTTCCGTCGGGACGTATGTTTAATCCTTCCACGCTTTTTTCGAGCAGGACGGGTATATGGTAGGCTGTTTTTTCGGTCTTGTCGTCTGTCATTTCCGATGTTTTAAGTTTAAGTTTAAATCATAGCCTGCAAGTTTCAGTGTATCAATAATTATTGATTGCTGAAAAAACAGGTGTTTCCGGCTGTAAAATTACATAATACTATAGAAAAAAGCATATAAAAAGCTTAAATGTTTTCGACAAGTTATCAATAATTTTCGGCAGGAGATGAAATGTCTTGTGTGGATGTGCCCAGTCTGTTGTGCGGGAGTTTATTTTACGGTGTAGTTCATTTTTCGTGTGACATTCTTGTGTGTCATGTTTCTGTGCGGGCTAAATACGGATTTTGCTATTTCGCTTGCCGTATGTTTGCGTTTTGAGTATGATTCAAAGGTGTCGGTGTGAAAATCGAAGTCATCGCGCCAACATGATGATGGTGATATGTAGCAATATGTCAGTTCTTCAAAGATGCTGTTGTTGTCTTTGCTGTCGGTTGTTATGGCGCGAAAACTCTTTTCTGATGGCACGAGACATGTGACGTTTCTGCGTTTGCATTCTTCAAGCAGCGGGCCGATTATGGAGCGGTATATGCTTTCTGTTTTTTCCAAAGCGAAATTCTGATATTCGCTTTCACCTATCTTTTGTATGGGCCTTATCTGGAGAATGTCTATCCTGGTGTCTTTGAATAGGTTCCAGAAGTCTTTAAGTTCTTCTGTGTTGTCTTCGTTTATGGTGTAGTTTATCCTGGTTTTAAATTGCGGATATTTGTTTTTGATGTTTCTCAGGGCGGCAAGCAGGGCGGTGAAGTGTTCGTGGCTGCCGTTCGCCATAAGATACTCGTATGTGGATTTTTTTATGCCGTGCGTTGATAATGTTATTTCATCAAGTCCGGCTTCGATGAGTGCTTCCAGTTTCTCTTCATTGAGCAGGCTGCCGTTTGTCGTCAGCGATATGTATGGGACTCCATGCTGTTTGCCAAGTTTTATTATGTCGGGTAGGGCAGGGTAGAGTGTAGGTTCGGCTCCGCATCCTATCTGTAGTTTCAATGCTCTGTGAAACAGTGCATCTGCTATTTCCCCGATGTCTTTCATTTTCATTTTGCCATGCAGTTCTTTGCGTCTGTTTTCATCGCTGAAGTAACACATGCGGCATCTGAAATTGCAGCTCAGCACCGGGTCGATGTATATTCCGATGTATCTTCGTTTCATGATATGCAACATCCACAGTCCTGCCAGTTTCACTCTTGGGCTGTTTATGTTGCCGAACAGCTTCAGTATATTGTAGATGTTCATATCCTGTCGGTATATAAAAAATACGGCATAAACTCAATTATGTCGTATCCGCTTCTATTGATTATCTATCAGTTTGTGTTTGGTGTTGTGGGCGTTGACGGATTCGAACCGCCGACCCTCTGCTTGTAAGGCAGATGCTCTGAACCAGCTGAGCTAAACACCCCAATTGCTTTTCAAAAGCGTTGCAAAGGTATGGTGTTTTTTCTTCACGTGCAAATGTTTGTGCAAGTTTTTTTCTTGAACTTGCGTTTTTTTGTTGAAAAATAGGCTGTAAATGATTCTTTTTTCGAGTATATGTTATGTCGTTTCATAAAAAGGGCTGCGCCTTGAAATTCTCATTTGGACGCAGCCCGCACTCAAACCAAAAAATTATGAAGAAATTATAGATTCTTGTTTGCTCTTTTCCTTTCCAATTCGTTGAGGATTATTTTTCTCATCCTCATGGCTTTGGGGGTTACTTCCACATATTCGTCTTCCTTGATGAATTCCAATGCTTCTTCCAGAGAGAATCTTGCCGGCGGTATTATCCTGGCTTTCTCATCGGAACCGGAGGCGCGCATGTTGGTCAGTTTTTTCGATTTGGTCACGTTGATTACAAGGTCGTTCTCATGCACATGTTCTCCCACAACCTGGCCGGCGTAGACTTCTTCTTGCGGGAAGATGAAGAAACGTCCTCGGTCTTGCAGTTTGTCTATGGCATAGGCGAAAGCGGTGCCGCTTTCCATTGCTATCATGGAGCCGTTGACACGGCGTTCTATGTCGCCCTTATACGGCTGGTATTCTTTATATCTGTGTGCCATGATGGCTTCTCCTGCCGATGCGGTCAGTACGTTGGTTCTCAGTCCTATGATGCCTCGCGACGGTACGTCGAATTCCAGGTTGATGCGGTCTCCCTGTGTTTCCATGGATTTCATTTCGCCTTTGCGTCTGGTTACCATGTCTATCATCTTGCTGGCATATTCTTCAGGCACGCTTATGGTGAGTTCTTCTATAGGTTCGCATTTCACACCGTCTATTTCCTTGTATATCACTTGCGGCTGGCCTATCTGCAGTTCATAGCCTTCGCGTCTCATGGTTTCTATCAGCACGGAGAGGTGCAGCACGCCTCGTCCGTAGACTATCCACTTGTCGGTGTCTTCGCATTTTTTGACCCTGAGCGCAAGGTTTTTCTCGAGTTCTTTTTCCAGACGGTCGTTGATGTGTCTTGACGTGACGTATTTGCCGTCTCGTCCGAAAAACGGGGAGTCGTTGATGGTAAAGAGCATACTCATGGTCGGCTCGTCTATTGCTATGGTCGGCAACGGCTCCGGGTTGTCGTAATCGCACACCGTGTCGCCTATTTCGAAGTCGTCTATGCCGATAATGGCACAGATGTCACCCGATGATACGGCTTCGGTTTTTTTCCTGCCCAATCCCTCGAAGGTTTGCAGTTCTTTTATTTTAGTCTTTACGAAAGAGCCGTCTCTTTTGGCAAGGGTTATGTTCATGCCATCGGTCAGTGTGCCTCTGTGCACACGTCCCACAGCTATTCGTCCCTGATAAGATGAGTAGTCGAGCGATGTTATCAACATCTGCGGTGTTCCGTCCAGTTGTTTCGGGGCGGGTATGGTGTCGATTATGGTGTCGAGCAGATATGTGATGTCGTTTGTCGGTGTCTTCCAGTCGGCTCCCATCCAGTTGTTTTTGGCCGAGCCGTATACTACGGGGAAGTTGAGCTGGTCTTCGGTGGCGTTCAGGCTGAACATCAGGTCGAATACCATTTCATAGACCTCTTCGGGGCGGCAGTTGGGTTTGTCTACTTTGTTGACCACCACTATTGGCTTCAGGCCTATCTGCAATGCTTTTTGCAGCACAAACCGCGTTTGCGGCATGGGGCCTTCGAAAGCATCCACCAGCAGCAGGCATCCATCGGCCATATTGAGCACACGTTCCACTTCTCCTCCGAAGTCTGCGTGTCCCGGAGTGTCGATGATGTTGATTTTCGTACCTTTATAATTGATCGATACGTTTTTGGAGAGTATCGTGATTCCTCTTTCCCTTTCTATTTCGTTGTTGTCGAGCACAAGTTCGCCATCGGTCTTGTCATCGCGGAACAGGTGTCCGGCCAACATCATCTTGTCCACCAATGTGGTTTTTCCATGATCCACATGGGCAATGATTGCAATGTTTCTTATGTTTTGCATAAATATATGTTAAAATGGAAATCGTGGCAAAATTACTACATTTCGGCGTAAGAGCGGCAAGATGTGCTTTTTTTTATTCTTTTTTGAATGTTGAGTTTGCAAAATCAGTCATCCGATGAAAGTTTAATAATTGCTCAGGTCATTCTTTTCTGTTATCTTTGATTGTCATTACAAGATAGGTTATGAAAAGTTTCTGTTCACATTGCTTTTTTTATTGGTTGTTGTAAGTGGGTTTTCTGACAAAATAGCAAGAGTGCAGATATGCCTGCATCGTTGAAAAAAAAGTGTGGGGAGAGTCTCGTGAATCCAATACCGGATATTTGAAGAAAGGAGAAATTGTACAATGAAAACCATAATACTATTCGTAATTTTGTCAAGTGCTGTTTGTTTGGGCTGTATTAATAATTCCGGTCATTCTCAATCAACCAAGCATCTGGAAAACGGTTGGTATCGCATTATAGACGGGCGAAAAGATAGCATCGCTTCCCGGCCTATAGTTACTGTAAAGGAGTTTGCTTCCTTACGGATTGATACAGACTTTTTCGGAAAGACAGTGATAATAGGAAGCGTAAGCAAGCATAAATTGCGGGCATGGGCAGACTCGACAGAGCAGCTTGTCGGCAAGCGGATAGGATTCGTGTTCAATGATTCCGTAATTACCGCGCCATGTGTAAATATGAGATTGGAAAGCGGGGCATTTCAAATTACGGCACCCGGCAGTTATGATATATCCTCTTTATATAGAAGTCTGTTGAAAGAAAAGAAAGATTCTTTGGATGCTTTGTTCAAAACCTACGGATGGGAAAACGATACGCTCTTTTTTAATCAATTAGACAGGGAAAAGCAGGATTCTGTCATAAATATATTGGACTATATTGAAGCCTGTGCCATTGTAAAAGGATTTGGGGACAAATAAAGCCGGAATATTTGAAATTCTTCTCAAAAGAAGTTTGGGCAAGACGACAGAACTCTGTTTAATCGGCCTTTCTGAGGGAATAATCCAATTCGGATTTGGGTGTTTCAAAATGGTTGTTCAGAAGCGTTAGCGTAAGTCCGTCTGTTCCATAAAGAAAGTTAAAGGTGTTTTCCCCGTTGTCGGATACGAGTTGCCATACTGTAGCATCGTTGTTTGCGGGGATGCCGCGTAAAGTGAACCGTCTGCCCATATAGTTGTATATGGCATCTTTGCCGTTGTCGGCTTCCATGTAGGTAAGTTGTAAAAGGAATTGCCCGTCTCCGCTGTACTCCCGATGGCGGACATACAATTGATAGTTGATTCCCGGAGAATCGGCCGCAGGAAGCACTCCAGTGTAATGCTCTTCAACCCAGTTTCCCAAATCATTATTATTGTCGCTTGGGGATTGCTTGAACAGTATCTTATCTCTTTGGCTGACAGTCCAGCATCCGTCTGAGAAGCTCAAATTCTTAGTGTCGTCATCCTCAATGTTCCATACATGTTTCCCGTTAGGCAAGGTGCGCCGTTGCAGTCTTTCCTTTTCTTCATTACCGGGTTTGTACAGGTAAGCATGCAACGAATCCCGGCTAAAAAGGATATAACAGGAATTTTTCTCTCCGTTTACGGATTCAGTCCGTATGCCTTCCCTGAACAATCGCAAATCCATACTATATGAGACAAGATTGTCAATCCCGACAACCTCCAACACTTTATCATAATTTTTGGCAAAGCCTTCTTCCGAATGTCCGGCATCTATAATCTGCAATTTGGCATAAACAGGTTGCCCGTTTTTTACCCCTTGCGTGATTGAATCATATTGTTGGAACAAAACGCCGGTTTTATCTGTAATCCAGTAATCATTGGTGTCTCCTTGAATAGTCAGACTGCGTACTTCATGTCCGATGTTCAATATCCCTTCTACGGTCTTGGGCAAGGCTTCGTTCTCTATATTGTTTTCTCTGCCATATCTCAACCTCAGCTCCCCCTTCCTTAGGACAAGGCTGTCTTGCGTCAGCTTTTCAATGGCGAAAGTATCAGAAAAGATAATAGTCTGATGATTGCCTATGCTTTTTCCCGAGAGGATAAGCCAGTCATTTTGTTTCTCCCATCTTTCATAAGATAAAGTAGCCATATTGACGGATGAAGCTTTGCCTCCATCCTCCAGAATAAACCCTTGTTCCATCTGTGGCATATTGGGGACAGGCTGCACCCATTTCCCCACTGGGCTTTCACTTTCTCCGCAAGCCAGTAAAGTCAATGTAAAGAAACCTGCCATAATTAAACTCACTTTTTTCATAACGTTGTTGTTTTATTTGTTATCTAGTGATAATTTACTGCATAGCTGCATAGCAAAAGCGTGAATTTGTGAAAATAGGTAATTTCTGTGATAATCTGTTGTCTCTTAGCGATTTTTATTTGTATAAACACAAGATTTCGTTTTATTCTGCATTTTGTCCTGCCATTTTCTCGGAAAATACTATTTTTGCGCGTTTTTTCTGAAAAGGGTATATTAATATGAGTACAGGCGAATGTGAAAAGTCTTTTTTGCAGGAATGGATGCCGCTCGTGGCATTGATATTCTGTGTCTTTATCTTCAATACATCGGAGTTTGTGCCTATAGGTCTGTTGAGCGACATAGCCGAAGACTTCCGCATATCGGAGTCGCGTGCCGGACTGCTCATCACGGTCTATGCATGGGTGGTGGCGTTGATGTCTTTGCCGCTGATGTTGCTCGTGTCGCGCATGGAATACAGGCGGATGCTTCTGCTTGTCGTGGCTGTATTTGCGGCGAGCCATCTGCTTTCGGCGTTTTCTTCGGGTTATTATTCGCTCATGGCATCGCGCATAGGTGTGGCGTGTTCACATGCCGTGTTCTGGTCGGTGGCTTCGCCTCTTGCGGTGCGTGTGGCTCCTCATGGCAAACGGGCGTTGGCGTTGGGTTGCATAGCTTCCGGCACATCTGTTGCCATGATAGTGGGACTTCCGTTGGGGCGTGTGGTAGGGTTGCTTGTGGGCTGGAGGATGACTTTCCTTTGCATTGCGATAGCTGCCGCCGCAGTGCTGCTGGTGCTGGCTGTGGTTTTTCCGAAAATACCCGATCACGATGGCGTGTCGCTGAAGCGTCTGCCTTCGTTGCTCGGCTCGCGGCCTTTGCTTGTGACCTATGCTGTCACGGTGGTTACGGTGCTGGGGCATTTCACCTGTTACAGCTATATAGAACCTTTCCTGTCGGCTTGTGCGGGTATGTCGGATGACGGAGTCACTCTCACGCTCGTGGCTTTCGGAGCAGTGGGGTTGCTGGGCAGCGTGTTGTTCTCTAAATATTATGAGCGGCGCAGTGTGCTGTTTGTGGTTTGTGCCGTTTCGGGCATAAGTCTTTTTATGCTGCTGTTGCGCCTTGCCGCTTTCAGCCCTTATTCGGCAGTCGCGCTGTGCGTGCTTTGGGGGTTGTCGGTGACGCTTTTCAACATGGCGTTCCAGGCCATTGTCATACGTTTCGCTCCGGAGGGGACGGCGGTGGCCATGTCTGTCTATTCGGGCATATACAACGTGGGCATCGGCGGCGGAGCGTTGATAGGCGGTTATGTCTGTGCCTTTTCATCGGTAGGGCATGTGGGATATGCGGGTGGAGCCATAGCTTTGCTCTCGGCTCTCTTTTGCCTGATGCAGCTGGTTCCTATCATCAGGAAAAAGTGTTGACAGATAAAGGTTTGGCGATTTGCTGAAATTGCCGTGCAAGGATCGGCTCGATCCCCGCCCGGGATGTGCGCCATCTTTGCCCGGGATGGCGTATATCTTTGCCGAAGATGGCGTACATCTTTTTCGGAGACCGGGTTTCCGTTTTATTCTCTCGATTTTTTGGAGTAATTTTGTCATGGACTATAAAAATATGGACTGAAGATGAAGATAATTCCCGGTTATAAGATTAAGGACATAGATGCTGCCACTCTCGTGGAGCAACAGATTACATCGTTGCAGCTCATGGAAAGGGCTGCTGAGGGACTTGCCGACCTTGTGGCTGAGTATGCGGAGACAAAAAAGATATTGGTATTTGCGGGGCCGGGCAATAACGGCGGCGACGCATTGGCTGTGGCAAGGTTGCTGTCGCACAGGGGATTTGACGTGAAAAGCATATTGCTCAACGTGGGCAAGGGGCTTTCTCCCGAATGCGAGGCCAACAGAAACAGGCTTGTGGACGAACGGAAATCGGACTTTGTGGAGATAACGAAAGAGATGAAGCCGTTTGTCATAACCGATGACATGACTGTGATAGACGGCTTGTTCGGCTCGGGTCTGAACAAACCCTTGACAGGAGGTTTCGCGGCTTTGGTCAAGATGATAAACAAGTCGGAAGCGAAGGTGTTTTCCATTGATATGCCTTCGGGGCTGATGTGCGAAGACAATACGTTCAACAACCGTGCAGCCATAATAAAGGCCGACCGCACGTTTTGCGTGCAGCTTCCTAAACTTGCGTTTTTCTTCAAGGAAAACAGGACTTATACCGGTGAAATATCTTTTGTGGATATAGGCTTGTCGGAAAAAGCCATCGGGGAAGCTGATGCCGACTTCGAGACTGTGGAGGGCAACCGTGTGAGGGCGGCAATGAAGCATGTGGACCGTTTTGCCGACAAGAATGACAATGGCCGTGCTTTGCTCGTGGCCGGAGCCTACCGCATGGCCGGCGCTGCCGCCATGGCGGCCGGCGCTTGCGTGAGAAGCGGGGCGGGCATCCTCACTGTGCATACGCCGCAACTGTGCACCAATGTCATCCAGACGCTTGTGCCCGAAGCCATCGTTTCGGAAGACATGCACGAGCAGATATTCACCCATGTGCCCGAACTTTCGCATTTCGATGCGTTGGGAGTGGGGCCGGGACTGGGCACTGCCGAGCTGACGGCTGCGGCTTTCGAGCAACTCCTGTCTGCATGGGGCAGGCCTGTGGTGGCGGATGCCGATGCGCTCAATCTGATTGCAGCCGATAAGGAACTGCTCAAATTCCTGCCCGAAGGCTCCATCCTGACTCCCCATGCCGGCGAGCTGGAGCGTATCATAGGCCGATGTGCCGATTCGTATGAAAGGCTTCGGAAAGCGGCCGACCTGGCCGGAGAGTTCGGCATCTATGTGGTGGTGAAAGGTGCCTATACGGTGACGGTCACTCCGCAACATAAGTTCTACGTCAACTCCACAGGCAATCAGGGGATGGCCAAAGGAGGCAGCGGCGATGTGCTGACGGGCGTGATACTCGCGCTCCTTGCAAGAGGCGTGAAGCCTGAAGACGCGGCCTTGACAGGCGTGTATGTGCATGGTCTGGCAGGTGACCTCGCTGCAAAGGAAAAAGGTGTGATAGGGATGAATGCGCGCGACATTATAGACAAATTGCCGGAGGCATGGATGAAAATTTACTAAAAAGGCATGGGCGTTGCCTGAAATACAGATAATTGTTTTTATATTTGCCGGATAACAATAATAAGAAAAGAAGATGAAATCATTGCTTTCAACCCTGTTGCTGTGCGGCGCGGCCGCTTTTGCTTCTGCGCAGACCAGTGTGTCGGACTATGTGCCGGGAGCCGTTGAAAACGGAGTCGTATATTTCTTGCCGAAGACAGCCTTGCAGGTCGATATCGAAATAGAAAAGAAAACGTATAAGCCGGGAGAATTTGCCAGATACGGAGAGAGATATCTCGGGCTTAAAGACGTAGTTGCAGAGGGAGGTACGGAATGGACCATGAAGAAGATATCGTTGAAGCAGCGCGGTGTGCCTGACAAGGAAAAAGCATATTTCATAAAATATAAGGACAACACATCGGCTGTGCTGGTGTCGTTGTCGGAAGAAGGCATATTGCAGGCCATAAATACCAGACCTCAGACAAAAGACCGCAGGGAGCGTGAAGACATGGGAGGCGGCAGGGAATCTGTGAAGAAGACCGATGTGCAGCAATACATGACTCAGGAAATCCTCATGGCCAATTCCACTGCGAAGAAAGCGGAGCTGATAGCAAATGAGATATACAGCATACGTGAGAGCCGCAACCTGTTCTTGCGCGGAGAAGCCGACAATATGCCGGGCGACAATGAATCGCTGACGATAATCCTGTCGAAACTCGATGAACAGGAAAAAGCCTTGACAGAACTCTTCACGGGGACGGTGGAGGTGGAAGACATAACCTACACGGTGGATGTGATTCCTGAGGGTAATCTAGATGCTGAACCTATATTCAGATTCTCCAAAGCTTTCGGGGTGGTCGACAGCGATGACCTGTGCGGAGAGCCGGTGTATATGACGGTGGAAGGAGCGGACATTATACCTGAACCTGCGGAGGTGGAGGAAAAGAAGAAAAGCAATAAATATGAAGGCGTGATCTACAACATTCCTGGCATGGCACACGTGTCATTGTTCACTAAGGATGCCACGTTGATAGAACGGGATGTCATGATAGCCCAGTTCGGTACCACAGAGGTGCTTACCAACAATCTGTTCAACAAGAAGACCGCCACAAAAGTCCTGTTTGATGATTCCAATGGCGGACTCGTCAGGATAGAAAGGGAATAAAGTTAATAGGTATATGTAACATAGCGGTATATTGGTGTGCAGTAGCAGGCAGGGTTTGTCTTGTCTGCTACTGCCTTTTCATGGAGTACCGTCTCAGTCGTGCCGAGCCGTGCCGTGCTATGAGATAGAGAATCACAGTGAGGATGATGAGCGATGCTATGAAACCTTGCCATCCCACGTGGTCGAGAACGAGTCCGGTGGCCCATCCCCAAAAGCTCGAGCCGAGATAGTACAGCAGGAGGTATATGGACAGGGCTATGGACTTGTGCGAGAAACTCATTTCGCTGACTATGCGGTTGCATGTGACGTGTACGACGAAGAAGTTGAACGTGAATACGGCAAGTCCCAAAGTGACTACTATCGGGATAGGGATATACATGATGAGCAATGCTGCGACTGAAATGATTATCACCGTCTTCAGTACGGACGTACAGCGGAATTTCTCTTCGAGTTTGGCTGTGGCGACAGAGCCGAATACGCCGAAGATATACATAAGATATATATAATGTATGATGTCGGGGTCGAAGTTGAAAGGCGGTTCTACCAGATAGAAGCCAAGATAGTTGTACAGGCTCACGAATATGCCGAGCATGAGCGAGCCGCACAGGTAGAATGGCACGAGGGTGCCTGATGTGAACAATGCTATGTTTGAAAGCACCAGCGAATGAAACCGGCTTTTGTGCGGAGTGAAGTTGACCGAACGCGGAGCCAAGCATAGGAATGCTATGGCGAATGCGGCGCAGATGAGACCTATCGTCACCGATGCCACACGCCAGTCGTATGAGCCGGCCACGAATGATGATATGACACGCCCTCCCATGCCGCCTATGGCATTGCCTGCAATGTACAGGCCTACTATCTTGTTCCTGTTTCTGGGGCTGACCTCTTCTGTGATATATGCAACAGATACCGATGTGGCTCCGGAAAGCACGAAACCCTTTATGGCCGATAGCGCGACTACGGTGAAAAACGTGGTGGCGAACGATGCTGCTATGCAGGCTATGGCCGAGACCAGCAGCGCGGTGCATATCAGGGCTTTTCTGGGAAATCTGTCGGCTGCGAACATTGCCACGACCAATCCTCCTACCATGCCGAGAGTGGAAAACGACACAGTGAGGCTGCTGACCGATGCCGACAGGGTGAAACATTCCGAAAGGTCGGGCAGCAATGGCTGGAAATAGTACAGCTGTGCGAAGCACGAAAATCCGGAGAGGAAGACGCAAATGGAGATGAGCAGGTCTTTATGTCTTTTTAGAAAATCATTCATATCTGTGGGGTTAAAAGAGGAAAAGACCGTAACCGGCCTTTTCCACTGAGTCTTATGTCTTTAGAAGAAAAATCTTATTATGTCATTCAGGTTTGCCCAGATTAGAAGTCCGAACAGCAAAACCATGCCGCCTATCTGTGCGTATTCCATGAATTTGTCGCTTGGCTTTCTCCTTGCGATGATCTCATACAGCAGGAACAGGACGTGTCCTCCATCGAGTGCGGGGATCGGCAATATGTTCATGAATGCAAGGATTATGGAGAGGAATGCTGTCATTTCCCAGAACCTGTGCCAGTCCCATGTGCCGGGAAAGATGCTTCCTATCGTGCCGAATCCGCCGAGACTGTTTGCTCCTTCTTTGGTGAATACATATTGCATGTCGCTGACGTAACCTTTCAGCGTATTCACTCCGAGTGTTATGCCTGCCGGGATGGATTCCAGGAAACCGTATTCTATGGTGTTTTCTTTCAGGAAGCCGAATATGCTTTTCACGCCTACTCCCATTTTGTAATCATCGCTTAGCTTTACTTCGGCTGTATGCTTTATGCCGTCTCTTACGTATGTCACAGTGGCGGTCCTGGCGGAGTCTGCTTGTAGCTCGGGTGAGTTCATGTAGTCCAGGAATGCTGCATAGGTCTTTATCTCCTTTCCGTTGACGTTGGTTATGCGGTCTCCTTTAATCAGTCCGGCTTCTTTTCCTCCTCCCGGCATTATGGAGTCGATGATGCAAGGGAATATGGGATTGGCGAAATATACGCTGTCCATCATTATGCTTTGTCCGAAATCATCTGGCATGGTTATGTCGGTCTTTTCGCCGTTTCTGAGCACTGTCACGACCGATGCGTTTGCCACGCTTCTCATCAGGTCGGCGTTATGGTAGAGGCCTCCGCGACGCGGTTTGAAAAATTTCTCCATTTCTCCCGTGAGGTCTTTCCCGTCGGCGGCAAGGAGTATGTCGCCGTCTTCAAATCCGGCATTTTTCATGTTCTGGCTGTATTCCATGCCCCACTCCGGATTGGCGGGGGCGAGGGTCTTTTCTCCCCAAGTGAACAGTATCATGCCATAGATGATGATGGCGAGGATGAAGTTGAACAGCACTCCGCCTATCATGATGAGTAGTCTTTGCCATGCAGGTTTGCTGCGGAATTCCCACTCTTTTGCCGGTTGTTTCATCTGTTCGGTGTCGAGCGATTCGTCTATCATGCCCGATATCTTGACATATCCTCCCAGCGGAAGCCATCCCAAGCAGTATTCCGTTTCGCTCTTTTTCGGTTTGAACTTGAGCAATGTGAACCACGGGTCGAAAAATATGCAGAACTTCTCCACCCTTACTTTGAAGAGTTTGGAGAAAAGGAAATGCCCCAGTTCGTGTATTATGACGAGCAGGGAAAGCGACATGATGAGTTGCAGGGCGCGTATCAGAAATGTTTCCATTTTGTATGTCAGTTCTTTTTATTGATTAATTCTTTTGTCAGCAGTCTTGTTTCTTTGTCAGTGTCGAAGAAGTCTTCGAGTGTTGGGGCTGCAATGAATGGTGAAGTTTGCATTGCTGTCTCTATGACCTCGCTCATTTGCAGGAAGCCTATTTCATCGTGCAGGAATGCGTTGACAGCCACTTCGTTGGCTGCATTGAGTATGCATGGCATGTTTCCGCCTTTCCTGCTTGCTTCGAAAGCGAAAGACAGGTTGCGGAATCGTCTCATGTCAGGCTGCTCAAAGGTGAGGCTGCCGCATTTGAAGAAGTCGAGCCTTTCAAAATCCGATTGCAGCCTGTGCGGGTATGACAGAGCGTACTGTATGGGGATTCTCATGTCGGGCACTCCGAGTTGAGCTTTTACCGCGCCATCGGCAAACTGCACCATGGAGTGTATGATGGATTGCGGGTGTACCACTACCTCTATCTTGTCGAGGTCTACGCCAAACAGCCATTTGGCTTCTATCACTTCAAACCCCTTGTTCATCATGCTGGCGGAGTCTATCGTTATCTTTGCTCCCATTTTCCAGTTGGGATGTCTCAGGGCTTCGTCTTTGGTGACTTTTGCCAGCTGTTCGTATGACTTGTGCAGGAACGGCCCGCCCGATGCGGTGAGCAATATCTTCTCTATCCTGTTGTTTCCTTCTCCTGCGATGCATTGGAATATGGCCGAATGCTCGGAGTCAACGGGCAATATCGGCGATTTGTGCTTTTCCACAAGCCTGTTCACCAGTTCGCCTGCCACGACGAGTGTTTCCTTGTTGGCCAAAGCTATGGTCTTGCCGCTTTGCAGGGCGTGTATCGTGGGGCGCAGTCCGGCAAATCCTACCAGCGCGATGACTGCGATGTCGGTTTCTGTGCTTTCGGCGATCTGTGCTATGGCATCTTCTCCGGCATATACTTTTACCGGTTTGTCGGCCAATGCTTCTTTCACTTTGCCGTAGAGGGCTTTGTCGGCTATCACCACGTTGTCGGGGTTGAATTTCCTGGCCTGTTCCACGAGCAGTTCCCAGTTTTTGTTTGCGGTCAGGGTGTATGCTTCGTAAATGTCTTTATTGGCTTCTATTACCTGCAAGGTCTGTTTTCCTATGCTTCCGGTGGAGCCAAATACAGCTATTTGTTTTTTCTTCATAATGCTTTTCAGAATAGGATGAAATTTTCAGGGTTGACGGCTTTGCCGTTATGCCACAGCTCGAAGTGCATGATTACGCTGTCTTTTTCTCCGCTGTTTGTTCCGGCGGTCAATGCTATGGCTTCTCCCGCTTCCACTATGTCTCCTTCGTTTTTCAATATGGTGCCGCAGCCGGCATATACCGATGTGGTGTTCATGCTGTGCTGCATTACTACTGTGTATCCGTGTTCGGCTGTATATCCGCAGAATATGACAGTGCCGCCGAGCGTGGCGAGTATGTTGCTTTTCGGCTTTACGGCCAAGTCTGTGCCTTTGTGGTCTGTCTGCAATGAGAACGGTCTGACCACTGTGCCCGACATCGGGCTGACGAACATCACGTTGCCCAGTTCGGAGAGTGTCACATTGGTGTTGGTTATGTTGAATTTCTCTTTTTCCTCATACCGGCGTCTGAACTCTTCTTCTCTTTCTGTCCTTGCCATGAGCGAGTCGGCGCGCAACTGTGTGATGGAGTCAATGGAGTGTATGGTGTCGGCCTTGACCTCTCCGCGCAGTATGTCCTTGATGTTTTCCATGTACAGCTGCTGGCGCACGAGGGCGTTTTCCAGCGAGTCGACGGCGAGGGCGTTGCCCACTATCTGTGTTCTTGCGTTTGCGTCCATGTAGCCGGGCAGGTAATTGCGTAGCGGTGTGAATGCCACTATGAGCGATGCGATGAAGAAAAGGATTATCATGGTCAACAGGAACAGTGACAGTCCGTTGAGTTTCGATATCCTGAGCCAGGCCACTTCTTCGAGGGTGTTCTCATTGATGACCGATATTTTATATTTGAAATGGATATTGCTCCAGAACGAAATCTTTCTTTTCTTCTTTTGCATGTCTGCGTCTGTAATAATTCGCAAAGTTAGTAAAAACGATTCTGCCTGAAACTGTATTAGTCTGTTTTTAACTTTTTCCTTTGATTTTATTGCATGTCTTCATCGGCGGCATTGAATTTTTCAAGTATGTCTTTCCCCCTGTCGGTGCAGATGCCTCTCAGCATGGTTATGAGTATGGAGCTGTATATGTCTCTGATGTTGAATCTCTCGCATAGGTCCGATGAGAATGTGTATTCCATCTGTTTTTGCAGCAGTATGTTGAGTATCTCATACTTTACGTCAGGTCTGAACACACCCTCTTCAACGCCTCTTTTGAAAAATCTGATTATGTCGTTCGACCTTTGCTCGTTCGATTTCTGAAGCCGTTTCTGTATTTGCGGATAGTTGTTTATTTCGGTGAAAAATTTCGGGTTGGTGTTGCGGTGCGTCTTCATGAACAGCCTGTATATCCTCAGTATGAGTTCCATAGTGTTGCAGGATGTGTTGATTATCTCTCCGGTCTGTTCCTCATCGTAGTTTCTCTGTTCCATGATGCAGCATAGCAGCAGTTCTTCCTTGTTCTCAAACAGCTCGTACAGGGTTCTTTTGGAGATGCCCATCTCGTTGGCAATGTCATCCATTCTGACAGCCCTTATTCCTTTTTTCAGAAACAGTCGCAGTGCTGTCATGATTATTGCTTTCTTGTTTTCGGCAGTGTTACTTTTCATGTCGGAAGATTGTTGTTGCATTCTTTCGTAAAGAACATACAAATTTGCATAAGACAATTTTACAAATGTAAGATTGCGTCATCTTTTTTCTTTTTGTTAACATGCTTTTTCTTTTCGTTGCATGTTTTAATGCGATGTGCAGCTACCTGCCGGGCTTGTCCCACTGTGCGGAGAGGGCATGTCTTTCCGCTTTTGCCGTGCGCGGTTTTGTCTCCGGCCGGGATGTGCGCCATCTTGCCCGAGTATGTGCGCCATCTTTGCCGAAGATGGCGTATATCTTTTGCGGAGATCGAGCCGATCTTTTTCGGGCTTGTCGGAGGTAGTGCATTTTGCTGTATAAAGTCGTTGAAAATCAGAGATGTTTTGGCTTATGGGTACAGCGCGTGAAATTGTCCGTGCGGAGACTCATTTGCTGTGCTATGCTAAGGTGGTATGTGAAACTTTATGGCGGCTGATGTTTCCGCTTGTCATGATAAATGCCTATATTTGTAGTGGAGAAATTTAAATATTTTTATGGATACACATAAGATTATAGTGGCCATAGACGGCTATTCATCATGCGGGAAAAGCACTATGGCGAAGACTTTCGCAAGAAAGACCGGCTACAGGCACATAGACAGCGGGGCCATGTACAGGGCTGTGACGCTCTACTGTATGCGCAACGGGCTATTCAAGGCCGATGGCTCGGTGGATGCCGATAGGCTGGAAAGGGAGATGGCCGGCATCAGCATATCGTTTCGCAACAATGCCGTGACGGGAGTGACCGAGACTTACCTCAACGGGGAGAACGTGGAGAGGGAGATACGCTCCATAGAGGTCTCGGAAAGGGTCAGCCCTGTCAGTGCCATAGCTGTGGTGAGGCGGGTGCTGACCGGGATGCAGCAGGACTTCGGCCGGGAGAAAGGCATCGTGATGGACGGCCGAGACATAGGCACTGCCGTGTTTCCCGAAGCGGAGCTGAAAGTGTTTGTCACTGCCTCGCCCGAAGTGCGTGCCAGAAGACGGTATGACGAGATGACGGCCAAAGGCGAAAAAGCCGACTACGAAGCGATATTGGAAAATGTGAAAGAGAGAGACCGTATAGACTCCACCCGCGAGATCAGTCCGCTGCGGCAGGCTCCCGATGCTTTGGTGCTGGACAACGGGAACATGTCTTTGCAGGAGCAGGACGAATGGCTCATGGACAGATTCAATGAAAAACTGGAATCGTTGAACAACCGATAGATTGTTTATATGAAAAAGGTAGAGATAGACGAAAATTCGGGATTCTGTTTCGGCGTGACTGCGGCCATAGAAAAGGCTGAGGAGGAACTGGCGAAAGGAGAGACCCTTTATTGTCTGGGCGACATAGTGCACAACAGCAGGGAGGTGGAAAGGCTGGAGAAAATGGGGCTTGTCACCATAGACCATGAGAGGTTTGCCGCACTGAAAAACGCCAAAGTGCTGCTGAGGGCTCACGGAGAACCCCCGCAGACATACGAGATTGCACGCAGAAACAACATCGAGATAATAGATGCCACGTGCCCTGTGGTGCTCAAACTGCAGAAACGCATCAAGAAAGAGGCGGAGGACGACGGCGGCGCGGCAAGGCAGATAGTCATCTATGGCAAAAAAGGACATGCAGAGGTGCTCGGCCTGGTGGGGCAGACCGGAGGCAAGGCCATAGTGGTGGAAAACAAGGAAGAGGCCGACAAGCTCGACTTCGGGCGTGACATCTGCCTGTATTCGCAGACCACAAAGTCGCAGGAAGGCTTTACAGCCGTGAGAGAACGCATCGCTGCCAGGATGGAAGAAGGTGCCGGATTCCGGGCGTACAACACCATTTGCAGGCAGGTGGCCAACCGCACCCCCAACATACGGCGGTTTGCCTTGTCGCATGAACTGATATTGTTTGTCAGCAGCAAGCAAAGTTCCAACGGGCAGATGCTTTACGCCGAATGCAAAAAGGCGAACGCCAACACCTTTCTCATAGAAAGCGCCGATGAAGTGCAGCCGGGCATGGTGGAGAACTATGGCAGCATAGGCATTTGCGGAGCCACATCCACCCCCAAATGGCTTATGGAAAACGTGTTGGGCAGGGTGAAAGACTTTTGCGCCGGAAAAAAGAACGGGGAAGAATGAAATAAAATATGATAAAGACATTCAAGGTAGACCGATATATTGTAAATTTGCATGGAACGTTCAAACTAAACACATATATGTCATGGAAGAAATTAAATGCATAGGCATACTGACTTCCGGAGGCGATGCTCCCGGTATGAATGCCGCAATCAGAGCCGTCACCCGCGCAGCCATATTCAACGGATTGAAGGTGAAAGGCATCTACAGAGGCTACAAAGGCCTTTATACTAACGAAATCGAGGACTTCAAGACTGAAAACGTAAGTAACATAATACAGCGCGGAGGCACCATCCTGAAGACGGCGCGTTGCAAGGAGTTCATGACTCCCGAAGGACGTAAGGTAGCCTATGACAATATGGTCAAAGCGGGCATAGACGCTCTTATCATAATAGGCGGAGACGGCTCGCTGACCGGAGCCAGGATATTCGCACAGGAGTATGGCGTCACATGCATAGGCCTGCCGGGAACAATAGACAACGACCTTTACGGCACGGATACCACAATAGGCTATGATACCGCACTCAACACCATCATGGAGTGTGTGGACAAGATACGCGACACCGCTACTTCGCACGAACGTCTTTTCTTTGTCGAGGTCATGGGGCGCGACGCCGGTTTCCTGGCTTTGAACGGAGCTATAGCTTCGGGCGCGGAAGCTGCCATCATACCTGAGTTCAGTACCGAATTCGACCAGTTGGAGGATTTCATAAAGAACGGCTTCCGCAAATCGAAAAACAGCAGTATAGTGCTTGTGGCCGAAAGCGAGCTTACCGGAGGGGCAATGCATTATGCGGAGCGTGTGAAAAACGAATACCCGCAATATGACGTGCGTGTCACCATACTCGGGCACTTGCAGCGAGGCGGCAGCCCTACGGCGAACGACAGAATCCTGGCCAGCCGTCTCGGAGTGGCAAGTATAGAAGCGCTCATGGAGGGGCAGCGTAATGTGATGGTAGGCGTGCAGAATGATAAAGTGGTTTATGTGCCGTTCAGCAAGGCGATAAAAAATGACAAGCCCATAGACCGCGACCTTGTGGGCGTATTGAGAGAATTGTCCATCTGATTCATCTTGCAATGCAAGGCTGCAAAGGGGAGTCTCTTTGCAGCTTTTTTTATAATTTCAGATGTGAAGACTTTTGTAGCATACATATTACTGTTTCTGTCTTTTGTTCTGTTGTCTTCCTGTGCCACATTCAACGGAGTCAAACCGCGCGGCGTAGCCAGGATAAAGCATTATGACTTCTATTCTCCTGACTTGCCAAAGAGTTTTGACGGACTGGAGGTGGCTTTTATTTCCGATTTGCATTACAAAAGCCGGTTCGGCGACAGGAGATTGCGCAAGCTGGTCTCGACGCTCGATAGGATAGAAGCCGATGTGTTGCTTATGGGAGGCGACTACAAGGAGGGATGCGGCGATACGGTGAGAGTGTTGTTTTCTGCATTGGGAAAGGTCGGGACAACCTATGGCAAGTATGCGGTCTTGGGCAACAATGATTATGAGTCGTGCTGCGATGAGGTGAGGCAGGCGATGGCGCGCAACGGCATAACGCTGCTTGAGCACAGGCTTGATTCGTTGAGTGCGGAGGACGGGGGCATGATATACATTTGCGGCATCGGCAATCCTTTTGATATGCGCGGTTACGGTACGCCTCCGCTTGGTGGCTTGGGCAAGGATGATTTCGTGATAATGCTCGTGCATACTCCCGACTATGTGCAGGACATAGGTTGTGACATCGTGGATATTGCCTTTGCCGGGCATACGCATGGCGGACAGGTTACGTTGTTCGGCCTTTATGCTCCTGTCATCCCGTCCAAGTACGGGCAGCGGTTCAGGCGCGGATTGAAATATACCGATTCGGGTGTGCCGGTGTATGTCAGCAACGGTATCGGCACGTCAGGCCCGAAAGTGAGGATGTTTGCCCCGAGCGAGATAATGGTGGTCACCTTGCATTGCGGCAACGGGCGGCCTTAGTCCGTAATGTTTCCATCGAGCATGTGTATGGTCCTGTCGGTGGTGCTTGCCAGTTGCTCATCGTGAGTGACTATTATGAATGTCTGTCCGGTCTCTTTGCGCAGGTTGAAGAATATCTTGTGCAGTTCTTCTTTGTTTTTCGTGTCGAGGCTTCCCGATGGCTCATCGGCCAGTATCACGGTCGGCCGGTTGATGAGCGCCCTTGCCACAGCCACCCGTTGTTTTTCACCGCCCGACAGTTCGGATGGCTTGTGTTCCATCCTGTCTTTCAGCCCGAGAAAATCCAGCAGTTCTTTTGCCCTTTTCATATATTCGCGTTTGTCTGTCTTTGCTATCATGGCGGGTATGCATACGTTTTCGAGGGCAGTAAATTCAGGCAGCAGCTGGTGGAATTGGAAGATAAATCCTATGTTCCTGTTTCTGAATTGCGACAGTTCCTTTTCCTTGAGGGAGAATACGTCCGTCCCGTTATAGCATACGTTTCCTTCGTCAGGCTTGTCAAGGGTGCCTATGATCTGGAGCAAAGTCGTTTTACCTGCTCCGCTGGGGCCGGCTATGCTTATTATTTCCCCATCGTTTACTGTCAGGTTTATGCCTTTGAGCACTTGCAGCGTGCCGAATCTTTTCTTTATGTTTTCTATCTTTATCATTACTATATGTTTTCGAGTACGTATGCGGCGAGATAGCATCCGAATGTGGCGGGCATATAGCTTATGGTGCCTGTGGTCGATTTCTTATTGGGTTCGTTGACAGGCAGCATGGCGTTTTTGTCGGCCTGTTCCGATGAGAATACTACGGGCAGTTTCCCCTTGACGCCGGCTTTGCGCAGCCTGAGCCTTATTGCTTTGCTCAGTCCGCAATTGTATGTGTCGTTTATATCGGCGTATGCTATCTTGGTTATGTCTTTTTTAGCCCCTGCTCCCATGCTCGATATGATTTTGATGTGTCGTCTCAGGCATTCCGTTATGAGTGCGCATTTGGGGGCAATGGTGTCTATCGCGTCTATTACGAAATCGGGGGAGGCATCAAGCAGTCCGGCGATGTTGTCTTCAGTTATGTACAGGTCTTTCGGCTCGATGAGCAAGTCTGGGTTTATGTCGAGCAGTCGTTGTGAAAGCACGTCTGTCTTTTTCCGTGCAACGGTGGAATGCAGCGCTATGAGTTGCCGGTTTATATTTGTCGGTTGCACTGTGTCGCTGTCTATTATCGTTATTTTTCCTATTCCTGCCCGGCATAGCATCTCGGCAGCGTAAGCTCCTACGCCGCCGGCTCCGGCTATGATGACATGCGATGAACGGTATCTGTCGCTCTTTTCTTTTCCTGTGAGCAGGACGGTGCGTTGTTGCCAGTCGGGTAATGTCATGTCTGTTCAGGATTTGGGGTCTTCTTCGAGAAGTTTTTTGTTGTCTTGTTCCACTATCACGTTTGCAGCATGCGTGTCGGCGGTATTGTCTGCTATTTCGCTGCCTGCGTGCTGTTCCGGGAATACCACGATGAAACTGTTGTTGTAGAAATATTTGCCGAGATAGGTGCTCAGCTTGTCGAGGGTGGCGTTGTGCGATATTGTGCCGTGCCGTGCGCTTATGACTACGAGCATGTGATCGTCTCCCACATATTTGGTGAGGATGAGGAAGTCGTCATAGTCGGGGAAGTCGTGCATTTCGTATCTGACCGAGATGTTGTTGCTTTTTATCACCAGTTCTATTTTCTCGGCAGTCTTGTCGTTTGCATGGAAAGTTATTTTCGAGCCGGTCTGTTGGGCGAAGCGGCAGATTCTGTCTATCCATTTCTTGAATCCTATCTCATATTCGGCCATAGGTGGCACTGCCACGTCTATGGCTTTTATCGTATTTACCGGTACCAGGCTTTTCACTATCATTATTTGCCGGGAAGTGCCTTTCAGGAGGCTGCTCAATATATTTCCGAAGAAAGAGTCCACGATGTTAGTTTTGCGGTGCAGGCCTATTACGACTTCGCTGATGTTTCTTTCCTTTATGGTGTGGAGCATTCCCAATGCGATGTTTATGTCGTAACGGCTTATCATGGTGAGTTGCGTGTCGGCGGCCGCTGCTATGTTGGCGGCTCTTTCCAGCAGGCGTTTGCCTTTTATCTCATCGTTGCTGCCGCTTTCTTTTACATCGAGCACCACCGAAAGGGCCGTATACTGTGTTGTCTTCTTTTCGTTTTTGAGCGTGAGGGCCATGTTCATCAGGTCTTCCACTGTGTCTGGGTTGGCTATAGGTATGAGTATGTTTTCGTTTTCCTGTTTGTTTTTCTCCTTGAAGTCCTCTTCGCTGTTCTCGTATTTCACTATTCTGGCAGCGGCGCGTTCGGTCACGAAAGAGCTGACTATGCATGTCACCAGGATAAGGAATATGGTCCCGTTGAGTACATCTTCATTGAGAAGCCGTTCTCCGTTGGGCAGGATAATGTTGTAGCCCACCAGTACGGCCGCCAATGTGGCCGCAGCCTGCGCGTTGCTAAGGCCGAACATGAGTTCGCGTTCTATGGCGCGCATCTTGAATATCTTCTGTGTCAGCCATGATGCAATCCATTTTCCGGCCAGAGCCACGACTATCATGACTATGGCCACTTTTATGGAGTCAATGTGTCCGAACAGGATATTGACGTTGATCATCATTCCCACGCCTATGAGGAAGTAGGGGATGAACAGTGCGTTTCCCACAAACTCCAGGTGGTTCATCAGCGGGGAGACGTGCGGGATCTGGCGGTTCAGCACAAGGCCTACGAGGAACGCACCCAATATGCCTTCCATGCCTATGGCCTCCATCAGTCCGGCACCGAGAAACGCCATCGCCATTACGAAGATGTATTGCATCACATTGTCGCTGTAGCGGCGGAAAAACCAGCGTGCAATGCGCGGGAACGTGTACATTATGATGATGCTGAGCACTATGAATTTCATTACCAGCCACACCCAGAAATATTCGGATGCCTCGCTCTTGTAGAGTCCGGAGATGACTGCCAATACCAGCAACGTCAGGGTGTCGGTCACTGCCGTGCCGCCCACCGCTATGCCTACCGACCTTTGTCGGTTGATGCCGTACCGGCTCACTATGGGGTATGCCACAAGGGTGTGCGAGGCATACATGCTGGCAAGCAGCAGCGAGGTGATGGCTCCGTATTCCAATATGTTGAGGTTGACCCAGAAACCTATGCCCAGAGGGAAGATGAAAGCCAGCAGCCCCAAGACCGTAGCTTTGACGCGGATGTTCTTGAAGTCTTCCATGTTCATCTCCAGCCCGGCCAGGAACATGATGTAGAGCAACCCTACTTTGCCGAACAGCTCGAAACTGCTGTCGCGGGCGAGTATGTCGAAGCCGTATTCGCCTATCACCATGCCGGCAAGGATCATGCCCACTATGTGCGGGATGTGCAGCCTGCCCAATATCATGGGGGCGAACAGTATTATGATAAGCACGAGGAAGAATATCCATGTAGGGTTTGTCACATGCAGATCGAAAGGCATACCGGGAATGTTCAGCAATGTCATCATATCAAACTTTTACTGTTGAATATCACTACAAAGATAACACATTTTTTTGAAAGGGCTGTTTTTTGCGGCAACTGTGGTTGTCGCTGTGAATATCGCCGGAAAGTATCGGCTCGGTCTTGCCCAAGGATGTGCGCCATCCCGGGCAAAGATGGCGCACATCCTTGGGCAAGATGGCGTACATCCCGGACGGGGGGGCCGGAAGTCATCGGCGGGGACGCTTTCCGGACTTGGAAATGACTGTGCGAAATGGCTTTTATCACCCGAAAAAATACCATAAAATCGCGTTATAAGCATTCTTAACAAAGACACATGTCTATAATTCCGCTTTTTATCTCTATTTTTGTTGTGAGGAAAGACAGAACACACATTCAAATATTATTTTCTTATGATAAATTCCGGGAATATAGCCGTAATCCTTATTTCTGAGGCTGGACTTGATATAGCGTTGAAGTTGAAAAAAGAGTTGCCGCACGTCACTGTCTACAGCAAATCGGAGTATGACGGATGCGAGAAGGCGGAGTCTTACAAAGAGTTGCTTGCCGGCAGGTTTGCCGATTTCGATGCGTTCATATTCATAGGTGCGCTCGGCATCTGTGTGAGATACATATCGGCCTGCGTGAACGACAAGCACACAGACCCGGCTGTGGTGAATATAGACAGTACCGGACGTTTTGCCGTATCCGTATTGTCCGGCCACATAGGCGGCGGCAATGAGCTTGCAATGCGTGCTGCTGCGGTGATAGGGGCGCAGCCTGTCATCACTACGCAGAGCGACAATACAGGGCTGTGGGCTCTCGACACTATGGCCAACAGGTTCGGATGGCAGACATCGGCCACGCCTGCACAGATGAACAGGTTCATCTCCGCCTTTGTCGGCAAAAGGCCTGTGGCGTTGCTGCTTGAGGTGAAGGACAAAGGTACTGAAGAACTGGAAAGGACTTGCCCGCCGCATGTCACGATCTATTATGACTATGAAAGCATAGAGCAGGAATATTACGACCTGATAATAGCGGTGACTTATAAGGAGTATGACACTACGGTGCCGATGCTGACATTTGTGCCGAAAGTACTTGTCGTAGGTGCCGGATGCCGCAGGGACTGCGAGCCTGGAGATTCGGCCGATAGCATAAAGAACGTAATGAGGCGGAACGGCCTGTCGCCCGAAGCGGTCAGGTGTGTCGCCACGATAGAACTGAAGAAAGATGAGAAGTTTATGAAATCTTTGTCGCAGGAGCTGGCGTGCGGTACACTTGAAATATATCATGCACAGGAACTGGCTGAGATAGATGTACCCAACCCCTCCGACAAAGTGTTTGAGGTGACAGGGGTGTACGGAGTGGCTGAAAGTTGCGCCATTAAAGCCTCAGGCGGAGGACGCTTGCTCATGGAAAAGCAGAAGGCGGATGCTACTGATGGCAACAGCTATACCTTTGCGGTATCTCTCGATGCCGGTGCCGACCGTTTGCGCGGACATGTCGAGATAGTGGGAGCGGGACCCGGCGATCCGGAACTGATTTCTGTGCGCGGCAAGCATTTCCTGCAACGTGCCGACCTCGTGCTTTATGCGGGCAGCCTTGTCCCTGCAGAACTGACTTATTATGCAAAACCGGGAGCGACGGTCAGAAGCTCGGCATACATGACGCTCGAGGAGCAGTTCAAGCTGATGAAAAGTTTCTATGACAAAGGGTTGCTTGTGGTGCGTCTGCACACCGGCGATCCCTGCATATACGGTGCGATAGCCGAGCAGATGGCATTCTTCGACAAATACGGCATGCACTACCACATCACTCCGGGCATATCTTCGTTTCAGGCTGCCGCTGCTGCTCTCAGGTCGCAGTTCACCATACCCGAAAAGGTGCAGACCATAATACTCACGCGCGGCGAGGGGCGCACCCCCATGCCCGAAAAAGAGAAACTGCATCTGTTGGCGCGTTCGCAAAGCACCATGTGCATATATCTCAGTGCGGCGATAGCGGAGCAGGTGCAAGACGAACTGCTTCAGGCCTATCCTCCAGAGACACCTGTAGCCGCATGCTACAAACTGACGTGGAAAGAGGAGAAGATTTACAGGGGACAACTGAAAGACCTTGCCCGCATAGTGAAAGACAATAATCTGACGCTTACCACGCTCCTTGTGGTAGGCGATGCCATAGACCATAGAGAAGGGGTGTCCAGACTGTATTCTGACGATTTCAAACACATGTTCCGCAAATGATACTTGTCTTTGGCGGTACTACAGAAGGGAGGCTTGCTGTTTCGGTGCTCGATGCGGCAGGCCGCACTTTTTATTACTCCACGCGGGGAGACAATCAGGAAATAGTCTGCAAAAACGGAGTAAGGCTCAGCGGAGGCATGACTGCGCAGCAGATAGAGGCTTTTTGCGGGCGCAACGGCATAAGGCTCATAGTCGATGCGGCTCATCCTTTTGCGAGCCTGTTGCATGAGAATATATCTGTTGCGGCGCGTGCGGTCGGCATACCCGTTGTCCGTGTGGAGCGCATATATCCGCCTTTGGGTGATGATGTGACAAGATGTCGCGATTATGATAATGCCATGCGCAAGATGGAAAATGACGGAGTGAAGCGTCTGCTTGCGCTGACCGGAGTACAGACCATGAAAGCCTTGAAACCGTTTTGGAGCGGGCATGATTGCTTCTTTCGCATCCTGGACAGGACTGAATCTGTGCGGACGGCTGAGGCTTTGGGCTTTCCGGCCGACCGGCTCTTATATTACCATGCTGCGGGGGAAGTGACGCAGGCGGTGGAAGACATCTGTCCTGATGCCATATTGACTAAGGAAAGCGGAGTATCGGGCGGACTGACAGAGAAGATAGATGCAGCAAAGAAATACGGTGTAAGGATTTATGTGGTTTGCCGTCCGTCTATGCCCGAAGGGTTCATTGTCGTGACAGGCAGATATGGACTGAGGCGGACTGTAGAGAGATTGTTGCCCGACTTTTTCCCGTTGCGGAGCGGTGTTACCACAGGCACTTGCGCGACTGCTGCTGCGGTCGCTGCCGTTAAATGCCTTGTGGGGGAGGAGTGTGCGGACGAAGCGGAAGTAGAGCTGCCCGATGGCGAGATTATAACCGTTCCGGTGAAAGAGACAGGTAGGCGCGGCGGTTCCGCTTATGCAGTCGTGGTGAAAGATGCCGGTGATGATCCTGATGTGACGCATCTTCATGAAATAGCGGTTGCTGCTGCTTTCTCGGAAACGCATGAAGGGATAAGGCTTTTGGGAGGCGAAGGTGTGGGCACGGTTACGCTTCCCGGACTTGGCCTGCCGGTGGGCGGGCCTGCCATAAATAAGGTGCCGCGCATGATGATAGAGCATAATGCAGGCAAGGTTTACTCCGGTGGTCTGGACATTACCGTAAGTGTGCCCGGCGGGGAGGAACTGGCAAAAAGAACTTTCAATCCTAAGGTGGGAGTGGAGGGCGGCATTTCCATCATAGGCACATCGGGCATAGTGATGCCTTTCTCCGCTGAGGCTTTTGTCGAAGCCATAAGGCGCGAGATAGAGGTCGGCCTGGCTGTGGGTGCTGAAAGGATAGTCATAAACTCAGGAGCGCGGAGCGAGAGGTTTGTCAGATGCCTTTATCCTGCTCTGCCGCTTCAGGCTTTTGTGCATTACGGCAATTTCATCGGAGAAACGATAAAGGCAGCATCGGTTTCAGGCGTGAGGCGTCTTGATATGGGCATTATGATAGGCAAGGCCGTGAAACTGGCAGAGGGGAATCTTGACACGCACAGCCATAAGGTGACGATGAACAGGGACTTCATCATGTCATTGGCGTGTGATGCCGGGTGTTCTGATGCTGCATTGGATGCTATTGCCAACATATCGCTTGCCCGTGAACTTTGGAATCTGCCTCATGACGATGCTGCGAAACTCTCGGCTGCTATTGTCGGACGTTGCATGAATTGGTGCAGCCCGCTTTTGCCGGGAGGGGTGCTGACGATAATGTTGCTCGATGAGGACGGCAATGTGCGTTGCACGACCGATGATGCCATTGTCAAATGTCCTTGTAGTAATCTTTGATGATGCCGAGCAGTTGCTCTATGCTTGAAGCGTGGCAAGTGCCCCCGTCGGCGGCGTGAAACACATATCTGTCGGTAGTCAGGTCTCCTGTTTCTATGTATTCCTGCGACTGCATGTCCCGTCCGGCCATAATCCCGTTGCGTTGCAGGGCTTTCCTCACCATGGAGTATTTCTGTCCGTGTCCGGAGAGGCGCATTTGTCTGGTATATTCATTGTCTATCTTGTACAGTCCGGTATTCTGGTCGAACACTATGCCCTTGCGGGAGAAGTATCTTGACAATGTGCCGTTCAGCGAAAGGTCTTCCGGAGTGCCTATGGTTATGCCGTTATCTCTGTCTATCATCCAGACCTTGTCGGCTATCTGCAAGGCCAGTTCCAGGTCGTGAGTGCTCATGAATATGGTCTTGTCTTTTTCTCGCGACAGCCTGTGCAGCAGCTGCATCATCTCCACCTTGCTCGGATAGTCGAGAAAGGCTGTCGGCTCGTCCAGAAATATCACAGGAGTTTCTTGTGCAAGGGCTTTCGCTATCATGACTTTCTGCTTTTCGCCATCGCTCAGCGTATGCATCATGCGGTCTTTCAGCTCGTTTATGCCTATACAGTCTATGGCATCGTCCACTATCTTCTTGTCTTCATTGTCGAGCGTGCCCCAGAATCCTGTGTACGGGCTTCTGCCCAGCCCCACCATTTCCGTGACTTTCATGTTGCGCAAGGCGCATTTCTCTGTCAGCACCACGCTTATGACTTTGGCAAGCGAGCGTTCCGAATAGTCGGCTATCTCTTTGTCCATTATCTTTATGGTGCCGCTTATCTTGGGCAGGAAACCCGAAAGGGTATGCAGCAGGGTGGATTTTCCGGCTCCGTTCGCACCGAGCAGGCAAGTGAGTTCGCCGCTGTCTATGGATGCGTTGATGCCGCGTGTGATGACGTGGGTCTTGCTTTTTCCCTTATATCCGGTGTCGAGGTCTTTTATCTTTATGGTTTCCATGTCTTTTGCGGATATTATTCGTTTGCGTCCCCTTTGTTTTTCTTGAAGATGACCGACATGACTACCGGTGCGCCTATGAGTGCGGTGACGGAATTGACCGGCAAGGCTCCTTCAAATCCGGGCATCCGGGCAATGATGTTGCAGGTCAGAGCCATTGCCGCTCCTACGAGGAGGCTGGCGGGCATGAGAACTTTATGGTCGGAGGTGCGGAACAGGCCTTTGCACAGATGCGGCACGGCCAGTCCCAGAAAGGCTATCGGTCCGCAGTAGGCCGTGACTATGGCCACCAGTGCGCCCGAACAGGAGATGACCAGCAACCTGGCGCGTTTCAGGTTCAGGCCCAGATTGCGGGCATAGCTGTCGCCGAGCAACAGCAGGTTGAGTGTCTTCACCAACAGGAAAGACAAGGGCAGCAACACGGCCATAGTGCATACGAACGGCATTATCTGGTTGCCCGATACTCTGGAGAAGCTGCCGAGACCCCAGATGACATAGGCTTTGATGTCTTCCTCCACGCTGAAGAATTTCAATACTCCTATTATGGCGTTTGCTATGTAGCCTATCATGACTCCCATGATGAGCAGTGTGACATTGCCCCTTACTTTCTGCGACACGAACGCTATCAGCGCCATTACTGCCAATGCGCCGGCTATGGATGCCACCGTCAGCGCCAGTTCGCCTATGATGCCGAGACTGCTCAATGCCACGCCTCCCAGACTGCCCGACAGCAATACCACGAAGGCTACACCCATGCTGGCTCCGGAACTGACACCGAGCACCGACGGGTCGGCGAGAGGGTTGCGGAACACAGTCTGCATCAGCAGGCCGCTTACGGCCAGTCCCGCTCCGGCTGTCAAGGCTGTTATGGCTTGAGGCATACGCGACTTGAGCACTATGTTGGTCCATATCCTGTTGTCAGATTCGTTGCCGATGCAGATGTTTATCACTTCGTTCAGAGGTATCGACACGGAGCCGAGCAGAAGGTTGGCCGAGAACAGCACTGCAATGAGCAGCACGAGAGCCAGCATCAGCGACCACACAGGAATCTTGTCTTTGTTCATTTCAGCAATTTGTAATATACCGGTGTGTGGTGTGGCAGCAGTTCGGGGTGGAACACCTTGATGAAATCTTTCAGCAGCAGTTCGGGATGTGACGGCGCGCTTTCGTAATAGCCCGTTTCCTTGAGGTTGCAGTATATTATGCCCCGCTCGCGGAAAGCCTTGAAGTCGGCATAGCGCGGGTCTTGTGACTCCAGCGCATCGTAGGAGAATGTGCCGGGATAGCTGTTGAGGATGCGCCAGTAGTCTGCGCTTTCGGCCCGGCTGTAGACGGTCTCGAAATCGAGTGTTATGCCGCCGGTGTTGGGGTCGTCTTTCAGAAAGTAGTCGGCTCCGGCATCTCTGAACAGTTGCGCCAGGAAGTTCTGTCCGCCCACCGCATACCAGTTGCCTCCGTGCAGCTCTCCGCTGAACACCACAGGCCGGTCGGAGCATCCTGCGGTGAGTCGTTTCAGCGATTCATATTCCCGGCTTATGGAGTCGAATATGCTGTTTGCCTTTTTCTCCTCTCCTGTCAGCAGTCCGATGAATTTTATCCACTCCGCCTGTGCGAGAGGGGTCTTTTCCTTATAGCCCAGATGCGGCATGAGTGGGATGCCCACGTCCTTGAGGGTCTCGTATCCGCCGCGCTTGAACGGGGAAATCAGTATGAGGTCGGGATTCTTGTTGATGATGACTTCGCTGTCGAAGTTGCCCTCTATGCCTATCTTGCTTATCAGTCCTTGCGCTATCCTTTCGTTGATGCCTTTGTCGAACAGGTGGCGCGTGCTGGTTATGCCTACTATGCGGTCTGCCGCTCCGAGCCTGAGGAAGTTGGATAGCTGCAATGATGTCATGCAGATGATTCTCTTTACAGGTGCATTCAGAGTGATATACCGGTCGGGCAGGGCATCGAAGTCGAATGTCGCCTTGTCGTTGACCAGCGCGAAGTGGTATGTCTCTCCCTGCCCTTTTTCTTTTTGCGGGTCGCGGATGTCCACCAGGCATCCTCCGCTTACGTATCTTATTTCAAAGCCTTCGGCATATACGGGCGTTATGATGGCGGTGGAGTCTTTTACCGTCACCGTCTCTTTCATGCCGGCATCTGCCGTCCTGTCTTTTTTGTTCCCGCATGAGAGGAGTGCAAAGGCTGTAGAGAGGCAGAGGCACAGTGCGGCCATGATTGTCTGATGTCTTTTCATGAGTTGCTGTGTTTACAGGTGGCAAAAATAGGAAAAAATATTTGTGCTCCCTAAATTTCGGGCATGTAGAGACGTTAAAAACCCTTGTCGGCGGCAGATGGAAAAGCTCTTGTCGGCGGATGTCCGATGGTGTGTGCGGAGGGGGCGGAAAGTATCGGCTCGGTATCGGGCAAGGATGTACGCCATCTTCCCCCGATACCGAGCCGATCTTTGGCGGTTACCGAGCCGATCTTTTTCACTTCAGTTTTTTGCCGTCGGAAAAGGCTTTTCCCACCTTCTCGCCTATCTTCAGATATTCGTTGTTGAACGGGTCGAACGTGATGGGGCATGCCTTTGCCACGTCCACTTTGCCGTCCTCATCGAGCGCGCGTTCGTCTACGCTGACGTTCACTATTTCCCCTATGAGGATGCAGGTCTCGGGATTGTAGCTTTTCAGCCTGCATTCCAGTGCGATGGCAAGCTCGTCTATGAGCGGCGCGTCTACAAACTGCGAACGTGTGGCGTGGAATCCAGCTCTGGCGAACTTGTCGGTCACGTTGTTGCCCGACACCAGTCCCACATAGTCGCATGCCGTGACATGTCCGGCATCGGCCATGCTTATGGTGAAAGCCTTGCTGTGCAGTATGTTTTTCACCGTCTTGTGATTGTTTGACAGGCAGAGGCTTATCTCGTTCATCTCGCTTATGCCTCCCCATGCCGCGTTCATGGCGTTGGGCGTGCCGTCTTCATCGTATGCTGCTATGATGAAGACCGGTTGCGGATAGGAGAGGGGTTTTGCTCCGAAATTCTTTCTCATGGTTGTCCGTGTTTTCGTGTGTTGTTATTTCAGTACAGCCAGAGCCGCTTCGTAGTCGGGTTCCTGCGTTATTTCCGGCACGAGCTGTTCGTAGATTATCTTTCCGTCTTCGTTCACCACTATGACGCAGCGTGCCATGAGGCCTTTCAGCGGACCGTCGGTCATGAGCAGTCCGTATCTCTCGGCGAACTCGCTGTTGCGGAACAGTGATAGAGGGGTTACGTTTTCAATGCCTTCGGTGGTGCAGAACCGTCCCTGTGCGAAAGGCAGGTCGAGCGACAATGCGAGTACCGCAGTGTTGGTCAACGATGCTGCCGCTTGGTTGAACTTGCGCACCGAAGTGGCGCACACTCCGGTGTCGAGGCTGGGGAATATGTTCATTACCACCCTTTTCCCGCGCATGCTGCTCAGGGTCAGTTCGCTCAGGTCGTTTTTCACGGCAGTGAAGTCGGGCGCGTTCTCGCCCGTTTTTGGCATGTTGCCGTTGGTGTGTACGGTCATGCCGTTGAATGCTGTCTTTTCCATAATAAGTTATCGTTTGATTATGATGTCCCACAAATGTAGGAAATAAATCATTATCTTGTCTCTGCGACATGCTTTTTAACGAGGGTGATGCAGTTGGTGGGTGCTTTTTCAAGAGGATTTCAAATGAAAAGCTGCAAGGGTTCTGTTAGCTTTGCATAATTTTTTTGCTTGTTCTTCTTGTAGGGTAAAAGGAGGTTTTGTAAATTAGCAACGAATTTATTGGCTTTTATTAAGTATGTAAGAGCTTGTAATTACTGTGAATTAAGAATTATTGCTTTATATAAGTGAAAGATATTTGCGTTTTGTTCTGAAAAAT
>DVIH01000087.1 GCA_018711405.1 Candidatus Avibacteroides excrementipullorum | reverse complement strand
GTCATCCTCACCGTCACGCAGTCGCCCCCGCCGGAGTGATTATGAGTCACGAAGCACTTCTCGGTCAAGCCCTGAGCGGTTATCAGCTCCGACTTCACGCGGTTGGAACGGATTCTTGACATGCGCAGGTTGTCAGCCTCGTCACGGCCTGCGGAGCTGTAGCCGTCCACATAGAGGGTTATATCGTCCGACAGTATCTCCGGCTTGTGCCGCTCCACGCAGTCCAGCAGGCGGGAAAGTTCCGCACCATTGCCCTCATAGGGGACATAGAACATGTCTCTCTGCGGCATGAAGCGGAAGATGTAGGTCGTGTCGCTCTGCCCGCGCGCCGAAAGAGGCAGCAGGAGCAGCAGTAGCAACACTGTTGTCACGGTTCTTATCATATTGTTCATATCATGTAATGGTTTTTGTCCGTATGCGGAAAGGGGAAAAACAAGGCATCCCGCAGGCGTGGAGACGGGATTTCTCCATGCCGGCGGGATGCGGAATGTGTTGTTTATTAAATCTTTTAGAGTATATTTACGCTTACGCGCGAGGCTCTGTGTGTGTTATACAATATCCGCACTCCTGCAAGTTTTCAGCGCGGTTTTTGCACACGTCATCACACGCGGGCAACATTGCAGGTACGGCCCGTGACGGTTTTGCGGATGATATGTCGCTGCATCTTTTCATCGGTCTTCACACTTTGCGGCAAAGGTATGCGGAATGTCTGAATTAACAAAAATTATTATCCAAGTTGTTGTGCCAAATCTTGACGGAGGTTGTGCCAAAATTTGACGCGGCAGTCTTAACACGTTAAATATCAACCCGTTGCAAAATCAGCAAAAAAGTCGGAAAATTTTGCTTTTCACCCCGCCGGGGATGTGCGCCATCTTCGGGCGAGACCGAGCCGATCCCGGCCGGGGATGTACGCCATCCCGGGCAAAGATGGCGCACATCCCGCCCCGACACCGAAACGGCTCGTAAAACAGCAGCGGTGCGACACCGTTTATTGTTGTCTTACAAGAAAATCCGCAATAAAAATAACGTCCGGTTCTTTGCCGATTCAACTATTATCACTAATTTTGCGCCGCAATAAAGTTCTGCAAGGTAAAAAAGACATGCCCCGCGTGCATGCACCTTCAGGATAGAAACCGTATAATGTTTTTATAAAAATGTACGTAATAGTAGAAATTCAAGGACAGCAGTTCAAAGTAGAAGAAGGAAGAAAGCTGTTTGTCCACCACATCAATGGTATTGAATCGGGTGCGAACGTGGAGTTCGACAAAGTTTTGTTGGCCGACAACAACGGCGAGGTGAAAGTAGGGTTGCCCGTCATCGAAGGCGCAAAAGTGGTCTGCGAAGTGGTTTCCCCGCTTGTAAAAGGCGACAAAGTGCTGGTATTCCACAAAAAGAGAAGAAAAGGATACAGGAAACTGAACGGACACCGCCAACAGTTTACTGAACTGAGAGTGAAACAAATCGTAGCTTAATCAAAATTAAAGAAAGGTAAAAGAAAATGGCACATAAGAAAGGAGTCGGAAGTTCCAAGAACGGACGCGAATCGGCAAGCAAAAGATTAGGCGTGAAAATTTTCGGCGGAGAAGCATGTAAAGCCGGCAACATCATCGTTCGCCAGAGAGGAACGAAATATTATCCGGGAGAAAACATGGGCATCGGAAGAGACCATACGCTTTTCGCGCTCATTGATGGCACAGTATGCTTCAAGAGAGGACGTGAAAACAAATCCATCGTTTCCGTCATAGCGAACCAGGAAATACAATAAGCTGTATTTTTCACAGACTAAATAAAAAACATCCGGTTTCGTTTGAAACCGGATGTTTTTTATTGCCAACGAAGATAGCGAACACGCCTTTCCAATGCTTTTATAACAGCCTATCTAATAACTTGAAAATAATTGTTTTCCGCCTCCAAACAATTATTTATCACAAAAATTCCTTATATTTGCGTTTGATACTACATTGATAGACCAATGAACGACAAGGTAACATATTGGATTGAGATGTCAGATTATGATTTTGACACGGCAAAGGCTATGCTTGAAACCAAGCGTTACCTTTATGTGGCTTTCATGTGTCACCAAACCATAGAAAAGATACTGAAAGCATATTGGAGCAATGTGTTGGAAGAACCGCCTTTGAAGATTCACAGCTTATCAAGACTTGCCGAGAAAAGCGGTTTGGATAAGGATATGTCAGAGGAACAAACAGACTTCATAGATGAGCTTGAGCCGTTGAACATAGAAGCACGCTATCCCTCATATAAAGAACGATTGATGAAAAGTCTGACTTCAGACCGCTGCAAAGAACTGATAGAACAAACAGACAAATTAAGAATATGGATAAAGAGCAAGCTATAAAATTGGCACAACGCTATAAGGCAGCAGTTGCAGAACAGTTGCCCCTAAAGGCTCTTTACCTTTATGGCTCATACAGCAAAGGCAACCATACGGAGGATAGCGACATAGATATTGCCGTTATTGTGGAACGCATGAGCGATGATTATTTTGAGGACACTCCTTTACTGTGGAAGCTGAAACGTAAGATAAGCAATCTTATAGAGCCGGTTCTACTCACAGAAGACACCAATAATCCTCTCTATGCAGACATCATCAAGACAGGCATACTGATATAGCGGCTTTCCCCTTGCTACAACGCCGTCTGCTCCGCCCTCCAGCGTCTGTAGCCGCAGCGCGAGAGGCCTGCGGCAAAGCTCATCCGCCCAGTGCCGCCCTCCAGCAAGCGGCATTTGTCTTTCAACTCATCCAGACAGGCATCGTCCAGCTCAGCCGAAGCCACGACCGCATCGGGAAATTCCAAGACGGACACATCGCACCCGCGCACAAGACGCGACACGAAATAGGCCGACACATCGAAAGCCACCCAGCAACCGTTCACGCGATAAACGTTTATACGATCCCTGTTGGACTTTTCCAATACATGCGCCTGCAAAACCTTACGGCATATCATCGATACTAGCAGACGTGAAACCTGGTTCGTCTCCATACTCATGCAGTTTTTACAAGCCTAACCACCGCAGGCGCACCCAAAGCCCTGCGCGCCACTACTGCTATGTATCCTTCTCGTTCCAACTCGAACAGCAGAGGATGCACGCGCAACCTGTCCGCACCCGCCTTGCGCACTATGTCGTCCACCGGCACATCCTGCCCGGCACGTGCGGCAATGTACCTTAAGATTTTCTCCCTGTCTTCTCTCTTGTAGTCAGGCATGGCTATTCGCTTTTGATAGTCTGTTATCTATTTTTGTCAAAGCGACCTCACACAATTTATAAGGATAGCGGAGCGTCAGAAACAACATGTTCGAGAATACACCGTTCTGTTTCAAAGCCCGCAGATGGTCACGCATTATCTGCCTGTGGCTTCTCCACCCCGATGATGACGCACCGCCCGTGCGCATGGTCACAAAGTCCACGGGCATGTAACAGATGCTGATGCGATGCACGAATATCAGCCGCAACAGATTTTCAAAATCGGCAGCCACACGATATGACAAATCGAACGTCCCGTACCGCTCATACACCCATTTACGGCAGTAAAAAGAAGGGTGAGCCGGCATGAAGCCGAAACGCATCCACCCTCTGCTGAACAGCCGCGATGAATAGTAACGCACGCATTTACCCAAATCGCCATCGTTCACATAATGCACATCCCCGTAAACAGCATCCGTACCGGTGCCGGACATGACCTGCGCCACACCTGCCAGGACATCCGCCGAAGTATAGAAATCATCACTGTTGAGCATGCCCACCACATCGCCCGTAGCCATGCCGATGCCCTTGTTCATGGCATCGTAGATGCCCCTGTCAGGCTCGCTCACATAACGCATGCGCCCTTCGAACAGGGGTTCATACTCGCGCACTATGTCCATAGTATTGTCGCCCGACCCTCCGTCCACCACGATATACTCTATGTCCTTGTAAGTCTGGCGCAACACGCTCTCCATAGTGTCGCGCAGAGTCGCACCGCTGTTGTAGGCAGCGGTGACGATTGAGATTTTCATAAATAAAATTAAATTAGATTTTTATCAGAAATTCAAATCGTTGTATTTAGCAACAAATTATTATATAGATTCAAATAATCGCCATACCTGTCATCTTTATTAAAACAATCCAAAACCCTCTTACGGCAAACAATCTCAAGCTTCTTTCTATCTTTAGATGACATCTCATATATAGCCCAGGCCAACCCCTGTATATCTCCTTGTTCAACAACAAGTCCGGTTTCATCTGTAACAGCCTCTACACTTCCTCCTGTACGATATGTTATAACCGGTGTACCACACGCCAATGCTTCTAAGTTAACAGTCGGAAAATTATCCTCCCATGTAGGATTAACAAAAACAGAGGCAGCTGAATAATACATGGCAAGTTCCTCAACACTATCTGTTCGCTTTATTCCTATTATACCTTCAGGCAATGATTTGATTTGCTTATCTTTCAATCCAACAAGAACAACTATATAGTCGGAAAACAAAATTTTTCTCAACTCAAGAAAGTCTTTCAACCCTTTCCTGTTGTCCCAATTATTAGCGACCCCCAATACCATTCTCTTTCCGCAAAAGCCTTTTTCATATATCCATTTCTCAATAGAGACAGGCCTGAACACATCCACATCCACGCCATTATATATACGCCGAGTCGGATAACAAGACAAGAAAGAGTCCGATAAAAGAACGCGTAACCATGTGGAAACAGGCACCAAAACCATGTTTTCAACTAAAGTGAAATATTTTTTCTTCAACAAATA
>DVIH01000086.1 GCA_018711405.1 Candidatus Avibacteroides excrementipullorum | reverse complement strand
ACAGGAAGTGAAACACATGTCGGACTCCCTATACAACTATATTGAAGACCTGAAAATAAGAATAGTGAAACAGGCCGACGGAGAAGACGGAGACATCTACAACATCCAAAACCGCGAGGACCTGGAAGCGGCATCATACATCATGCTTGCACCCAACAGAGGCGAGGGGAAAAACCTCTACAACCACATAAACTATTACAAAGAGCAAATGCTCAACATGATAAAAGACTCCGTGCAGCACAACATCATATCGGACAACTTCAATACGACAGTGCCCGACAAGGAGGACAACAAAGGCAAGAACTGGCAGGAATACATCTTTGAAAACACACCTACCGCCGCCGCTATAACCCTGCTCACCAAATATCAGAACGACATCAGATATGCGGAAGGAGAAGTGATACACACGCTGGTGAACAACATAGACATAGGCGACCTCAGAGTGAACGAGATAAATGCCTATGTCATACCCAACTCGCAAACCATAGTCAGAGGGGGAAAATTTGAAGCAAACATCATACTTGCAGCAGTGGATTCCACTCAAAAGCCAAACATATACATCAACGACAAACTGCTGCCGATGGAAAACAACGGAGTGTACGAAACCATCTGCAACTCGACCGGAGAATTCACCTTGAAAGGCTATATGGAACTGTCGCAAAACGGAGATGTGCTGAGGAGGGACTTCTCGCAGACCTACAACGTCATAGAACCTTCGGCTACCGTATCGGCCACTATGATGAACATGCTCTATGCCGGATACGACAACCCCATAAGCATATCTGTGCCGGGATTCTCCAACAACCAGATATCGGCCACCATGACAAACGGCACGCTACAGAAAAGCGGAACAGGATTTGTAGCCCGCCCGGCCGAGATAGGCAAAGATGCAGTAATAAGGGTATCGGCCAAGACAACCGACGGCAGGACACAGCCGATGGGAGAATATACGTTCAGAGTAAGACAGCTGCCCGACCCTACCCCGTTCATCGAATACGTAGACAAAGGCACACCGAAAAGATATCGCGGAGGCACAGGCCTGCCCAAATCCGTGCTGATGAACACAGACGGCATCATTGCCGCCATCGATGACGGACTGCTCAACATAGATTTCAAGGTATTGGGATTTGAAACCGTATTCTTCGACAATATGGGAAACGCAGTACCTGAAGTCTCAAAAGATGCCAATTTCACGCAAAGGCAGAAAGACATGTTCAGAAGACTGTCGCGCGGCAAGCGGTTCTACATATCCAGAGTCAGAGCCATAGGACCGGACGGACTGGAAAGGACATTGCCGACCACACTCGAAGTCATTGTAAACTAAAATAAAAACACACGCCATATGAGAAAGTCATTTTATATTACCATATTGCTCCTGTGCAGCGCATTTTTCATGCCCGATGCCAACGCGCAAGCGCCATCAAGAAGAAGACAACAGGCGCAGCAGGAAAACAACAAAAGCAGCATGACCGTAAGGGCAAGGACACAGTATGCACCGGCAGCCGAAATACCCGAAGACCTGAAATGGAAAAGGGAAATATACAGGACAATAGACCTTACGGAAGAAAACAACTCATCGCTATACTATCCCGAAAGGCCCGTAGGCAACGAGATGAACCTGTTTACGCTCGTATTCAAACTGGCTCTGGCCAACAGGATTCCGGTGTTTGAATACACTTTGGACGGAATAGAGCAATTCACCAAAAGCAACAGGCTGAATCCGCGCGACATGCTCGACAGATATCACATCTATTATGAAGAAAGAGAAGTGAGAAACGACACAGTATTCGTAGTCGATGATGCTGACGTGCCGAGCAACGAGGTGAAAAGCTATTTCGTGAAAGAAGTGAACTACTTCAACGACCGCTCCTCCACATACAACAAACAGATAGAGGCATTCTGCCCTGTGCTGCACAGAGCGGACGAATTTACGGGAGAAGAGACGAAATATCCCATGTTCTGGGTGAGATACAAAGACGTGGCACCATACCTGTCGAGGACATACGTCATGACAAGCGACTACAACAACGTCACCTCAATCACCCTCAACGACTTCTTCATCACAGGCATGTACAAAGGCGATATATACAAGACCACCAACAGGCTCAACAAGACGCTTGCGCAATACTGCCCCACCGACAGCCTGATGAAAGCCGAACAGGAGCGGATAGAAAACCAGTTGCTGACATTCGAAGAAAACCTGTGGAAAGCTCCGGATGCCCCTGAAACCGAACAGGAAGAAACCGAAGAGAGCACCGGCGTGAAAGAAAAACGAGACAACTCGAAAAGAATAGGACGCGACAGACAGGATGGAAACGATGATGAAGAGCAGATGAAAGATGACGACAGCGACAAAAACGACAATGACAACAAAGATGCCGACAAGGCAAAGAAAGAAAAGACCAAAAAGGTGAAAAGTTCCACCAAAACCAAAAAAGCATCGTCTGCACCAAGAGCCACTGTGAGAAGGACAAGGAGGTGAGCCTGACATCGGCTTGATCTCCCACAGGTATCGGCTCGGTAACGACAAAAGATCGGCTCGGTCCCGGTCGAAGATGTACGCCATCTTCACCCGAGACCGAGCCGATGATATTTTCAGGCTCCAAAGGGAAGAAGCCATTACATATTCATGCCGCCGTCTACCTGTATCACCTGGCCTGAGACATAAGAAGACATGTCGGAAGCGAGGAACGTAGCCACATCTGCAATATCTTCCGGAGTACCGCCGCGACGGAGAGGAATCTTCTTTGCCCATTCGGCCTTGACCTCATCGCTGAGAGCCGCAGTCATATCGGTGATGATAAATCCCGGAGCTATGACATTGGCACGGATACCCCTTGAACCCACTTCCTGAGCTATGGACTTGGCCAGACCTATCATGCCGGCTTTTGAGGCCGAATAGTTGGCTTGTCCGGCATTGCCATGCACACCCACCACCGAAGCCATGTTGATGATGCTTCCGCTCTTCTGGCGCACCATGCCGGGAAGGCAGGCGTGGATGAAATTGAATGCCGATTTCAGGTTAACCCCTATCACTGCATCCCATTGCGCTTCGCACATCCTGAGCATAAGGCCGTCTTTCGTTATGCCCGCATTGTTGACAAGGATGTCGATGCGTCCGAAGTCTTTCATAATCTCGGCAACGACAGCTTCCGTCTCGTCAAATTTGGCAGCATTCGAAGCATAGCCTTTGGCCTTCACTCCAAGTTCCAGAAGTTCCTTTTCCGTATTCTTCACGTTTTCATCCAACATCAGATCCGTAAAAGCGATGTTAGCACCTTCAGCCGCAAATCTCAGCGCAATAGCTTTACCGATACCTCTTGCTGCACCGGTAATGACTGCTGTTTTTCCTTTCAATAAATCCATTTTCTGTAAATTTTTATGATTAGTATTTCATTTTTTTCCGTCTCAATGCGCCAAATACTATCTTGCGCACATAGACCTTGTAAATCTTCTTGTCCATGTCGGGCGATATGGCTCCCCTTATGTGAGGCACCTCCATGCCCTTTACGGCATAGTGTATCAGAGTGGCCAGCATACCCACATTGTCTATCTCGAAAATACCGGCATCCTTGCCCTCCTGCAATACTTTGTAGAGCAGGCGTATCTCCTTGTTGTCAAATGTGCGTCTGACAAGTTCCACCTTGTTTATGTCCCTGAAGAAATCTCCCCGCAACGAGCCGTTGCGCAACACGGCTTTCTTTATGACATCCAGGTGGGTGTATATCATTTCTATGATCTTGTCATCGGGCGGTATGTCAAGTTCCGAAACGGCTTTTATGGAGTTGTAAAGCCTGTCAAGCTCCGATTTCACTACACAGGAATAGAGGTCTTCCTTGTTTTTGAAATAAGTATAAAGCGTGCGCCTGCCCTTGCCCGAAGCAATGGCAATCTCGTTCATTGTGGTATTCTCTATGCCGTTCTGAGCGAACAGGCGGCGTGCCGTGTCGATAAGCACGCTCTTTGTCTTGGACATTCCCATAACAACAAAGCTAAGCCACGTGCAGATGCACACAGCCAAATTCTATGTGCAAAAATACATTTTTATCTTGACTGCACAAAAAACAGAAAGAAATTCCGCCACTCAAACAGCCGTCCGCTCAGTCTTTCCTCTCCAGCCAATCGTCAATCATCATGCGCGCCATGCTCAGTTTCTTAGGCACCGGAGGCATATTGTCACGGCTGAAAAAGCCGAGCGAATCAAGTTCCTCCTCCTGCATCTTCAGTTCGCCCGAATCATAATCGGCGGTAAAAGCCACTACCATACCGCTCGGATACGGCCATGACTGGCTGCCGAAATATTTCAGATTCTTGATTTTCAGTCCGGTTTCTTCCATCACCTCCCTTTCCACACACTCTTCCAAAGTCTCTCCCGGTTCCACAAAGCCTGCCACAAGTCCTTTATAAGAGCCGCAGAAGTTTCGGGCGTGAGTCATGAGTATGCTGTCGCCTTTGGATATACGCACCATGATGGAGGGAGATATGGGAGGATATATTTCCTTTCCGCAAGACGGACATTTCTTGCAGATTCTATCTGTGCGTTCGGTCGCCGCGCCGCACACCGGACAAAAACGGCTGTTCATATCCCAATAGACCATCTGCCACACCTTGCCTGCCATACGGTAGAATGCTTCAGGCAGCAAGTCGTAAGATTCTCTCAATCCTTTTTCCGTAAGGCCTGTCGCCAGTTGTTCCGCATCTGTGTAATAACCTAAGCATCTATGTCCGTCTATCTCTCCGCCATCGTGCATGTATGCACATTTGCCCCTCTCAGGCAAAAGACATTCCGATGCGGGGATACGGAAACCGTCTCCGGTCTTCTCCAGGATGAGACGACCGTTTCTGAATACAAAGAAATATGCCATACAGATATATGCCTTTGATGAATATAAATCATTTTATGGTCACCATCGTGGCGCCGAAACCGTATTCCCTGAACGATGCATCCTGAGAAAGACAGTTTTTATACTTCCTTTTCAGCTCATCGAGTATCGCTTTCCGCAACACTCCGTCTCCCTTGCCATGTATGAACACAATCTTCTGGTTCTTTTTGTTCAGGTGCTCCTGCATGACTTTGTTGAAAGTCTCAAGCTGATACTTCAGCATGTCCGAATTGCTCATGCCGGCTGTCGTATCGAGCAGCTGGTCGATATGCAAATCCACTTCCAGAATGCTGTCGATATGCTTTTTCTTGACTATTGGCTGCGATATGACCCGCACATCATCTTTCATCTTGGCACGCATCGAATCGGCCAGTTCCTCAGCCGATACCAGACGTGTACGTGCCGGCACATCATCTCTCACTATGTCATACAACATGGCGGGAGTATCAAAGAAATCTGTCTCGACAAACGAATGCAACTTGTAAAACTTGACTGCATCTATCCTTTGCTCCACGCTGACGGCAGGTTTGCCGACATAAGGTTTGGTCTTGAAAGCCACAAACTGCACTTTGATACGTTCCATCTCATTGAGCATGTCTTTCCCGAACTCTTCCAAAAACAGTTTCACATTAGGTTCCACTACTCCGTGACTTCTCAATATCCAATTTTTATTCTCTCCCGAAGAATATGTATAATACAGATAATAATTGCTGTCATTGACCAGATATGCTTCAAAAGATGTAGTGGCCATAGACTTCACATCCATCGGGACATAGGCTACATAGACATTGAGCTTCTCTCCTTCTCTGGTCTCGCTCAACGGCCTTTTCTCCACTACAGGCTGCTCCACCTCTTCGGTCTTCGGCCTGTCTTCTTTCTTCGGTTCAATCTTTATATTATAGTCATTAGTATCTATAACCACACATTCGCGCACAGGCATAGGTATGTCAAAACCGTCTTCATCCCTCACATTCACTATGTCCTTGCTCACAAATCCGCTTACCACGCCTCCACCTGTTTCATTCAGGAAGCGCACCTTGTCACCTATTTTCATAGCCATACTCTATAATCTTTTGTTTTCTTCATGTGTGCAAATTTCACTAATTTTGCCGACATATCAAAAAAACGACATGGAAGAAGCTCTACACATCAAGATAAAAGAATACGACTATCCTCTGCCGGAGGCCAGGATAGCCAAATACCCCCTGCCGGAACGTTCCGAATCGAAACTGCTGGTCTACAGGAGCGGGCATATAGAAGAGACTGTATTCAAGAACATAAGCGGTTATATTTCGCCCGATGACATGCTGGTGTTCAACAACACGCGGGTCATACAGGCCAGAATGCACTTCAAGAAAGAGACCGGAGCATCAATCGAGATATTCTGCCTCGAGCCATATTGCCCGAAAGAATATTCGGAAAACTTCGCGGCGGTCAGTTCGTGCAAATGGATTTGCATGATTGGCAACCTGAAAAAATGGAAAGAAGGCAGGCTGCACTGCAACTTCAACGTGAAAGGCAGAGACATTACGCTTTGGGCCGAAAGGGAACAGGCCTACGGCACCGGACATATAATAAACTTCCAATGGGGATGCGATGACGTGACATTCGCCGAAATACTCGATTCGGCAGGAGAACTGCCCATACCGCCATACCTCAACCGCGCAACGGAAGAAAGCGACAAGAAGACTTACCAGACTGTATATTCCAAAATAGACGGATCGGTGGCCGCACCGACCGCAGGGTTGCACTTCACTGAAAAAGTCTTGGACGACATCAGGAAAAAAGGGACGAAATGCGCAGAAATAACACTACATGTGGGAGCCGGGACTTTCAAACCGGTGAAAAGCGAAGATATATGCAACCACGAGATGCACACCGAATACATTGCTGTGAAAAGGGAAACCATAGAGCAGCTTGTGCAAAACAAAGGCAGGATAATAGCGGTGGGAACCACATCGGTAAGGACACTGGAAAGCCTGTACTACATGGGACTTACCACCATAGATAGCCCCGATGCCACAGAAGAACAACTGAAAGTGGCACAATGGAGACCATACTCCGGAACAGACGAGACAAGCACGGAAGAGGCATTGAACAGCCTCATCGGCTACATGCACAGGCACAACATCGAGACGCTCTACAGCTCCACGCAGATAATAATAGCACCGGGATACAAATACCGCGTGGTAGACGCGCTTATCACCAACTTCCATCAACCCAAAAGCACGCTGTTGCTTTTAGTGTCGGCCTTTTTGGGCGATGACAGTAAATGGAAAGACATATACAGTTACGCCCTTTCACACGATTTCAGATTTCTGAGCTACGGAGACAGTTCGCTGCTGATGCCATAAAGACAAGGCCGGCTAAAGTTATCGGCCGGCCTTGCTATTCTCTCATTTATCTTCCTCGTACCATTTGGAATACATCAGATAGTTGCGGGCTATCTTCTGGTTCAGTTCTTTCGCCTGCTCCGGATCCACTTTCTTTATGAATTTGGCCGGCACTCCTCCCCAGATGCTTCCCGGCTCTATCACAGTATTGCTCAGCACGAGCGATCCGGCAGCCACAATGGCGCCTTCGCCCACTACAGCATGGTCGAGCAAAGTAGATCCCATCCCTATGAGTGCGCCATGCTCTATCTTCGCCCCGTGTATAGTGACGTTATGACCCACCGACACATCATCGCCTATTTCTATCACCGATTTTTCATACAGCGTATGCAACACGCTGCCATCCTGTATATTCACACGGTTTCCTATTCTTATAGAGTTGACATCTCCTCTCAGCACGGTAGAAAACCAGATGCTGCATTCATCACCCATAACCACATCGCCTATTATGGTAGCATTGTCGGCAAGGAAACAGTCCTTGCCTATCTTTGGGGTAAATCCCCTGACTGATTTTATCAAAGCCATTGTTTCAAATATTTTTATTACGTTTTTCAAATCCTTTCCGTCTTGCGCCTCAGCCATGCGGCCTCTTCCGGAGCGAGCATGGGCGAAAGCAACTCATAGAGTCTCTCGTGGTAACTGTTTATCCAGCCGCGTTCGTCATCGGTAAGCAATGAAGTTATCATGCACTCCGTGTCATACGGACAAAGCGTCACGGTCTCAAATCCGTAGAACTCGCCATACTCGGTAGTCTGGTCATGCTCCACGAGGAGCAGGTTTTCTATCCTCACTCCATGACGTCCGGCACGATATATTCCCGGTTCGTCTGAAACGACCATGCCCGGCAGCAATGCCACAGGCACCTCATTCATGCGGATGGCCTGCGGACCTTCGTGCACGCACAGATAATGCCCCACTCCATGACCGGTGCCATGATAGAAGTTTGCGCCGCGTTTCCACATGGGCATACGTGCCAGCACATCGAGCTGCGTGCCTCTCGTGCCTTCAGGAAACTTTGCACGGGCCAATGCTATATGCCCTTTAAGCACAAGGGTGTAGTCCAGCTTTTCTGCCTCCGATACATTGCCCAAAGCTATGGTGCGTGTCACATCGGTAGTGCCGTCAAGATATTGCGCACCTGAATCGAGCAGCAGCATCCCCTCCGGACGGAGCGTATAGGCCGTATCCTCCTTTGCGCAATAATGCACTATGGCCGCATGGTCGGCATATCCGGCAATGGTATCGAAACTGTCTCCGCGAAACATGTCTCCACCCATAGCGCGGAATTTGTGCAACTGTTCCGCCGCCGACACTTCTGTGACCTTGCACGAAGCCACATTCTCTTCCAGCCATTTCAGGAATCTGACCAAAGCCACGCCGTCACGTTTCATGGCCTCATGCAGACCGGCTTTCTCCGTATCGTTGCGCACGGCTTTCATGGTGGCGACAAAAGACTTGACTCTCTTCACTTCGCATCCGGCCAGGCTCTGCAATATATTATAATTGGTCTTGTCGGGATCTATGGCCACAGTCAGCCCTTTCAGGCGCGACAGTTCCTCATACACTTTGCCGTAACCGCACACGCCTATGCCGTTGGCATCGAGATATTCCCTGACACCGGCATCCAGTTTTTCTTCTTCCACAAACAAGACGGCATGCTGCTCGGTCAGCAACATGAACGATACGAACACAGGGTTGCACTTCACATCCGTGCCGCGCAGGTTGCACACCCATGCTATCTCATCGAGTGCACACAGCAGCAAGGCGTTGGTCCCGGCGGCCATCATCGCCTGACGCACCCTCTCCAGCTTGTCGAAAGTGTTTTCACCGGAATATTTCACGTCATACAGTTCCACTTTGTCCAAAGGCACAGACGGTCTGTTTTCCATCAGGCAGGCCGGGTCGGAAGTCATGTCCGTATCCAGTCCCGATGCAGAGAAAGCTCTTATCATGCTTTCCGCCTCGTTCACAGAAAACAATTCTCCGGAAAATCCCGCTTTGCCATGTCCCGACAGTTCGTCCACCACCCACTTCACGCAGTCGGGCGTATCGGGAAAGCCCATCTTCATCAGCTCTATGCCCGAACCGGCCAACTGAGCCTCAGCCTGAAGGAAATAGCGCGAATCGGTCCACAGCCCTGCCTTGTCCATAGTAACGGCGAGCGTGCCGGCCGAACCGGTGAAACCGGAAAACCATGCCCGTGTTTTCCATCGTGGAGCCACATATTCGCTCATGTGCGGGTCGGAACTCGGTATGATGAAAGCATCCAGTCCTTTCTCCTCCATCCAATGCCTCAGTATGTCTATCCTGTCTTTTGCTACAAACGATTCCATAATCAATCCGTTTTTATAAAAATAATCCACGCAAACTTACTCAAAAAACACAACAAGAACAGCAGAACAGTGTTTAAATCTATATAAAAAGCGGGCTGCCCCGAAAAACAAATGCATTCAAGGACAGCCCGTTTATCTGTCAACTGATATTTATGACATCAATAAGCGAAGATAGGATATTGTTTCATTATCTCGTTCACTTTGTTGCGCACAGATGTTATCACTGATTCGTTGTCTACATTTGACAATACTGTCTCGATGAGTTCGGCAATGAGTTCCATCATGTCTTCCTTGACACCGCGTGTGGTGATAGCGGGAGTGCCGAGACGGATGCCCGATGTCTGGAATGCAGAACGTGTGTCAAACGGCACCATATTCTTGTTGACCGTGATGTCGGCCGAAACGAGCGCTTTTTCCGCAACCTTTCCTGTCAGTTCAGGATATTTGTCTCTCAGGTCTACCAGCATGGAGTGGTTGTCCGTGCCGCCCGATACGATAGTGAAGCCTCTCTTGACAAGAGCTTCTGCAAGAGCTGCCGCGTTTTTCTTCACCTGCATCTGATATTCCTTGAATTCCGGTTGCAATGCTTCGCCGAATGCCACCGCTTTTGCCGCTATGACATGTTCGAGCGGTCCGCCCTGTATGCCCGGGAAGACAGCAGAGTCGAGCAGCTGCGACATCATCTTGATTTCGCCTTTCGGAGTCTTTTTGCCCCAAGGATTGGGGAAGTCCTTGCCCATGAGGATGATACCGCCGCGAGGTCCGCGCAGTGTCTTGTGTGTGGTAGATGTTACGATGTGTGCATATTTCACAGGGTTGTCGAGCAGACCTGCCGCGATAAGTCCTGCGGGGTGAGCCATGTCTATCATGAGTATCGCTCCTATCTTGTCGGCTATCTCGCGCATTCTCTTGTAATCCCATTCGCGGGAATATGCCGAGCCTCCTCCTATGATGAGTTTCGGTCTTTCGCGGAGAGCTATTTCCTCCATTTCGTCATAGTCCACACGTCCTGTCTCTTTCTTCAGGTTATATTCGCATGGTTTGTAGAGTATGCCCGAGCTGTTGACGAGAGAGCCGTGCGACAGGTGTCCGCCATGCGCAAGGTTGAGTCCCATAAATTTGTCGCCGGCATTGAGCACAGCCAGCAGTACGGCTGCATTAGCCTGCGCTCCGGAGTGCGGCTGCACGTTGGCCCATTCCGCTCCGAAGAGCTGTTTCACTCTTTCTATAGCGAGAGATTCGCTCTGGTCCACCACTTCGCAACCGCCATAATAACGTTTGCCGGGATAGCCTTCGGCATATTTGTTTGTCATGCAAGAACCCATTGCTTGCATTACCTCATCGCTCACGAAGTTTTCCGAAGCGATCAATTCCATTCCTTTCAGCTGACGCTGGTGCTCTTTTTCAATAAGATCAAAAATTACATTATCTCTTTTCATCATAATAATGATTAAAGGTTTATATATAAAGATTCTTTTTCTGTTTGAAGTCTTTGCAAATGTACTGAAAATATCGGTATGAAAAATAAAAAAACAGTTTTTATGATTATCCTCCGCGTCTTTCAGATGCGCGACCATCGATGCCGGAGCACGGGACACCACAAAAACTCACGGCACCCGGCTTTTGCCGGATGCCGTGAGCATATGATAAAAGTTATAATTATGCCCGGCTCACACTTCCTTGCCTGTGTTGAAGTCGTATTTGTATTCCACAAGTTCCCCCGCCGTCGTCCTGGTCTTGACGAGCACGCCTTTCCGGTCGGCATACTTCGACTGTATTTCCGAGATGTCAAACGATACATAACCGTTGACAGGCGTATTGCCGTTTTTCTGGTAATTTCTATGACGCAGCTCCAGCACCACATATCCGTCCTCATTCACCGGTTCAGCCACCGTGCCATCCGCACCCGCCACCTGCACAAGATTGTAATCATGCCTGTTATAGAAGTCGCTGTTGAGAATCTGGAAGAAGAAGTGAAGATAATTCTTATATATGTAATAATTGATCATGTTCACTCCGTCCGAGCCTATGGTGTCCGATGCAGCCTCGTCTATCACCATGAAAGGTTTGGTCATGACCGTATCCATCTGGAGTATGTTGCCGTTATAATCGAATCCGTCCACCTTGTATTCCAGCGGCTCGAATGTCACGGCCACCCTCTGCCCGCTGTTTCTGGCATCGACAGGAATGGGACATTTGTTCAGATACAGGCTCTTGTCTTCATAGTCCAGAATCACATAGTAAAATTCCTGACTCTTGTCTATCTCCCGCAATGTGCCGAATCCGAACATCTGTGCGCTCGGCCCTCCCTCGTCCAGATCGCACGAATGGAAAGACAAGGCCAAAGCAATGACTGCAAAACAACTGCAAATAACTGATAATTTCTTTTTATTCATAACATGTTCCACTTTTATTAAATACTTCATTAGAATGCCGGTAATATGTAACCTTTGCAATCGTCATTGTTAAAAATCACAAATCAAAAGCAAAAAAGCAATTCCGGTGCAATATTAATACATACATTGCATTTATTATGCAAAAGATGAAAATATTTTCAGAAAAAGACTTATCCGAACGTCTGAAAGAGGGTGACAGAACTGCCTGGAAAACCGTATACGAAAGATACTCCGGACAGTTTTTCGCCGTATGCCTGAGGTATGTGGCAGACAGCGAAGCGGCACAGGACGTATTGCACGATGCTTTCCTGAAGATATTCAACTCTGCCCGCAAATTCACATGGAACGGCAACGGCTCTTTCAAGGCTTGGATGACAAAGATTGTGCTCAACAGCGCACTGGAATTTCTGAGGAAAAGGAAAAACGCCGACACGTTCACCGACCTGGAAAACGTGGAGCAGATAGCCGAAGACGAAGGCAAGGCCGAAATGATTCCGGCAGAGACGCTATATGAATACATCAGGCAACTGCCCGACGGATACCGCACCATCTTCAACCTGTTTGCCATAGAGGGAAAATCGCACAAAGAGATAGCCGCACTGCTGGGCATCAGCGAACAGACTTCGGCATCGCAATATCACAGGGCAAGAATGAAACTGATGGCAAAAATAAATTCGTATGTGAAAGACAATGAGTGAAAAGACAGAAGACATAATCAGAAAAAAGCTGAAAGACTTTTCCCGCCCCGCTCCCGAAGGGCTGTGGGAAAGAATCGAGACTTCAGCTTCTTTGCAAAGGCGGAAAAAGGCCCTGCGGCTATGGACTGCGGCGTCACTGGCTGCGGCAGCTGCGGTCATATTCGCCATATTCATGCTCCACACGCCCGAAAAAATGAAAACGCCGGCCGAAAGCGCCGGCTTCACCATATCTTCATCCGCCGGGCAACCGTCCGAACCTGCACAGGAAATGCCTGCCGGCGGAAGCATGCGCCCGGCAGAAACCGCAAAACCGGCAAGACCTGACGGCATGCATCTGGCCGCAGCCGGTGCCACACCTGTGGCGGCAAGCATACGCCCGGCATCTTTGCAGCCTGAAGATGCCGCCGGGACTACCGCCACACATGCCGTGACAGACACCGGAGACATGGGCACGCCCGGCAGCCGCGCCCCCGAAAAAGACACGGCAAGCCACGCAGGCGGGCTGTCACCGGCATACGGGGCGGAAAGGGAAAAAGACAGGCCGCAAGCAAGCCGTGAGAGGCACGACGGCTGGAGCATTTCGGTAGCGGTAGACGGCAAGATGAACAGCTACGACAACCTACAGTCGGGATTCATCATGTCATCCCCTCTACACATCAGGCATTTCGCCGCCGGTTCCATATCGAAGATGTCATACATATCCGACTCGCCCAAGTCGAAGACAAGACACCACCTGCCCATAACGCTGTCTATGACCGTGACAAAAAGCCTCAACAAAAGATTTTCCGTCGAGACAGGCCTGCAATACACCCTTCTGGCATCCGACATGACATCGGGAGGAAAATCCTATTACACGGCCCGGCAGAGATTGCAGTATCTCGGCATACCGCTGAAAGTAAACTACACATTCTTTGAAAAGCACGGCTTCTCATCATACGTCTCCGCAGGCGGTGCGCTCGACAAATGCATAAAGGCCAAGACCCGATATGAATATGTAAACAGCGGTGACGAGGGCAACAACTACACGGAGACGAACATAGTGAAAAACCTGCAATACTCCGTTTCCGCCTCAGCAGGCATAAAATATAATTTCGCAAAACGCACAGGCCTGTATTTCGAGCCGGGCATAACCTATTACTTCGATGACGGCACGAGGTATGAGACCATCAGGAAGAAAAGACCGCTCAACTTTTCGCTGAAGCTGGGGCTGAGTTTCGATTTTTAGCCCGCCTCTCTACGGAGCAAAGATTTTTCTATTTCCCTGCCCGGCGCGGCAGCGTGTCAGGAAGACCGGCATCAGTCCCTTCGGCAAGTGCTGCTTGGGATGTGCGCCATCTTTGCCCGGGATGGCGTACATCCCCGCCCGGGATCGGCTCGGTCTTGCCCGAAGATGGCGCACATCCCGGGCGAAGCCCGAAAAGCAAGGGGAAAGCAGGCATTATTCAATATCCGAACACTATCGGTTGAAAGAATTTGTGCAGAAAGAGGATTTTTCGGGCAAAAAAGACTAACTTTGCAACATAAACTATAATACAATCCAATAATTATGGCATTAGAAATTAAAGCAATCCCTACGCTGAAAGGCAAGGAAGCCGAACGATTCGTGAAAGAGGCGGACAAGGCTTACCAAAGCAAGGAAAAGACAGATTTCAGCAAACAGGTGAAGATAGCCCGTGCCATACTGAAAAAAGCCAATATGTTGTAGGCATGGGGTTTCTGTTAGACAAATGCAGTTTCTCACCACTGAACGAGGAGGTTATCGCGGGATGCCGCCCTTTCTCGTGTGGCAACGCTGACTTGGACGAGTTTTTCCGACATGACGCTCCGCTTTACAGCAAGCAGATGCTGGGCAAGAGTTATTGCTTCAGGTTGGACGAGGACTCTTCTGTCATTGTATGCGCTTTCACGCTTTCCAACGACAGCATTCGTGTGGATATGCTGCCGAACAGCAGGGAAAAGAAAGTACAGAAAAACATACCCCATTCCAAACAGATGCGCCGCTATCCCGGAGTGCTGATTGGACGGTTGGGCATCAACGTGGACTTCGCCCATCGCGGCATAGGCAGCGAACTTATGGAGTTCATCAAGTAGTGGTTTTTGGATGCCGGCAACAAGACAGGATGCCGATTCTTAATAGTGGATGCCTATAACGAGGAAATACCGCTGGGATATTATCAAAAGAACGGCTTTGCTTTCTTGTTTTCCAGCGAAAGCCAAGAAGCGGAGAATACAGGTTTTGACAAGAGCACGAAACTGCGGACGCGGTTGATGTACTTTGACTTGATTTCGCTGGTCAGCGAACAGGAATGACAGCGAAACATATAAAAGAACGTAATGAAATGTGGAATTACCAAGAAATCCCACGAACGGAACTCCCGTTTGCAGGGCTTTATCTATAAAAACACTTGATAGCAATGGGAAAGCAGGCATTATTCACCCGAAAGTCATACGTATTTGGCCGAGTTTCCATATCTTTGCTTCCCGATAACACGAACATAACTTTACAAGACTGCAATATGAAATACGGATTCGTAAGAATAGCTTCAGCCGTGCCCGAAACAGTCGTGGCCGACTGCAAGCACAACATAGCCGGCATAGAAAAGCTGATGAGGGAAGCCGAAGCCCGAAAAGTCAGGATAATGGCGTTTCCGGAAATGTGCATCACATCATACACCTGCGCCGACCTGTTTTTCCAGGATGCGCTGCTGGACGAAGCGGAAAACTGCCTGCAAGAACTGGCTGAAGCCACAAAAGACTGCGATGTGACAGCCATAGTAGGTATGCCCGCGCGGAAAGGAGCCACGCTCTACAACTGCGCCGTGGTGATGCACGCAGGCAGACTGCTCGGAGCAGTGCCCAAGACATACCTGCCCAACTATGCCGAATTTTACGAACAAAGATGGTTCTGCTCCGGCAAGGACATCGACAACGAGAGCATAGAGCTGTGCGGCATGGAAATACCGTTTGGCACTGGGCTTATGTTCCGCACCCCCGACTGCACATTTTCCATAGAAATATGCGAAGACCTGTGGGCCACCGTCCCGCCCAGCAGCATACAGGCGTTGAACGGAGCGGAGATAGTGTTCAACCTCTCGGCCGACAACGATGTGATAGGCAAATACGAATATCTGAAGTCCATCCTGTCGGTACAGTCGGCCAAGTGCATCTGCGGCTACGCATACGCTTCGGCCGGTCCCGGAGAATCGACCACCGATGTGGTGTTCGACGGCAAATCGTTCATCTATGAGAACGGCACGCTGCTGGAGCAGTCGGAGAGATTTCCCGACCGCGCACAACTGATATGCGCAGACATTGACACCGGCTTTCTGAGACACGAAAGGAAAGTGAACACCACATTTGCGGAAAACGCCGCAGCCTGCAAGAGGAAATACAATGTCATAAAGATAGATCAGAAAGAAGACACGGCCTGCGACCTGCTGAAACACGTCAACCCCGCACCTTTCACGCCAAAAGGAGAAAACATGGACGAGAAATGCCGCGAGATATTCAACATACAGACGGCAGGATTGGCCAAACGTATGCTGCACACACACAGCCGCACTGCGGTCTTGGGCATATCGGGAGGACTGGACTCCACGCTTGCCCTGCTCGCCACGGTCAAGACGTTCGACAGGCTCGGACTGCCGCGCGAAGGCATAACAGGCATAACGATGCCAGGATTCGGCACCACCGGACGCACGCACGACAACTCGGTGAAGCTCATGCAGTCTTTCAGGGTAACGACAAGGGAAATCCCAATCAGACAGGCCTGCCTGCAACATTTCAGCGACATAGGCCATGATGCAGACATTCACGATGTGACATACGAAAACAGCCAAGCCAGAGAAAGGACGCAAATCATCATGGACGTGGCCAACCAGGTGAAAGGACTGGCAATCGGCACGGGAGACCTGTCAGAACTGGCTTTGGGCTGGGCCACATACAACGGAGACCACATGTCGATGTACGGCATCAACGCTGGAGTGCCAAAGACACTGGTGAAACACCTCGTGGAATGGTTTGCCGACAACGAAGCCGACAACACTTCGAGGGAAATACTGAAAGACATAGCAGACACCCCCATAAGCCCGGAACTCATCCCCACAGACGAGAATGGCAAAATGACACAAAAGACGGAAGACATAGTAGGACCTTACGAACTGCACGACTTCTTCCTCTATCACATGCTGCGGTGCGGAGCCGCTCCGGCCAAAATACAGTATCTGGCCGAAACAGCATTCAGAGGGAAATATGACAACACGACCATAAAGAAATGGCTGGAGACGTTTATCAGGAGATTTTTCTCGCAACAGTTCAAACGCTCATGCCTGCCCGACGGGCCTAAGGTAGGCTCCGTGTCGCTCAGTCCGAGAGGAGACCTGAGAATGCCGAGCGACGCCTCGCCCGAGACATGGATAAACGACCTGGAACAATAAACAATAAACAATAAACATACAGATATGAAACGAATAATTTGCCTGACACTGGTACTGACGTTGCTCTCGACCATGCATGCATCCGGACAGGAGACCCTAAACGAAGATGAGAAAAGCAGCGTATATGCATTCGGCGTATGCTCTTCGCTGATAGACTCCGTCATAGTAATGACCGAAATACAGCAACTCGACTGCCGTCTGAACAAAGCGGGCTTCATGCTCAACGAGCAGAGCTACAGCAAACAACTGACGAGACACATCACGGGAGGGCAACAGTTTTCCGACAAGTTCTCGACCATATTCTATGAGACAAGCCTGAAAAAAATAAAGAAAGAAAGGAGCAAGCTGCTCAACAAATACAAGAAAAAGAAAAAAGAATATGCGGTGAAAACGCTCTCAAAAGACGAATTCCTATTCAAGGAAGTACAAGAGGAACAATACTGAAAAAAGATGCCGGACTGAGATGAAAAATCAATCCGGCATCATTGCATGGCAGATGAACACAAATCAGAAATTCACTTCCGGCACCTTGTCTGCATTCTCGGCAGACTGGAAATACACTTTTCTGTCAAATCCGAATATGCCGGCGAAGATATTGTTGGGGAATTTACGGATATAAGAGTTATAGTCTCTGGTAATCTCGTTGAAATCCCTGCGCGCCACTGCAATCCTGTTTTCCGTGCCTTCCAACTGCGCCTGCAACTCTATGAAATTCTGATTGGCTTTCAGATCTGGATACCTCTCCACTGTGACCAACAGACGTCCCAAAGCCGAAGACAATCCGTCCTGAGCCTGCTGGAATCGTGCGAAATCGGCCTCTGTCATGTGCTGAGGATCAATGTTCACCTTTGTGGCTTCGGCACGCGCCGCCACCACTTCGGCAAGAGTGGAATTCTCATGCTCCGCATATCCTTTCACTGTGTTGACCAGGTTGGGGATGAGGTCCATGCGACGTTGATACTGCGTCTCTACCTGCGCCCATTTGTTTTGCACGCTTTCATCCTTTTTCACCATATTGTTATAGGATGAAACACCGCATCCGCCAATGCCGACAATAATCAAAACAATTATCCCGACAACGATAAATTTACTTTTCATTTCATTTAAGTATTTAACCGATTATACAATAATAAACATCTTTTCTCTCAAAATTTGGATCCCGATCCGCCTCCACCGAAACTTCCTCCACCGAAGCCGCCGCTACCGCCACCAAAGCCTCCGCCCCAGAATATGGGGCCTCCTCCCGGTCCGCTGCCAAAATCATCATTGTCGCGGTGGACATGCTTCTTCACCTTCCTGGAGACTGTATGCCCGCATTCGGCACACCGGTATGTCACCAGCTCTTCTTTCACACCGTTTTTATCAGACAGACACACCGTGTTGACCCTGTGCAGCTTATATTTTCTGCAATTTGGACACCGGCGTTCCTTGCGCATGGCATAGAAAGATATACCGCTGCCGAACAGGGCGAAACCTATGATGAAAAACAGCAATACGGCAATGAAGCTGTCATCGCCCTTGCCGCCTGCACTGCCTGCCGACATGCTCCCGTCGAGTACACTGCACACGGTCGTCATGCCGGCCAGCATACCCCGGTCCCACTCGCCTTTGGCGAAATAGGGATTCATGTATCCGGTCTGGATGCGCTTGCACAACGCATCGGGCAGTATGCCTTCAAGACCGTAGCCAGTGGAAAACTGCACACATCTGTCGTCGGTGGAGAGAAGCACCACAAGCCCGTTGTCTGTCTCTTGCTTGCCCACACCCCAAGTCCTGCCCAGATTGAACGCAAACGAGAAACAGTCGCCATCGGGCACAGCCGGCACCACCACCACCGCCACTTCTATCGAGGTGGAGTCTTCGAGCAAAGTCAGCATACGGTTGAGCCGTATGACTGTTTCGTCAGACAATATCCTCTCAGGGTCGGATACGTGCATCCTCTTGTCGCGGAGACGCACATTGGGCACGTCTTCCACGCTGTATACGTTTGCAGCCGTTGCAGCCGCAACCTGTATCAGGATGAAGAACAACAAAAATAAAGGTCTTGCTAATATTCTTTTCATATAGTCTCAATATATTTTACCACTCCTATTCCCGGCATATCGTTGAGCATGAGCCTGCCGCCGGAAATCTTAACGCCCTCGAACGGGTCACCGGCTATGAGCAGGTTGCCATCGAGGTCGGCAATATCGGCCAACGGCGACAACTGTGCGGCAGCCGACACCGCACAGGAAGTTTCCGTCATGCAGCCCAACATCACCCTCATGCCCAACGCCCTCGCCGTGTGTATCATCTTTAGGGCTTCTCTCATGCCACCGCATTTCATCAGTTTTATGTTCACGCCTCCGAACACCCCTCGCAGAGCCGGTATGTCTTGAGCCGTCTGCACAGACTCATCGGCATAGAGCGGCAGCGGACTGCGTTCGTTGAGCCAGGCCATATCGTCGGGACAGTCTTTGGGCATGGGCTGCTCCACCGACACCACCCCCTGCTCTTTCAGCCAGAAAATCATGTCGAGAGCCTCTTCCCTGCACTTCCAGCCCTGATTCACATCTACGGCCAGCGGCAGACCGGTATGTTTTCTTATGGCACGGATTATGCCCTTGTCATCGGCCGAGCCGAGCTTCACTTTCAGTATACTGAACCTGTCTCCCGCTTCTTTTACTTTCAGCCCCAGCATCTCGTCGCTGTCCATGCCTATGGTATAGGTGGTATACGGGGTCTTGTCTTTGCCCAATCCCAGCATCCTGTGGCACGGCATTCCCGCCAGCTTTCCGGTCAGGTCATGCAAAGCTATGTCAAACGAAGCCTTCGCAGCCTTATTGCCGGGTGCGATGCCCTCCACATATCCGAGTATGTCTTCCATCAGGAACGGGTCACGAAACTGCCCTGCATCTATCTTAGACAGGAAATCAGTAACGCTTCCGGCCGTCTCGCCCAGATATGGAGGCATGGATGCCTCTCCATAACCCACTACGCCATCGTGCTCTATTTCGGTCAATACCGCCGGAGTAAAAGTCCGCGAGCAGCCGGAGACCGAAAAACGATGCTTCAGATGCAGTTCGTATGGCTTAAAGCGCAACTTCATGACTGCATCCTATTCGTATCTCGAAACATATATCTCGCGCACAAGCGTGTCTTTCACCTTCTTCATATCTTCTGCCGACACAGGCCTGTCGGCCAATATCCACAGCGGAAACGACTCTCCTCCTTTATTATATGGCGGCTGGATGTAATCCTTGTCTGCCACATGAAACCCGTTTCTCTCATAAAAGCCTATACGCCTTGCCGCTATCTCATCCAGATCGGCCGGTTCCGCTTCCAGCACCGTGAGACAGTCAAGCTCTGCATGAACCAGGTCGAGCAATTCGTGCCCGATGCCGTGCCCCCGCATTTCAGGAAACACAGCCAGATGCTCAAGATAATTGAAACCGCCCAAATCCCAATAACACAGCAGCCCCAGCACTTTGCCGGCATTATCCACGATGGCGCAGAAAGACATCCTCTTCTCTTCCGACATGAGGCGGGTCAGCATCTCGCGGCTGCGCCTTTCCTTTTCGGGAAACGACGCTTCATACAACGAATATAATGAATTGAAAACGGCATCTGCCGTATCTGTGATTCTTTCTAACTTCATAATAACCTAATTAAAATAATTGTCTGCCCAAAGATATAGAGAAAAATCTGAATAAACCGCGTGCGGCATCCGTGTTTGCACAATTTATCATACCCGAAATCTCCTTTTACGGCTTTTTATACGATTATTTATCCCGCATTGCAACAATTCTCCCGTACTTGCTCCATTATTCCGCAATAAACCCTTATCTTTGCCGTAATAATCCATTTATAAAACTATGCTATGAACAATAACAAAACAATAAACAAGGTATCGGACAATATACGCATATTGATAGCGGCAATGGTTGAGAAAGCCAAATCCGGGCATCCGGGAGGAGCTATGGGAGCTGCCGATTTCATCAACATACTTTATTCGGAATTTATGGTGTATGATCCGGAGAACCCCGAATGGGAGAGCCGCGACAGGTTCTACCTCGATCCGGGACACATGTCGCCCATGCTCTATGCCACCCTCGCATTGGCCGGGAAATACTCCATGGACGACCTGAAAAACTTCAGGCAGTGGCAAAGCCCCACTCCGGGACATCCGGAAAGGAACATCCTGCGAGGCATTGAAAACACATCAGGCCCGCTCGGACAAGGACATGCCTATGCAGTAGGAGCCGCAATAGCCGCAAAATATCTGAGAGCAAAGTTCGGCGACATCATGGACCAGACCATCTATGCTTTCATCTCCGATGGGGGCATACAGGAGGAAATATCGCAGGGAGCAGGCAGGATGGCCGGACACTTGGGACTGGACAACCTCATCATGTTCTACGATTCCAATGATGTGCAGCTGTCAACCGATGTAGACGCTGTGACAAGCGAAGACGTTGCCGCCAAATACAGGGCATGGGACTGGAAAGTGATAGAGATAAACGGAAACGATCCCGATGAAATAAGAGCCGCACTGACATTGGCTAAAGCCGAAAAGGAAAAACCTACTCTGATCATAGGCAAGACCATAATGGGTAAAGGCGTGGTGACTGCCGAAGGAGAGAAATTTGAAGGTCAATGCTCCACACACGGACAGCCACTTAGCAAAAGCGGAGCTTCATTTGAAGCAACGGTAAGAAATCTCGGAGGTAACCCGGATGATCCGTTCGTATTCTTCGATGAGTCTGTGGAACTCTATGCCAAAAGAAAAGAACAATTGAAAACCATAGTAGCCGAGAAAAAAGCAAAGAAAGCAGCTTGGGCTGAAGCAAATCCGGAACTGGCCAAGAAACTGGACATGTTCTTCTCCGGCAAACTCCCCGAAATAGACTGGAGCGCAATAAAGCAAAAAGACAATGCAGCAACAAGAGCCGCATCCGCCAACGTGCTGGGAGTACTGGCAGAACATGTGGAAAACATGATAGTATCGTCTGCCGACCTATGCAACTCCGACAAGACTGACGGATTCCTGAAAAAGACGCACGAAATAAGAAAAGGAGACTTCTCTGGAGCATTCCTGCAAGCAGGAGTATCGGAACTGACTATGGCCTGCGTCTGCATAGGCATAATGCTGCATGGCGGCATGTGGGCAGCCTGCGGCACGTTCTTCGTATTCTCCGACTACATGAAACCTGCACTCAGGATGGCCGCTCTCATGGAGATTCCCGTCAAGTTCATCTACTCGCACGATGCTTTCAGAGTGGGCGAAGACGGACCTACCCACGAGCCGATAGAACAGGAAATGCAGATGCGCCTGCTCGAAAAAGTCAAGAACCACAGCGGACGCAACTCCATGCTCGTATTGCGCCCTGCCGATGTGAACGAGACCACTGTGGCATGGAAGATGGCTATGGAAAACACCAAGACTCCTACCACACTGATTTTCTCAAGACAGGACATCAAGAACCTGCCTGCCGGAACACCATACGAAGGAGTGGAGAAAGGCGCCTACATCGTATCTGAAGCTGAAGGCGGCAAACCCGATATCATACTGCTGGCATCAGGCTCTGAAGTATCCACGCTGGTAGAAAGCGCGGAACTGCTCAAGAAAGACGGAGTAAAGACCAGGATAGTATCTATCCCGTCTGAAGGCGTGTTCAAGAATCAGGACAAGGCTTACCAGGAATCGGTACTGCCGGAAGGCGTGAAAACATTCGGACTTACGGCCGGACTTACCATTACGCTTGAGGGACTTGTGGGCAGAAACGGAAAAGTGTTCGGTCTCAACAGCTTCGGATACTCCGCCCCATATAAGGTACTCGATGAGAAACTCGGATTCACCGCTGAGAATATATACAAACAAGTAAAGGAAATGCTATGAACATAAAAGTTATAGGCTTGGCATGCGACCATGCCGCATACGAATTGAAAGAATACCTGAAAGCTGTGCTCGACAGCAAAGGTATAGAGTATAAAGACTTCGGATGTTTCTCCTCCGAGAGTGTGGATTATCCAGACTTTGCCCACCCGCTGGCTGAAGCTGTGGAAAGCGGCGAATGCTATCCGGGCATAGCCATGTGCGGCACCGGCAACGGCATAAGCATGACGCTCAACAAACATCAGGGCATACGGGCCGCATTGTGCTGGAACGAGGAGATAGCCCGTCTGGCAAGGCAACACAACGATGCAAACATACTGTCCATGCCCGCCCGCTTCATAAGCAAGGAAGAGGCAGTGAAGATAATGGAAGCATTTCTCTCGTCCGACTTTGAGGGCGGCAGACACGAAAGAAGAATAAAGAAGATACCGTTGCAGAAATAATAAGTCTGCCCATCGGAACAAACCAAGAACGGGACCACGCCACGCAGCAGTGACGCGGTCCCGTTCCGTTTATATCAACATGACAGGCACGATGCACCCGAAAACAGCCGCATCTCACTCTAATACAATTTAAAAGAAAAAATAAAGTAAAAATTATACATTTTCACCTTAAATTCTTAATTTTGCAATATCTACACCTACCATGAAAGCCCTGTGTCTTGAGGCAGGACATAGGCGCAAGTGTACGCTTTGGTTTTGACAGTGTAAGAACTTCGCAACTTCATACAGATTGTCAGAGACAAAGCAACGGAAACACTCCTAGGAGTGTATTATATACGTTCAAAATGATACAACTGTAAACCGAAAAATGTTAGCTTATCATGGCAATAATAAATGTTCTGAAATACGACGGACCGAACAATGTGCTTGTATGGAAATGGCGTCCGCAAGAGCGCAGCAAGAAACGCCATTTCGAATTATTCGGAAGTCAGCGCGACTATGATTTAAGGCAGGAGCAACTGCGGTATGGCACACAATTAATTGTAAACCAGTCGCAAATCGCAGTTTTCGTGAAGGACGGGCAAATAGCCGATATTTTTGCGCCCGGACGCTACACCCTGTCGAGCAAGAACCTTCCGATTCTTGACAAACTTATCGGGATGCCTTTCGGCGGGGAAACGCCGTTCAAGGCTGAAGTGTATTACCTGAACAAGTCGGTCGTTATGGATTCCCGATTTGAATTGTCGGCTTTCAATATGCTTGAGCCGAATTTCCGCATCCCTGTCCCGGTCACGGCACGAGGCAGTTTCGCCGTGCGCGTAGGCGAAGCCCGCAGCTTCCTCAACAAACTGATAGGCACGATGCCCGATATGGATTCATGGCAGTTGACCAATTATTTCCGCGGCGTGATTACGGAAAACGTCAAATCAATAGTCACGCGGATTGCCCGCGAGAAAAGAATCAGTCCGCTGGAGTTAGAGGCGATAGTGGCGGAGGTGGCGCAGGAAGTGCGGCCTGCAATCGGCGAAACACTTGAAAAATACGGCATCAAGCTGGAACTGTTCAATATCGAGGGGGTGTCGATCATCGACAACGATCCGCGCGTGCGGCAAGTAGTGGCCGACTATCAACGGCTGATGTCGGAAGACTTGCAGGAGCGGCTGAGGCTGAAACGCCGCGCGGAAAACATCGACGTGTTCAAGGTGGAACGCACTTTCGACACCACGGAAAAAGCCGCCGGCAATCTCGGTGCTGCCGGCGACGGCTTGGGCGGAAACATCTTAGGGACAATGGTCGGGCTGGGCATGGTTAACCCGCTCGGCAACGCCATGGGCAACATAATGAACAATGCGATGTCGGGCACACAGCCGTCACAAGTACAGTCTGCGGCTGGGCAACCTGACAAGGATGCCATTTTAAAGACGCTGAAAGAGCTTGGCGAACTGAAAACGGCAGGTGTAATTACAGAAGAAGAATTTGCAGAAAAGAAAAAAGATTTACTATCTAAAATTTAAGTAATATGGGAAGTATAGCAGGTAATGGAAGCATATTGCCACTAAGCACTTTAATCTTGGCCGTAATAATTTGTTTATTTTTAATGCGAAAGTACTGGAAAAAAAGAAAAGGGAACGATAATGTCAGGATGTGCCCTAATTGCCGGCAACCGGTGGAAAACGATTCCGCCTATTGCGAGAACTGCGGAGCAAAAATCCCGGCAGCCACCGAAGCCGCCGGGAATCGCACAGGCATAGGCAAGATATTCAAGAAAAAACTCACGATTATCATTTCCGCTGCCTGCCTTGTCTTTATTCCATTTGCGCTGTTCATCATCACGCATCTATGGCGATGGGAGTACGGTATAGGTGACAGCGAAAATATATATGGGATAGGAGCATATGGTAGTGGCAGACGTGGAGAAGACAGATACGGTTTATACCGCCGTCATTGGTACGGCTATGAGGACTTGACAAACGGATATACCTTGGATACGGTTCAAGTCTCCAACCATTACATAGCTACCAAACACAGTGGGAGTTGGAGAATATGTACCCCTAATGATTACAAGTATGGGGATCTTGGGATTTTTAGCGACATTATGCCTCCGATCTCTAATGGAAATGGAAATACCTACCAGGGACAATTGGCTAAAGAAACCGGAATGGTATGGGTTAAGAGTATAGACATCAGCAAATGGGGAACGATAAATGTGGTTGGACAGAATTACAGCGTCAATTTTCTATATGATGACGTATTCCCTGAATATGAATTCGACAATGACGGCGCAAACATTATCTGTAAAAGGGATAACTTATGGGGAACGCTCCATATACCATACGCAACCGGCAGCAAAATAACAGAATCAGTTCCTTTCATCTTCAGCAATCCCGAACATATAAAAAACTATGTGGAGATTGTCAACGATTATTACGTTGTCGCTGCAGAGTATGCCAGGATACAGTTTGCCAATATGGTCTATAGCAATGGAAGGATTGACAACTGCGATTCAGGATATATCTGGTCTAAAGGAGATAAGCTTCT
>DVIH01000085.1 GCA_018711405.1 Candidatus Avibacteroides excrementipullorum | reverse complement strand
AAAATTCCTGCTATCCCATATTCCCCATGTAAACGGTATTTCAGTGTACAAACCCAGCCTCATTGATGTTCCGTCATTTATAAACATATAGCGTGTCTGTCTTTCTCCAATCTGTTCGTATATCTCATTGAATTTCCTGTCGATATAAACTGCAGACAGAGAGAAAATATATCTTGATTTCAGAACGAACTGCAATGCGGCATCGTATATCAATTCGCCTATCAAATCTGGATTACCTTCCTTAGTACTTGTTTCGGACAGATGAAAAACAAAAGGATTCACCATCTCATAGCTCGGACTATTTATCGCCTGCGAATAAGCAAACGACAGGGCATTGCCTTTTCCCATGTCTCTTCTCAGAAAGAACGACGGGAACAGGTTGTTTTCGTGCCTGTTGTTATGCAACTTTTCTTTTACCAGTTGTCGGGTTTCCCATTTCGTATATTCGTTACGCAGTCCCACCTGGACATCCCATTTTTTTGCTGTGTACCTGTACATTCCATATACAGCATACTGCTGCTCGTCGTAATTGAAATCGTCACGCTGGTCCATATCTTCCAACAAAGTTCCGCCCAAGACCGTATTTCCAAGCAACATCCTGCTGTTATAATGGATACCGACATAGGAATACTTGGCACCGACATTGAACTGATGACGGCTGAAACATTTTGCAAAATCCACTTTTCCGCTGTATATATCTATGCGCTCATACGTGGGTTGAGACTTGGATATTATGCTATCCCCGCTTATGCCTGAAATATATCTGTTTTCAAATTCGCACAAGTCACGCTCTCTGGAACCCGCATAGTCGGCAACGACACTCAGCTTGCTGCCCAGTGTGTCTATTTTCCATTCATAATTCAGTGTGGCATTGTTGTTTTTTGGCTTATAGGTGTATGGAGCATAAGTCTGAATATTTGTCTGATAAGAACTTTGGTCTGTAACGGTGGAATGAATCCGGCCGTCATCTGAATAATCTTTTGAATAATTGCCCGACCATTCAACACCCAGATACTGACCGGGGGATATATAAAAATCAAAGCCCAGTTTAGGCATGTAGTAAAGACCTTTGTCTGTACTTTCGAATATGCTCCTGACTGTCAAATCCTGCCCGAAGTCACTTTCCATTAATTTAGTATACTTATCCGACTGGCCCAATGCCATATTGGCATAAAAAGCAAAGCTACCCCACGAATATGTAAGCCCTGCAAATTCTGAGAATGAGTTTCTGCTCATCCTCTCATATTCACTGCCCACGTAACCGGAAAGCCCATACTCGTGCCTCCTGCGACGGTTGATGACAAGAATTCCAGAACCACCTTCGGCATCATACTCGGCTGTCGCATGAGAGAGTATCTCCAGATTTTCAATATCATTGCCACGCAGGGAAGACAGATACCGTTTCAGTTGTGCTCCGCTCAATTTCAGCATTCTTCCGTTCTCGTATATCTTGACGGCATTGCCCATGAAAGTTACGCCACCTTCACCATCATAACTAATGCCGGGAATCAGATTTAAAATATTGGAAAGAGAGCGTGCTTTCAACAGTTTGCTGTGTTCAATCCCGACAATCATTCTGTCCGCCTTTCGCTGCACATACGGCCTTTCTGCCGATATAGTTACTTCGGGAAGCGTTATAGTGTCTGATATTGAGGTGTCTTCGCTCTGTGCAAAGCCTGTCAGCGAGCATTGTGAAAGACAAAAGACAAGGATGTATAAATACTTTTTCATAAGCACTTCTGATTTTTTTTCTACAAATTTGAAAGTAAATCACAACTCATATAACCGTTTAATCTTAACCGATGAAGTTGTTTCCAATGGTTCAAAGATACAAATTTGAAAGTAAATCACAACATGGCCTCAAAGGGAGCTACCCCAAATATTTCCTTTATCTTGATGCCAGATGGTATATGGATAAGGAACTGTTTGACATGAAAGAGGTGCAGATTCGCTTTGAGGATAAACGCCGGAAAATACGCGGTACTGACGGCGAGCGGCAGCTTCCATCCCTGTTTCCCGAAAACGAACTTAACGAAGCGGAGGACTGAGCCATGCGCAAGATATCTTTCAACATCGACACGAGCGAACAGGACTTTGCAGAGACGGTGGATGCATTGGACGCAGTTCTTTTCTCCGCCTGCATGTATTATCTGGATGTCAAGGACAGGGGCGTGCCTGATGACACCGACAGCTTCAACATCCTGCAAGTACGTTTCCTCTTGGAAAAGATGAGAAAAACTTTGTCGCAATGAATTTTCCGTCATTTTGTTTGGTAATTAGAAATTAATTTGTACATTTGTAAAAGAAACGAAGAGAAAACAAGTTACCGGGATTGCAGTTCCTGGAGGTGCTGTTTTTCTTATTCGTTTCTTTTTTCTATAAATTTAAGTATCTCCTTACTGTCGGAGATACTATGCAGTCTTGAAACTCCATCATTCATTTCGCGGACTACTATCCATGATTTTTCATTATTTATCTGTGTTTCAAAAAGGTGCATTGTTATAGATTTATTGTGTTCATCTTTTCCTGAACCAATATAATGCGCAGACCGTATCACTTCATCAATAGATAAAAGTAATTCATTCTTTTTGATATAATGTTTGTGCGGTTGGTTTACCCATTCCTTAATTCCTCCTACTGAAAGTGTTATAGGTTTACCATAACTTTCGTTAACTAAAACTGTGTTTAAAAATTTCCTTGCTTCTGCCTTTATTTCAGCCCTTCTGCTTTGCATTATAACTTTTTCCACAGCCTTTTCCGCACCCGGGTACGCCTTTGTGATGTACGGGTGCGACTTCCCGAACACCATGCCGTCGTCAGCCGGGTTGTTGTCCAGTCCCGGAACGGGCTTTATCCTGTCCGCCTTTCCAAGCCCTTTCAGCTCCGTTGCCGGTTCGTCATGCCGTGTCTGAGCATGTCGAGGAAAGGGTCGGGCTTGGCGGTGACCTGCCTGTAGCCTTTCTCCACAGCGTCATCAGCGGGTCGGAATGTTTGTAAGGAATGCGGGTGTTTGGGATGTGCGCCATCTTCGCCCGGGATGGCGTATATCTTTGCCCGGTATGTACGCCATCTTCGGGCAAGACCGAGCCGATCCCGGGACGGGATGATATACAAAAAGAGAGCCGTCTTGGATGGCGGCTCTCTTCATAGGTCATATTTTGAAAAGTCTTATGTCGTGCGGGGGGAGTGAGAGAGGCTCTCGAACCTACATATTCAAGAAATATCATAAAATTGCAAATCATTAATAATCAAGCACTATTTGGAGTACATAGTAAATCTAAATCTTTCTGAATATCTTT
>DVIH01000084.1 GCA_018711405.1 Candidatus Avibacteroides excrementipullorum | reverse complement strand
ACCTAAAGGCGAATTGCGGGATTCCGGTCCGATGGCTTTGGCTGATGTTACAAATATGGAGCAGTTGGCAGATGTTGTGAAAAAATACAATATCGATGCCATCTACAATCTAGCAGCATTGCTTTCGGTGGTAGCGGAGAGCAAACCTCTTCTCGCTTGGAAAATCGGCATAGACGGATTGTTCAACGTGCTTGAGATAGCCAAAGAGCATAAATGTTCCGTGTTCACGCCAAGTTCCATCGGCTCTTTCGGTCTTTCCACCCCGCATACCAAAACACCGCAAGACACAGTTCAGCGTCCTAAGACGATGTACGGAGTATCGAAAGTCACTACGGAACTTCTCAGCGACTACTATCACAGCAAATACGGAGTCGATACCCGTTCGGTAAGATTTCCCGGCATAATATCAAATGTAACCCCTCCGGGCGGTGGCACCACTGACTACGCGGTAGACATATATTACTATGCCGTAAGAGGAGAGAAGTTCACTTGCCCCATCAAAAAGGGAACTCTGATGGATATGATGTACATGCCTGATGCCCTGAACGGAGCTATTTCGCTGATGGAAGCAAACCCCGACAAGTTGATTCACCGCAACGGATTCAACATTGCATCAATGAGTTTCGATCCGGAAACCATCTACAATGAAATAAAGAAGCATGTGCCCGACTTTGAAATGGTATACGATGTAGATCCGTTGAAACAGTCGATAGCCGACTCCTGGCCAGACAGCATGGATGACAGCTGCGCACGCGAAGAGTGGGGATGGAAGCCTCAGTATGACTTGCAGTCAATGACGGTCGACATGCTCGACAAATTAAGAAGAAGACTTTTGAAATAAAATGAGATATGCATACGGATGTCTTTTCTTTGTCCTTTTCATAGCATCTTCGTGCGGCGATGGCAAAAGGGATAAGGCGGAGACTGTAGTAAAGCAGGACAGTATAGTCTCATCGGTTGCGCCAAACGTTGCCGATGAGACTATTGACATGTTGTTGCAGCACTCCGATGACTCGTTCGATGATTTCATTTATTATTTCTCGTCCGTACCCGAATTCCAGCGGAAGAGAATCAAGATTCCCTTGCCTTATGTGGAAAACGGCAATATCAGACGCATCGGACTGCCGGAACTGGAGCATGATTCATTGTTTTTCGGAGATATGTATTTCACCCGGATATTCGATGATGAAATACCTGATTCGATGAGCGACATAGAAACCGATTCCGCCATATTCGAATGGATATACATGGACAAACCGTTTGCCAAAGAATATTTGTTTACGAAAGACGGAAAGAAATGGTTTCTTGACAAAATCGTGGTGAAAGACCTCATCGGCGATGAGAGGATGGATTTCATAGATTTCTTCCGCAAATTTGCCACCGATTCATTGTTTCAGCTCGGCCATGTCTCCAGGCAGATTGCTTTTGTCACAAGCGATCCGGATGATGAATTTTCGGTGATAAAGGCTACGATAGACAAAGAGCAGTGGAATTCGTTCAAACCGGTATTCCCGAAAAAGAGGTTCTCCAATTTCCGATTCCTCAATTCCGCAAAAGTAGGAAGCGGAAAAGAAAAGATACTGTGTCTGAGCGGAGTGGAAAACGGCTTCAACAATATTTTGCATTTCAAAAAACGCAGGGGAGAGTGGATGTTGTATAAATTCGAGGATTTGAGCAACTGAAGCTTATGAGCGTTTTATTAATCCTTTGAAAACGAAATGATAAGAAAATACGTAAATTACGATCTCTCATCGCATAATACTTTCGGACTGAAAGTAAAAAGCAGGCTGTTTGTCGAATACGACAGTCAGGACGATTTGAAAGACTTGTTCCCATCTTCGGGCATGAATGACAAAACGAAGATATTCCACATAGGCGGTGGGAGCAATGTGCTTTTTACCGATGACTATGACGGGCCGGTGCTGCATTCTGCCATAAAAGGGATAAGCGTGTGCGAACAGGATGACAAGTGTGTCATGTTAAGAGCCGGTGCGGGAGTATTGTGGGATGATTTTGTAGACTACTGTGTGAGCCATGACTTATGGGGAGTGGAAAACCTTTCCTTGATACCGGGCGAGGTGGGAGCGGCAGCCGTCCAGAATATCGGAGCATACGGGGTGGAAGCAAAAGATTGTATCATGTCGGTAGAGACATTCAACACAGATACACGCGAGTTTGTTATTTTCGATAAAAGCGATTGTGCCTATTCTTATCGTAACAGCTTTTTCAAACAGCACAAAAACTATATAGTCACTCATGTGCGTTTCAGATTGTCGAAAGAGGCCAGACCTCAATTGGGATACGGAAACCTGTCCGGCGAATTGGGACAATCTGAACAGACCTTGCGTAACATACGCAATGCAGTCATAGACATTAGGCGGAAAAAACTCCCGGATCCGGCTGTGACGGGAAATGCCGGAAGTTTCTTCGTAAATCCTGTGGTAGACAGACTGCATTTCGAGTCATTGAAAAGACAGTATCCCGACATGCCGTATTACGAAGTGGGAGAGATGTTCAAGATTCCCGCAGGATGGCTCATTGAGCAGTGCGGCTGGAAAGGCAAAGCGTTGGGCAAGGCAGGCATGTATGAAAAACAGGCGCTTGTGCTTGTCAATCTGGGCGGAGCCACAGGCCGTGACATATTGCATTTGGCCAAGACGGTAATGGCCGACGTTTACAATAAATTCGGCATAGAGATACGCCCTGAAGTCAATATACTTTAGTTTATGCTTGTTACTATATTAGGATGCGGTACTTCCACCGGTGTGCCGGAATTGGGTTGCCGTTGCAAAGTGTGCAGGTCTGACGACTTTCGCGACCGACGTTTGAGAACTTCTGTCCATGTGGAGATAGACGGAGTCTCTCTGTTGCTCGACTGCGGACCCGATTTTAGAGAGCAGGCCATACGCGCCTCGCTTAAAAGCATAGATGCTGTTCTCATAAGCCATACTCACTATGACCATGTTGCCGGCATAGATGACTTGCGCCCGTTCACACGGTTTAATCCTATAGACATATATTGTAACAATATCTCGAAAACTTATCTGGAACGCAACTTTTCCTATTGTTTCGGCATGGACAAATATCCGGGTTCTCCGCGACTTGAGTTGCATGAGATAAAAGCCGGAGAAGGTTTTGAGGTCAAAGGCGTGCAAATCCTCCCTTTGGAGGTGATGCATGGCAAGCTTCCTGTGTTGGGCTACAGGATAGGGGGGATGGCATACATAACAGACATGTCCTTGATGCGCGAAGAGACATTCTGCCGTTTAGGGGGATTGGATCTTTTGCTCGTCAATGCCTTGCGCATAGAGCCGCATGCCACTCACCAATCGTTGGGCGAGGCCATAGACCTGTCGAAACGTATAGCGGCCAAGAAAACGGTGTTTATACACATGAGCCACCAGATAGGGCTACACCGCGAGGTGTGCGAGTCTTTGCCCGAAAGCATGTCTCTTGCTTATGACGGGCAGATTTTTGAAGTGTAGGAGACAGGCTTTGCCATACAAAGACGGGCTATATTAAAATGTGTAAAAAAGCCGGCCGGCCGAAAGCTCGTACTGATATTTTTTGTATTTTCGCAAGGAAAATTTCTTATGTAAGAATGAGACAACTAAAAATTACCAAAAGTATTACTAACAGAGAAAGCGCATCTCTTGACAAGTATCTTCAGGAAATCGGTCGTGAAGACCTAATCACGGTAGAGGAAGAAGTAGAATTAGCACAAAAAATACGGAAAGGCGGGGTGGAAGGAAACATAGCTTTGGAGAAGCTTGTCCGTGCCAATCTGCGATTTGTGGTTTCTGTTGCAAAGCAATATCAGAATCAGGGCTTGAGTTTGCCCGACCTTATAAACGAAGGTAATCTTGGGTTGATAAAGGCTGCCGAGAAATTTGATGAGACACGAGGTTTCAAATTCATCAGCTATGCGGTGTGGTGGATCAGACAATCCATATTGCAGGCTCTTGCCGAGCAAGCCAGAATCGTTAGGCTTCCTCTGAACCAAGTCGGTTCGCTGAATAAAATCAGCAAAGCTTTTTCCAAATTTGAACAGGAAAACGAACGCCGTCCTTCGCCCGAAGAACTGGCCGACCAGCTGGAAATACCGGTAGACAAAATTTCCGATACGCTGAAAGTGTCGGGAAGACATATATCGGTGGATGCGCCTTTTGTGGAAGGGGAAGACAACAGTCTGCTCGATGTGCTTGTCAATGACGATTCGCCAATGGCCGACCGCACCCTTGTCAACGAGTCGTTGTCGAAAGAGATAGACAGGGCTTTGTCCACATTGACCGATCGTGAGAAAGATATCATACAGATGTTTTTCGGCATAGGCACTCAAGAGATGACGTTGGAAGAGATTGGAGACAAGTTCGGACTGACGAGAGAACGTGTAAGGCAGATTAAGGAAAAAGCCATTCGCCGTCTCCGCCAGAGTTCGAGAAGCAAACTTTTGAAATCTTATTTGGGGTAATAATACTCTTATTCATGTTTCGGCCTGTCTCGACCTGTCGGTCGGGGCAGGTCTTTTTTTTATGCCTTCACATCGTGTTTTTCATGTCGGTCCGGGATGTACGCCATCTTTGCCCGGGATGGCGTACATCTTTGCCCGACACCGAGCCGATCATCGTCCGGGATCGGGCCGATCTTTCGGCGGGTTGTAAAACCGTGTGAAAATCAGTCGATACGCATCAGGTCTTCCATTATCATGTCGGAAATGAATATGCCTCTTTTTCTCAGTTTCATTATGCCGTTGTCCAGCGTCATGAGTGCCTCGTCATTCAGATATTTCCTTGCGTTTTTCAGGCAGTAGTCGTAATAGTTCTCTCCGAATTTCATTCTTAGTTCCTGCATGTCCAGACCTTTTCTTGTTCTTAAGGAAGTGATGATCATTTCGTTGTATTTT
>DVIH01000083.1 GCA_018711405.1 Candidatus Avibacteroides excrementipullorum | reverse complement strand
CGAATATCATCAGTTTGAAATGAACACGTGGGCATAGTGTCATTTCCATTGATGACCATAATGCAGGAAATTTCTCATGTTCTTTTCTGAATATAGGTCCCGGCTCTTTGGCGTGAATAAGGCGGATTGCTACACTTCTCTTGACAAGTTTATCAAATATTGCCAACAGGGGGATTGCTGTCATGCCCGATTTTACATATACATCTTTTATATCGGCCGTACCTATCCATAAGGTATTTTTTACTGAAGCCACACGAGCCAATACATCGTCATAATGCTGTGTATTGGCTATGTATTTGATGAAAGGACTCTGCATATCAATAGATATCTATGTAGTTTACGATGTCCGGTTTCTTCTTTAGCAGATTGACGGCTTCATTCATAACATTGATACGCCGATGATCCTGATGTTCCCATATCGTGGTATGGGTGGCAAATTGAGTGAGTGAATTGTATGTATCCCAAACAGTCCCTTCGCCTTTCATCAAGTGTTCTTTACGGCGGTCGTAATATCCTGCTCTTTCGTAGGCTTTGCGTACTTCATCATACGGTATCAATTCCTCTGCCAGTTCTTTCTCGACTCCTTGAACAGTCAGTATCTTTTGCGCCTTGCCCATTTCCGACAAGGATATCCTTGATGTTGATGCCACTGCAAACAGTTTTCCGAATTGCTCGATGCCTTGTGCGAAGAACTGTTTGCTCTTCACCAGTGCAATCATCTTTCGGATTTCATCAGAAGACAGTTTATGCACGGTGGCATCTTTGCATTTTTCTCTGATAGTCTGGCCATTGACGCATACCAATCGTTCGTAATAATGTCCTAATTCGACATGTGCCGGAGTCCAAGCAAGATAGAAGCCGTCCGTCATGAAATCTTCTCCCGGCCCAAACCGGTGCGTATGCCCTTGCGAACTGGTGTATATAATGGTAATGCGCGGGGTTACAGATTGGTTGAACTTAAGATCCGGGATCATGTAACCTGTTTCTTCTGACATTATTTCAGCGAAATCAAAAAATAAAGTCGGTGAAATATACTCATCCACAATGGGGATTATATCTGTGAGTTGTCGGCTTTGAGGTGAAGCAATCACTACCACAGATTTAGGCTTCTGCATATTTGAAGCCATGTTGATGTAGTTGCGGTAATTGGTCAGCCCTGTTTCGCCCGATGCTTCTTTTACCATCTCTCTTTGTCGGCTGTCAATGCCGATGATGTGGTCGTATGCATCAGTAAAGACATTGCCGGCAGGCACTTCTGTTCCTGCTATAGAATATATGTTCTCTCCTACATGGGTAATTTCGCTCATGGCTACAGTCTTATGTGGCCATAATCCCTGCATGAATTGTTGTTTTTTGAATTGAAAATCTGAATTGGTCATATCAATCTGGGGTAAAAAGTTTGTCAAATTGATCGGCAAAGTCGCGTATTTGTCCGGCCACTTCGCTCTGCATATGCTTTATATGTCGGTCTTGGAGGAAACGTTGTTCGTCAAAAGAAACATCACCCGTACTGTTCAGACTATAGAATAGCTTCACACCTACATCGCCTCGGCGATGTTTTGAAAAGGTTATGAAACGGTCGGAATAAATGTTCTTCGGATTCTCCAAACGGAGTTCCATCATAGCGGTGATAGAATGTTTCAACCTGTTTGAACCGACAAAATTACCTGACTTTGTTACTTGTTGGATAGTCAGGAAGGTACAATTGAGATGGCGGTCGTTCTGCCCCTTGTTCTGCTTCTTGATAAGTTGCAAAAGCCAACTTTCCGCATCTTTCATGCGAATGTTTTCTTCATCTTTGATTATGCCTTGCAGTTCGTAGAATGAATCAATGGCCACAATGTCCCACCCTTGTCCTACAACTTCTTTGACCACATCCCAATTGTGAATTTCATTGTCAAAATCAGATTCCACAAAGAGGATGGGAAGTGTCCGGAATTTCGGGTATCTCTCCACATACACAGTGAGGTCTATCTCGTTCATTTCGGCACTCACAAAGAGTATCCTGGCTTTCGGATAGCGATTTTGCATATTGGCCAGCATGTCAAGGATGATGGTGGTCTTGCCCACACCGGGATCACCGATAATCATATAGTTCACACCACGGGGCAGACCTTGGTGCGAACTCAAAAGTTCGTCCAAGACTGTGCCGCAGTGGAATGTTTCAAAGAGTTTCGGGTCGAAACTCAAATCGCACATTCTGACTACATGATTCATGGCTTTCACGTTCTGTTTATGGCGGTTCTACAAGATTCCTTTAGCTTTAAGATATTATTTCAACTTTGAGTTCTTTCGCCCGTTCTTTTACGAGTTCCCTCCACAGGCGGGAATCTTGCAGTTGGCTTGCCGGAATCTTGTCGGCATAGCGTTCAAGGAAATCTGCATTGAACAGCTTGTGATAATTGCAATGATTGATTAGTTTTGGCCAATCCCATAGATCTATGAATTTGTCAATCAACTGGTAATTTAGTTCAATATTCCTATTACCCGAAATTTCTTTCCAATCCCAATAGTCTTTAAACTGCTCCAAGCAGTTTTCTGTCAGGATGGTTTCGCAATCTGTGCCTGACAGTGCTTGCCAGTCGATGAGTTTCTTGAACTTGTCAAGCATTGCAGGTGTCCATACAATGTGGTAGTTTTGGGAAATTTCTTTCCAATCTACTTTGTCCTTGTGCTTTTCGAGCATCTGTTCTGTCCAGGCAAAGTCTCCTGAAATTTCTTTCCATGCTGAATCATTGAGGATTTTCTCCATAAATTCGTTAGTCAATTTCTTTGTTGCCATAATTTTAATATTTAATGTTCTTCTCGCGATTAATCATAATTGACATGATGTTGAGACTCGGATGTCGTTAGTCATTATTGACACAGCAAAGATGCCATTGCAGCTATGCAATATCGTGGCAGATGTGTCAAAAAGATATAGGTGAGATTAATTTTTGCGCTGTCTGCTTCGTTTGGACTTATGTCTGAGATGTGTGGCGATTATGAAAAAAAAAGAGACCGTGCGCATTGTGCGGCGATGATCTCTTTAGTATGTTCAGTGGCGGGGACTGTATATAGTTATTTGTCGTCCACGCTGTATGTGATGTCGGCAGTAGCGGGTGTTGTATTTCCTCTGCCTATGTTTCCGGGATCGGACGGATTGTCCTCTTTGTTGAATGCCATGAATGTCGCAGTTGCTGCAATGAAGCAGTATTGAAAGAAATTTGATTTGTTTCATTTTATTCTATTTTTTTTTATGGTTATTTATCGGCACAAATGTAGGTCGATTGTCCTGTTTTGCGACAATTATGGTCGCAGTAGTTGTGCCAAATCTCAACTGGCAATATGCAAACGGATGACTGTCTGTCGTTTTCTCAGTGTTTTTCCGATTCCTCTTTTTGGTATGTCTGAGGTGTCATGCCGTATTTTTTATGAAGAGTCTGTGGAATGTCCTGAGCGACATGCAGCATTGTTCCGCTACGGCATCCATTGTCCGGTTGGTGTGGTCGTGCAGGAGGCGTGCGGCATGTATAAGTTAAGTTTCAGGTTCTGCATGTATTCGGAGAAAGATTTTCCGGTGTATTTAGTGAACAGTCTGGAGAACCTGTTGACCGGGGTGTGCATGCCTTTCATCATGTCTTCTTTGCTGAAATTATTTTTTTTGCAGTTGCAAGTCTTTTTCCTTGCTTTCATACAAAGTCGCATATTCTTGTGCCGCACTTTCCTGTTCTCTGTGTTTCAGGCTGTCGCGCAGCAGGGCGAGCCTTTCAATGTAAGAGGATGATTTCCTATAGTCGCCTATGTCACGGCAGACATAGCCCAAAGTCTTTATGACAGAGGACATGTAGTAATTTACAGTGTCTTGCTGTTCTATGAGAAGACGTTCACGGGGAAGGCTGATGCGGAATATCTCATCGTATTGTCCAGATAAGATAGTTGTTGCGGCTGAGGTCGTTGTCGAGTTTGCAGAATAGCTTGTAGCATTCTTCGGCTTCAGCCTTGTCTCTGTCATTGTCTCCCTGTGATAATATAGGCTTTTGCCCATGTTGAACAGGGCTATTGATTCCATGGGACGGTGTCCGGTTTTCCTGGCCAGGTTCATAAGCAGTTTCACACACCGCATCTTGCTGCTCTCATTGTGCAGCCAGTCATGGCATGATATCTGCCTGTACAGAAGTTCCATTTGCAGTGTGTCGTTGCTTTGCACATGTCTGCTTTCCAAGGCTGCCTTGTAATGTTTCAGAGTTTCTCGGTAGCGTCCGGTATTATAGTCCAAGTCTCCCTCTGTATAGTCGAGTTTCCAAAGCGACAGTGTTTTCCTGCGGCGCATTTCGCGCATTATTCGTTCTGATTTGTTGCGGTCGGTATATATGTATTTATAGATACAGTATTCGTTCAGTATGCTGTCCGGCAGGACTGTGTCTGTTGCATGGTCGTTTGTCCGTTTTGCTGCTTGTTTGTGTTTGCAATGGCATGAAAGAATATAAAAACGGGGAAGCCGCTCCTCAAATGGAGGTTTCCCGTTGTCTCATTTTGCATCCGGCTGTTATAGCAGGCTTTTGCGTTCTGTCATTTCGGCATCAGTCATGGTGTATCCACCCAGACTGCTTTCTTTGGCCTGTATGCATATATATGTCATAGGTTCTAGTGAAGTGCATTTTATGTTGCGATCGCAACCTGTGGAGACGCGGATGATCGAACCTTCCGCTATGTCGAAAGCATCATCGTCCACTTGAAACCGTCCTTTACCCGAAAGAATGATATAATTCTCTTCGTTGGCCTTGTGGCTGTGGAAGAAAGACACTGCCGCTTCCGGAGCAAGTGTCCCAAACGAAATTTCACACGAGGTGGCTCCGGTAGATTCTTTTACAAATTCTTTTCCCTCGAAATTTTTCAAGGTTCCTACTGACGCATGGGTGTATTTTGTACCCTTGTTCATAACTTTGATGTTGCTCATAATGTTGTATAATTAATAAAGTAAATTTCATTTTGCAATGAAAACCGGTTATCTTTCCGGTAGTGCAAAGATAGTGTGTGATAGGCTAGTATACAAGTACTTACTGAAAAGTAAGATGGTTACCCTAAAGTAATTAAAGCTGAGTATGAATAGTTTACCGACAGAAGAAAATCTGAAAAAAATATACTTGTACAGGCACTTGTCCCATGCGCAATGTCATATTCCGTTTTTCCGGCAAATGGTTTATGCCGGCTTTGTGCGTGCTTTGTTAACAGAATGCTGTATGCCGAAACGTTTCCCAAATTGAGAAATTACAGGTCGATATCGGGTGGCAGTCATGCCGGATAGTGGCGGGACATTTCCATGGCAATGGTTCTTCATGCTTCGGGACGGAAGTGTGTCTGAAACTGTAAATATATTTCCGCTGTAATTTAATATGCCCCTCATTTTTATTTTGTAACTTTGCAACGTTTTTAAGTAGAGTACATTTTAATTCTTACAATCGTGGCAGATACTAAATACATTTTTGTTACAGGCGGTGTGGCTTCTTCACTGGGCAAGGGCATCATATCATCGTCTATAGGAAAGCTACTGCAAGCCAGAGGTTACAAAGTTACAATACAGAAGTTCGACCCTTA
>DVIH01000007.1 GCA_018711405.1 Candidatus Avibacteroides excrementipullorum | reverse complement strand
CATAAACGACTATGAGTTATTTGCGATTTGACAAAACGCTTATGACAAACCTTGAAGAATCTCTGCCGAGAGAAATTCTCAGGACCAATCGTTCGGGAGCATATCATTGCACAACGATTACGGACTGTAATACGAGGAAGTATCATGGTTTGCTGGTGATTCCCATACCGGAACTGGATGACGAGAACCATGTGCTGATTTCGTCTCTCGATGCTACTGTGGTGCAGCATGGGGCGGAGTTCAATCTCGGGTTGCATAAGTATCAGGGAAATAACTATTCTCCGCGCGGTCATAAATATATCAGGGAATATGATTGTGAGAAAGTTCCGGCAACGATTTACAATGTCGGCGGAGTTATTCTGAAAAAGGAAACCGTGTTCCGGCATTTTGAGGACAGGATACTTATCCGCTACACTTTGCTGAATGCACATTCAGAGACAAAGCTGCGTTTCAGGCCGTTCCTCGCATTCAGGAGCGTGAGGGAATATACTCATGAGAACAATGACTACAGCAGAGAGTATTTTGAAGTGAAAAACGGCATCAGGACTTGCATGTATGCCGGCTATCCGGACTTGTATATGCAGTTCAACAAACAGGTGGATTTCCATTTCATGCCCGACTGGTACAGAGGCATAGAATATGGTAAGGAGCAGGAGAGAGGTTATGACTTCAATGAAGATTTGTATGTGCCCGGATATTTTGAAGTGGGCATAGAGAAAGGAGAGAGCATAGTCTTTTCTGCCGGTGTCTCGGAAATAGATACCGATGAACTTCTTGCCATGTTCCAGGCTGAGGCGGACGAAAGGACACCGCGCGACAATTTCATGCATTGCCTGAAAAACAGTGCGCATCAGTTCCACAACAAGAAAGACGGAGAGCATTACATCCTGGCCGGTTACCCGTGGTTCAAATGCCGTGCGAGGGACATGTTCATATCTTTGCCGGGACTGACACTGGCCATAAATGAGACCGATGAATTCGAGTCGGCTATGGCTACGGCGGAGAAAGCAGTCAGAGATTTCATGAACGGCATGCCGCTGTCGGTGAAAATCTATGAAATGGAGCATCCCGATGTGTTCCTGTGGGCTATGTGGTGCTTCCAGCAATATGCCAAATTCACTTCGCTTGAGCGATGCAGCGAGAAGTACGGCAATCTGATAATGGACATCATGACGTATCTTTGCGATGGCAAGCACGGCAATCTGCATGTGCATGACAACGGGTTGGTGTATTCCGAAGGACGTGACAAGGCTGTGACGTGGATCAACTCAACCGTCTATGGACGTCCGGTAGTACCGAGAACAGGATATATAGTAGAGTTCAATGCTTTGTGGTATAATGCATTGTGCTTTGTGTCGGAAATATGCCTGTTGAAAGGCAACGGCCAGTTGAAATACCGCATGGACGATTTGTCGAGGCGGGCCGAACGGTCGTTTGTCGATACTTTCAGAAACGAATACGGCTATCTGTTCGATTACGTAGACGGACCGATGACCGATTGGAGCGTCAGACCCAATATGATATTTGCCGCTTCTCTCGACTACTCCCCTCTTGACAAGAAACAGAAGAAACAAGTAGTGGACATAGTTACGAAAGAGTTGCTTACCCCCAACGGGCTGCGTACCCTGAGCCCTAAGAGCGGAGGATACAATCCCATATATACAGGCCCGCAGGTGCAGAGAGACTATGCCTATCATCAGGGCACGGCATGGCCGTGGCTGCTCGGAGCATATTTCGAGGCGTATTTGAAGATTTACAAGATGAGCGGAGTCTCGTTTGTGGAGCGTCAGCTGATAGGGCTTGAATCGGAGATGAGCCGTTATTGCATTGGGACGTTCTCCGAACTGTATGACGGCAACCCGCCGTTCAGAGGACATGGGGCAGTCTCTTTTGCCATGAATATTGCAGAGATACAGCGAGTAATGAATTTATTGAATAAGATGAACCAGGAAGGAGGGAACGCCATATGAAAGTTTTGATGTTCGGGTGGGAATTCCCGCCTCATATATTGGGAGGTCTCGGCACTGCGAGCTACGGTATGACACGCGGATTGTCCAAACAGGAAGACATGGACATCGTCTTCTGCATTCCGAAGCCGTGGGGCGATGAAGACCAGAGTTTCGTGAAGCTCATAGGCATGAACAGTACGCCGGTAGTGTGGCGCGATGTATCGAGAGACTATGTAGCGGAAAGGGTGGGGAAATACATGGACCCGCAATTGTATTTCGACCTGCGCGACCATATTTATGCCGATTTCAATTATATGCACACCAACGATCTAGGCTGCATAGAGTTTTCCGGACGTTATCCTGACAATCTGCACGAGGAGATAAACAACTATTCCATCGTGGCCGGAGTGGTGGCGCGCCAACAGCAGTTCGACATTATACATTCGCACGACTGGCTCACTTATCCGGCCGGTATCCATGCCAAGCAGGTATCGGGAAAGCCGCTGGTCATCCACGTGCATGCCACCGACTATGACAGGAGCAGGGGAAATGTGAACCCTACGGTGTATGCCATAGAGAAAAACGGCATGGATTATGCCGACCACATCATGTGTGTGAGCGAGCTTACCCGTCAGACTGTCATCAACAAATATCACCAAGACCCACGCAAGGTGACGGCAGTACACAATGCGGTAGATCCCGTGTCGCAGGAGGTGCTTGACATAGTGCCACATCACAATCCGAAAGAAAAGATTGTGACTTTCCTAGGACGTATCACCATGCAGAAAGGACCTGAATACTTTGTCGAGGCCGCCGCACTTGTGCTGTCAAAGACCAAGCACGTGCGTTTCGTCATGGCAGGCAACGGCGACATGATGAACCAGATGATACAGCTGGCTGCAGAAAGAGGCATAGCCGACCATTTCCATTTTCCCGGTTTCATGAGAGGGAAGCAGGTGTATGAGGTGTTGAAGTCGAGCGATGTATATATCATGCCGTCTGTCTCCGAACCATTCGGCATATCTCCGCTCGAAGCTATGCAGGTGAGCGTGCCGACCATCATATCCAAGCAGTCGGGCTGCGCTGAGATACTGGACAAGTGCATCAAGATTGATTATTGGGACATACATGCCATGGCCGATGCCATATATTCCATTTGCACGAGGCCGTCGCTTTACGGCTATCTCAGGGAAGAGGGCAAGAAAGAAGTTGATGCCATAACATGGGAGAATGTCGGAAAAAAGATACGAACCATTTATGACGCAGTATTGAAAAATTACAGATAACACATATAAAATCAAATATTTATTATGAAGACAATATGTTTTTATTTTGAAATACACCAGATGTTTCATCTCAAGAGATATCGTTTTTTCGACATAAATGCCGATCATTATTATTATGACGATTATGTCAATGAGACGGGCATCGAGGAAGTGGCGGAGAAATCGTATATGCCGGCTCTCTCTGCCTTGAAAGAGATGATAAGACAGTCCAACGGCTCTTTCCGCTTTGCTCTCGGCATATCGGGAGTGGCTTTGGATCAGCTTGAAATGCATGCTCCCGATGTGATTGAGATGCTTCAGGAGCTTGCCGCTACCGGATGTTGCGAATTTGTGGCGCAGCCGTATTCTTATGGACTGTCATCGTTGAAAGATGTGGAAGGATTCAAAGACGAGGTGAAAAGGCAATGCAGTAAAATCAGACAGCTGTTCGGACGCACCCCGTCGGTTTTCGCCAATTCCAACATGATTTATTCCGATGAGATAGGAGCGGTGGTGGCCGGACTGGGATTCAAGGGCATGTTCACCGAAGGTGCGAAGCACATATTGGGGTGGAAGAGTCCTCATTATGTGTACAATTGCAACTTGGCTCCCAATCTGAAGCTGTTGTTGCGCGATTTCAATCTTTCTGATGACATAAGCCTGCGTTTCTCCAATCCGGACTGGAGTGAATATCCGCTTTTTGCCGACAAATACATTGCGAAGATCGCGGCCATGCCCGAAGCCGAGCAGGTCATAAACATCTGCATGGATTTGAGTGCGTTCGGCATGGCGCAGCCGCTTTCATCTAACATACTAGAGTTCCTGAAAGCCATACCGGCATGTGCAGCCGAGAAGTCCATGACTTTCTCAACGCCTTCCGAGATTATTGCGGGCCTGGCGCCGGCATCGTCCATTGATGTGCCCTATCCCATATCGTGGTGTGATGAGGAGCGCGATACCAGTCCTTGGGAGGGCAATGTCATGCAGCGCGAGGCTCTCGACAAGCTCTATGGCATAGCTGAAAGGGTGCGCCTGTGCAACAACCGTCTCATCAAGCAGGACTGGGACTGCTTGCAGGCTTGCGACAATTTCCATTATATGACTACAAAAAATTCGGGGATTACGGTAGACAGAGGCATATTCGATTCGCCGTTTGACGCTTTCACCAATTACATGAATATCTTGGCCGACTTTGTGAACCGCGTCAATGAGCTGTTCCCGGAAGGTATGGACAATGAAGAAATCAACTCTTATACCACTGTGGTCAACAATCAGAACGATGAAATCAAGTTCCTGAAAGGGCGCCTTGATACGGCCAATTGCGAAATAGCCGAGCTGAAACAGCAGGTGGAGAAATTGCGCATGGAGGAGAAGCCGAAAGCTGAGGCTGAGGAAAAACCTGCTCCGCGCAAAGCCGCAAGGGCTAAAAAGACTTCAGCCAAATAAGGCATGTCCTGAGGATGGCAGGCATCAAGCCCCCGAAAGCCGTGACAGGCTTTCGGGGGCTTTTTTTGCGTGTTTGCAATCTTGTTGTACAATAGCATGTTGTCCTGCCCTTTGCTCCGTTCTATGGCCGTGTGCTATATGCCCGGGCGGGGATGTGTGCCATCCTTGGCATCTGTTTTTTACGTGAGGTCTTGCTGCTGGCGGTTCTGGTAATTGTATATAAAAAGAGCGGCACGAGGCCGCTCAAAATATTATGAAAACAGAGGCATTTTTTTTACTTGCCTATACTTTTATTTCACGATGAATTTGTGTGCTGCTACTTTCTTGCCGTTCTGCTCTATGGAGTAGATGTACATGCCTTTGCCGAGAGTGGCGGGTACTTCAAACGCGCCTTCCATGTCGCTGATTTCATATCTTGCCACTACCTGGCCTGTCACGTTCACTATGTTGAGATAGCGGCGTGCGGCATCTTTGAAGTTGTAGTTGAAAGTCACCTTGCCGTTGCCGTTCTGAGAGATGAACATGTTGTTTATAACCTCTGCATCATAGATAGCGGCTTTGTCGATGAATTTGCATACTACATTAAATGTATATACATCGCTTGGATCGTTCACGTTTGAAGCTTCGTAACGAACTTCTACATCACCGAGTATGCCATCCAAGTTATTAATGTGGAGTGAAGCAGGAGCTGTAACACCGTATGCCATAAGATATGAGTTGGCCTCTATTGTGAATTCCGGAATATCGTCACCCATGTAGCACATGTCTGTGCATATTTGGAAGTTCCTTTCATATCCTTCCGGTGCGCTTATCAAGTCTCCTGCATTTTTGAATTTGAATGTGATAGGTGTTGAAGATACGTTTTTTAATTTCATGGCTATTTCTGCATTTTTTTTGTAGCCCATGTCTTCTTGGAGGAATTTCTTTTCGTATGTGAAAGTTGAGCCGCTTTCATATTCTACACCATCTATTTCAAAAACGAGAGACTGAGCATTAATTGCTGCTGTCATGGCAAACATTGCCATTGCTGAAAGTATAAATTTTTTCATAATCCTAATATTGTTTTAAGTTGTTTTTATTTCATTCTGCTAAACCGCCTCAAAGTAATAAAAAATATCCTGAAGATTATAGCATCCAGGATATTTTTATTGATTATTTAACTTTTTCGCCTTTTACAGGTGCGCTTCGTTTGTGTTCAGCACTTCGGCTATGTGCTTGGTCTCGTCATCGGAGTATGTGAACACATATCCCACAAGGGCGCAGTTGTCTATGTTGTAGTCTTCGGGGATTGTCACTTTGGCTGTGCTACCGTAGTATTTCTCCCCCTTGAGGTATCTTATCTCGCCTGATTCTCCTTTCAGGGTTTTGCCCCATACGTCATTGAGCGACATTCTGAATACGTGGTTGTGTTTGTATTCTTCGTTATGTCCCTGTGGAGTGGATTGATAATCTATTATGTCGTTTTCTATCAGGTAGATCTGCACTCCGAGGGAGTCAGTCACATCGTTGCAGAAGTCCACAGAATAAAGCACTTCCAGTTCCCTGCCGTTGAGAGTGCTTGCCATGGTTATGTCCATGTCGGCTGTTTCGTCTGCTGCCTCTTGGCTAATGAGTGAAGTCCAGTTGTCTATGACTCCGTCCCAAGCGGTTTTCTTGTTTATTCCGAGAGCAGGGTTGTTTTTTACACTGAGTGCGCTCATGTATTCTTCAGCTGTTTCGGAGTGGAGAGGATAGCCGAGTGAAAGGCCACCTGCATGCATGGAGACTGTTATCATTCTTTCACCGTAGACTTCTTCTTTCAGCTGTGTCAGGAGTTGTGCGCCAATCGGACAGTTCACGCAGCCTTGTCCCGTAAAGTCTTCCACGAGTATCCTGCGGGTGAAGCTTTCGCCCGTGTCTCCTCCCGTAGAGCCATTCTCTCCGGTTATTTCCTCGAAACGTTCGTCTCCGTCATATTGATCGCAACTTGCGAGTGTCATTGCCACCGCTGCTGCGAATATGTAAAATAGTTTTTTCATTTTCCTGTTCCTTATGTTTGTTTAGAATGTCAAGTTGTATGAAATCTGGAAACCTTTGCTGGCCGGCACGTAGCGGCATACGCCTCCCGAGCAGTTGTAGCCTGCGCGTGTCCTGCCGTAGGATGCGGCGAGACGGTGTCCGTGATAGTTGAACGTGACCATGCCGAGATAGTAGTGCTGGTCGGTGGTGCCGAAGTTGTACATGTCTGATACTGTAAACATGAGATACGGCAGTACGGAGAGCTCGGCGAGTATCTGTCCCCAGTCGCCCTCGGCCTGCTTGGTGTGCAGATATTGCGCTTCTGTGCGGAGAGTGACGCGGTCGTTGAGCTGGTATTTTCCGTCATACACGAATATGTGCGAGTTGACTATGTCGCCGTTGATGGCATGTCCTTCCACCACGTTCTGGTTGTATTTCTGCCACATGTACATGAAGTTGATTTTCACCTTCTTGGTCAGTTTCTTCGAGAGGTCGAAGTGCAGGTCCTGGTAGTAGAGCTTGCCTGTCTTGAAGAAAGACGAGGTGTAGCCTTCGCTACCCATGGTCTGTCCCCACTGGTTGTATTTGTACTGGTGGTCTATGGAACGCACGTGCGAGAAGTTAACCGCTATGTCTGTGCCGTACTTTCCGCCCAGCGGGGTGCGGCGCTTGAAGTTGTAGCGGAATTCTGCCTGGTATGCCCATTCGCCGTCGGGCTGTGTGGCATAGGGGTAGAGGGCTGCCAGCGCGTAGGTGTGCTGGTATGCGAATGCGGGCAGATGGTTGACGGTGAGGGCTGTTCCGCTGATGTCGCGCTGGCTGCGGAACATCATGTCATCGCTCCTCTTGGCCTGGAGCACGATGCTCATGCCCCGTTTGGAGTAGGATGCCGAGATCATGGCGGCAGTACCTTTCTTATAGATATATCCGTTGTCTGCCGACGGGTCTTGCGACTTCATGGCGTATTCGGCTAGCACGCTGTAGTTGCCTTTTTGCAGGCGTGCCCTTACATCGAATGCCGAAACCATCTCGGGCAGGTGGAGTTTCAGTTTCTGGTCAGCCGGGTTGGGGTAGATGATGTTGTCATCGGCATCCTGGTATCTGCCTACAAACGAACCTCCGAGCATGAAGAACCAGTTGTTTTCCATCATGCGTTTGGACCACTGCTCCACGTTCAGCTCTATGTCACCTCCGTAGAGCCATCCGTCGCTGCGCTCCCAGTAGTGTCTCTGCGAGCCGCCGAGCAACTTGACGCTGATGCCCTTGTACGGGCTGAATGTGAGCTTTCCTCCCCTGATGGAGTTGTCTATGCCGAGACTTCTCTCCTCGTATGCGCGGAGCACGAAGCCGCTTCCGAACTGTTCGTAGAAGTCGCCCACCGTGAGTTCCACTCCTTTGTATTTACCTTTCAGATATATGTATGGCAGTCCCTGTCCTTTGAATCCGGCTTCAAATCCCGGCAGCGGGGCATGCATGTATTCCAGTCTGGCTCCTGCATCTACATACTTGCTCAGGAGGTTGAGGTCTACGTATGTGTTGCTGAGGCAGTCGTCATTGTACTTGCCTGTTCCTATGGCTTCGTCTTCTTCGGGGAAGAGGATGTCGGTCTGCAGGCTTCCCGACAGGGTGAAACCTTTGCCGTCTGTTTGCGCCATTGCTCCGACTGCCGTGCAGAATAGTGCGGACAAGCCGAGCATGCGGTAGTTGATGTACTTCATTTCTTTATTAACGCGATATTGATTAGTATGTTCAGGCGTGCCGGGACAACGTCCTGACACGCCTTTGTTTCTGTTTTTTCCTTATTATTCCACGAGAGCTTTTATCTCTTTGTAAAGCTCCTGTTCTCCTCCGTCGGTGTAGGAGTTGTGCTTAGCTACGATTTTTCCGTTGCCGTCGAGCAGGAACACTGCCGGAATCATGTTGATGTTCATTGCTTTCTTGAATTCGCTGTTCGGGTCGAGCAATACGTCGTATTCCCATCCTTCAGCGTCTACGAACGGTTTTACCTTGTACGAGTTCTGTCCTGCATCGATAGATACTGCAATGACTTTCACTCCTGTTTCGTCCTGCCAGTCGGGATAAACCTCGTGTATGGCTTTCAATTCTCTCAAGCATGGTTTGCACCATGATGCGAAGAAGCTGATGACAAACGGTTTGCCATCGTTGTTCAACTCAGCTGTGTTGACTGTCTTACCGTTGATGTCTTTCAACATTACGGACGGAAGCTGTGCTTTGCAAAGGGACATGCCTGCAAAGATCAAAACGAATAAAAGAACTAATTTTTTCATTTTACCTGTGTTTTTATTTAGAATTTGTTGATGTTTCTTTTTTTGTTGTCCGGCATTCCGGATGCTTTTGCTCTGTGTACATTCGGCAAATATAGACATATTTATTGTTTTTGCAATATCTGTCGCTTGCAAAGACGGAAGTTTTTTCAGCTGATGACCTGTTTTTTATGTTTTGTCTTTTCTTTGCGCCCTATTTTGCAAACTGCCTTTTACTTTTCGCGTCTTTCCGGCTCCGGTTTCTATGCGGTGAAAAGAAAAAATGCGCTTTTTGTTTGCCGTAATGAAAAATATGACTACTTTTGCACTCGGATAAGTCCTGCACGACCAGCTCCGTGCAATCCTCCAGGGCTTGACCGCAGCAAAGGTACCATGTGCAGCGGTGCGATGCAGGTAGCTTATCCGTTTGTTTGCCTCTTTAGCTCAGTTGGCCAGAGCACGTGATTTGTAATCTCGGGGTCGTTGGTTCGAATCCGACAAGAGGCTCGGAAAGGAGACTTGGGGTCTCCTTTTTTTGTGTCCTACTGTGACGAACTCCCCCGCCGTCTCATCGCATGACATCTGGCGGGGGAGTTTGTTGTTGAACGGTGTGGTTGTTTTCAGAATTCGCTTGTGAAGTGGAACTTGATGTGCTTGAAGTCGTTTTGCGCCATTTGCAGCACATAGTTGCTGTCGGCCAGAAAGACATCGCGCCCCTCCCGGTCTTTGGCCATGAACTGGTATTTGCGCTTTTTGAAAGATTCCAGTTCTTCGGGGCTGTCGCTTTCTATCCAGCATGCCTTGTACAGGTTGAGCGGCTCCCAGCGGCATGATGCATTGTATTCGTTGAGCAGGCGGTATTGTATCACCTCGAATTGCAGTTGGCCCACGGTGCCTATGATTTTCCTGCCGTTGAACTGGTTGACAAACAGCTGCGCCACTCCCTCGTCCATGAGCTGGTCTATGCCTTTGTTGAGCTGTTTGGCTTTCATGGGGTCGGCGTTTTCTATGTATTTGAACATTTCGGGCGAGAAGCTCGGCAGTCCCTTGAAATGCAGTGTCTCCCCTTCGGTGAGCGTGTCGCCTATCTTGAAAGTGCCGTTGTCGGGCAGTCCTATGATGTCTCCTGCCCAAGCCTCGTCTATGGTGCTTTTCTTTTGAGCCATGAACTGCGTGGGTGATGAGAACCGCATTATCTTGTTGTGCCGTATGTGCTTATAGGGTGCGTTTCTTATGAATTTGCCCGAGCAGACCTTGCAGAATGCCACGCACGAACGGTGGTTGGGGTCTATGTTGGCCGTAATCTTGAATATGAATCCTGTGAATTTTTCTTCATCGGGCTGCACCGTCCTTTCTTCGGCCGCTACTGGACGCGGGTAGGGGGCTATCTTGACGAAGCAGTCGAGCAGCTCTTTCACGCCGAAATTGTTGAGTGCTGAGCCGAAGAATACCGGAGCGATGTTGGCTTGCAGGTATTCGTCTACGTTGAACTCCGGATATACGCCGCTTATCAGTTCCAGGTCGGCTCTCAGTTTTCCGGCTTGTTCTTCGCCTATGTGCTGTTCCAGTTCGCTGCTGTCAATGTCCACTTCTATTTTTTCGGTCACTACCTGTTTGCTCGGCGTGTAAAGGTCGAGTTTGTTTTCGTAGATGTTGTACACGCCTTTGAACCGTTGGCCTTGATCTATGGGCCATGACAGGGGGCGTACCTTTATGTGCAGTTCCTCTTCCAGCTCGTCGAGCAGTTCAAACGGGTCTTTTCCCTCGCGGTCCATCTTGTTTGCGAAGATGATGACGGGGGTGTTTCTCATGCGGCACACTTCCATGAGCTTGCGTGTCTGTGCTTCCACGCCTTTTGCGCTGTCTACCACGATGATGACACTGTCTACTGCCGTGAGTGTGCGGAATGTGTCTTCGGCGAAGTCCTGGTGTCCGGGCGTATCGAGAATGTTTATCTTGTAGCCTTCATAGTCGAATTCCATGACCGATGTGGTGACCGATATGCCGCGCTGTTTTTCTATCTCCATCCAGTCGCTCGTGGCAGTCTTTTTTATCTTGTTGCTTTTCACTGCTCCCGCCACCTGTATCTGTCCGCCGAAGAGCAGCAGTTTTTCGGTGAGGGTGGTCTTTCCTGCATCGGGGTGCGATATTATGGCGAATGTTCTTCTTCTGAGGATTTCGTTGTTCATATATTTGCTGTATGGTTTTGTTCGTTTGTCTTATTTATTGTTTTTCCATGTTCTTCAGGCATACCGACAGCGAGTCCGCCCAATGCGGGATTTCCAGCCCGAAGGTATCTTTTATCTTGGTCTTGTCGAGCACTGAGTAGCACGGCCTTGCTGCTTTGGTGGGATATTCGTGGGTGTGTACCGGCCTTACTTTGCACGAGCGGATGTCGGCCTGCCTGAATATCTCTGTGGTGAAATCGTACCATGAGCATACTCCTTCGTTGCTGAAGTGGTATATGCCCGGCACGAATGTGCTGTCTTTTATCTTCAGTATGGCTTTTGCCAGGTCGAGGGCGTAGGTGGGTGTGCCGATCTGGTCGAACACCACGTTGAGGCAGTCTCTTTCCCTGCCCAGACGCAGCATGGTCTTTACGAAGTTTTTGCCGAATTCGGAGTAGAGCCATGCCGTCCTGATGATTATGGCGTTGCATCCCGATTCGGCTATGTATCTTTCGCCGAGAGCTTTCGTCTCGCCGTAGACTGACTGGGGCGAGCAGGGGTGTTCCTCTCTGTAGGGCAGGCATGAGTGTCCGTCGAACACGTAATCGGTGGATATGTGTATGAGTCCGGCTCCGTGCCTGCTTGCCGACTGTGCGAGGTGTCGCGGGGCTTCGGCGTTGATTCGGGTGCACAGGTCTTTGTTGTCTTCCGCTTTCTCCACATCGGTGTAGGCCGCGCAGTTTATTATGAGGTTTATGCCGTTTTCGGCCACAAATCTGTCTATGTCGTCGGGGCGGCAGATGTCGAGGCTGTCTATGTCGGTGAAGAAGTATCTGTTTGCGGCATCTTGTGCAGCGAGTATCTTTATTTCGGAGCCTAATTGTCCGTTGGCTCCTGTGATGAGTATGTTGTCCATTCAGTCTTCCAGTTTTAATTCTCCTTTTTTGTCTTTGTCGTAGTATGCGGCCAGCATGGCGATGAATGCCGATATTTCCTTTATGGCTTTCTGCGTGTCGGCCGTGATTTCCTTGCCTTGCAGACGCAGCAGCATGATGCCGTAGAGGGCTTCGAAGCATGTCTCTATTTCCGGCTCCTGCTTCTTTCCGTTTTTGTTTCTCAGCTCGATGATGTACGGCAGTGCCTTGAAGTAGGCTGCCGAGTAGAACGGCTCTTTTCCCGAAGCTATGATTTCGTTGTGCAGGTCGGTGAGGATGATGATGATGTTGCGGTTGATTTGCAGGTGTCCGCTTTCTTTCACCCCTTCTTCCGTCATCATCCCGATGATGTCTTCATACCATCTCGCGAGTGCGTCTTTCTCTTTGTCGCTTATGCCGTATCTGTCTATGATGTTTGCTTTTATCTTTTCCATGTCGAGTCCGTTGGCTCTGACCATGTCTTCTATCTGCCACATGTAGAGCAGGTATTCGGCAATGTTTTTTTCTTTCAGTTGTTGTGCTATGTACATGTCTTCAGGCTTGTGTGCTTGCGGTTTGTCAGTACAGTGATTTGCCGGTCAGGGTCATTATGAACGATATGGCCGATACGATGACTACGATGCCGCCGATAGTGCGGTTGATGATCCAGATGCCCCTGAGGTCAAATCTTTTTCTTACTTTGTTTATGAGGTAGGTTATAGAAAACCACCATGTCAATGCTCCTATGATGATGGAGAAGTAGCCGAGAAACTGCTCGAACACCTTGATGTCTTGCGTCACGAAGCCGAAACGTGCGTAGAGCGCGATGAACAGGAATATGATGAGCGGATTCGACAGGGTGACGAAAAAGGCCGTCACAAGGTTGTGGATGTATGTGCCTTTGCTGGACGATACCGGGCGTATGGACTTGACGGGGTTGCTCCTGAATGTGTATATGCCGAAGATGAGAAGCAGCACCGAGCCTATTATCTGCAACCAGTATATCTGCCTGGACAGGAAATCGGCTATGAAACTCATGCCGTAGCCGGTGGCCAGCGCGTAGAGTATGTCGCTCATGGATGCACCCACGCCGGTGACGAAACCGTACCAACGGCCTTTGTTGAGCGTCCGCTGTATGCAAAGCACGCCTACAGGACCCAGAGGGGCGGATACTATCACGCCTATTATGAATCCTTTCACCAATATGTTTATGATTGCCTCCAACATTGCTGCAAAGATAATGAAATATCTTTTACGGGGCATCCGATAGGGGCTTTTAGTGTGTGCTTTCGGGATCGGCTCGGTCTCGGCCCGGGATGTGCGCCATCCCGACCGATGATCGGCTCGGTCTTTGCCGAAGATGGCGTACATCCCGGGCGGTGCTCTATCCGGCCTTTTCTGACACTCTCTTGCGGCGGTGTGGATGCTGCGCAGACGGTCGGCCTTGCGCAAAAAAGAAAGTCCCGGACGCGCCGGGACTTTTATGCTGTCATTATTATGCAGGTGCGGCTCAGTCTATCAGTTCGCCGAACGGGAAGTTGATGCCGAAACTGATATTTGCGTTGGCTCTGCCTACAGGTATGAACTGCGGGCTGACCTTGAAGAACTGCGTGTCGCTGCCGATGAAGAAATTGAATCCTCTGGGGTGGAAGTTGAGCAGCCATCCGAATGATGAGCCGTAGCTGGAACATGCATAGTTGATGGATGCTTCAAACCAGTTGACCGGAGCCACGTTGGCATAGAAACGTCCTTCGCTCGATGAGTATTTGCCGTTGATTCTGGTCGACGACAGGAATGCGAATGTCAGTTTGTCGTAGTATGGGAATACGTATTCCGCGCCGATGTTGAGCGTTGCGGCGAGAGCTTTGGTCGATTTGGTCTTCGACTTGTTTTCCCTGAAGCGGAAGAAGTCTTCCAGGTCGTCTCCCAGCTGCTCCATCTGGTCGTCTATGCTGTTGCCCTCATAGGCCGGGTCGTCTTCATCGGTGACGATGCCTTCAAATCCGTCAAAGAGGAATTCGGATGCGGCATCGGCCCTTGTCACGTTTTTCCACGACATGAAACCTATGTCGGTAATGGAGGCCGACAGCTGCAGGTCGTCGAGGAGCTGGTAGGTGGCGCCGAGATCTATGGCCATGCCGAAGCCGGTGGGTCCCATGCCGCCTGTGGTCTCGTCAAATCCGTCTATGGCCATGTGTCCCTCTTCGTTTTCCTTGAATGTGAGTCCGTATCCTTTTATTGCGCTCTGGATGTAGCCTTGCGACTGTATCAGCCAACGGTCTTGCGACATGGTGATGTCGAGGTTGTCATATTGCGCATTGACTTGTGCAAGGCCTACGAGGAATTTCAGCTTTCCGCCCACAGTCAGTTTGTCGTTTATCTTGCGTGAGTATCCCGGCGCAATCTGCACGTAACTGTTGGCCGAAGCTCCTATGTTTGACAGCGAATAGCGGGTCACATCGCTGCTCATACCTTTTTTCATGAATACGAACAGGTCTTTGGGCATTGTCATCCTCATGTCGGCATGTACACCGAGATCGAATGTGAAGAATCCGTCGAGCATCGGCATTCCGAACGAGAATATCTGCATGTTGATGTCTGCTCCTATTCTGTTTTTCCCTTTCAGCTTGCTGAGGAATGTCTCGCTGCTGACTTCGTTGCTGAGGAACGTGGTGAGGTCGTATCCCGGTTTTTTGCTTTCGTAGAGGAATGTGGACAGGCCGACGTTGCCGTTCAGTCCTATGTTCATGTTGCCGAGTACCGGGAAGCTGACGTATCTTCTTTCCGGCTGGAATGCCGGGTTTATCTGGTGCCTGTATGTGAATCCTTCGGTGAAGTATCCTGATTTCAATGATTGTGCGCTTGCGCCGACCGATACGGCCAGGAGCAATATGGCGGATAATATTTTTGTTTTCATAAGATTGATGTTGTTTTTGTGGTCAGGTTTTTATAAGTTGTTTACTACTATGCCTTCGGGCAAGTGGAGTTTCATGTCTTTGAGTATCACATACTGGCCTGAGTTGAGATGTATGTTCTCGCCTTGTTCGTTGGTCACTGTCATTTCCAGTACTATTCCTTTGAGCGATTCCAGCACGTTACCGCCGTTTTCCTCCGACACTATTATGGCAAGGTTGTTGTCGCCCAAGTCAAGCGTTTCGGGTGTCAGGTCTATGCTGAGGCCGTTTATCAGGTTGCCGTCGGCATCCACCGGTTTGGCTTTCAGGGTTATGTTCATCGGCACAGCATTGTTCATGACGCCGTCTATCATCACCCGGCTTGTCTCTACGTCGTCCATGTCTTCGTCTATGTCTATCGTGTCGTTGTAGACTATGTACATTTCATCTCCGAAAGAGAACGGGATGTTGGTCTCGTACTCTATCTGTATGTCGAAAGTCTCGTTGAGCGGTACTTCGTAATAGTTTTTCGTGTCGCCTGCGGCCTCCACGTTGAATTTTATCATGTCGGGCAGTTTGTAGAACAGGCTGCTCATGTCTTCTATGTAGACAGACCTGTATCCGTCTATCTGTTCCGATTCGTCGTCAGTGAAGTATATGTAGTTGTCAGCATTGTTCACTATCATGATTTCCTCTCCGGGAGCTGTCCCGAAAGGTACGTTGCTGATGGCGGAGTTGTTTTTGAGCGACTCGAAGTTGCCCGATACGAATATGTCCATGGGCGAATCGCCGATGAATCGTGTCTTGATGGCGGCGTGGCTCAGGTCGAGTATTACGTCTTCATCTCTCAACGCTTCCGGTATGTCGTCCATGTTGATGTCGAATTCATCGTTGATGGGATCTATGTTCGGGTCGGCTTTCACTTCCGCCGTAATGATGTTGGTGTAGAAATCGTTTGTGGATATTTCTATGGGAATCTCTATGTCGGCCGGTGCCGTGCCTTTGAGCGATGTGATGTATATGGAGCCTTCGGCTTTGATGTCATCTGTTTGCGATATGGTTCCTCCCGTGACATCGTATCCGTTTTCTCCGAAATGGTAGCCTGTTATCTTCAGGTCATATAAATATGGTGCGCCTGTGTGTATGATTTCGCCTGCGAGCGAAAGGTATTGCTGCCCGTTTTCGGTGAACACGTTTGGGTCATCGCAGATGAGGTTGTTCGGAAGTTCCACGCGGAAGTCGTCTCCGAAATAGAATATGTCTGAGATGTCATCGGCATCGTGCATCATCATGCTGATGGTCAGATATGACGGCTGGCAGGTGATTTTTCTGATGTTGAGTACCTGGTCGGAGATGTCATTGCTCTTGAGTGTAAGCTGGCTTCCCTCCTTGCTGCGGCTCATGAATGTCATGGGTGAGGGCAGTTCCGGTATCTCCTGTCCAGGATATGGGTTTGTGCCTTCGGTGACGAGGGTGAACGGATCCATCCCGTCTGCGTCTACATTGCTGTCTTCTATGTTGAAGTTCATGTCCGTATCTGTCTTTTCGCTTTTATACAGATAGTAGTCGCCGGTGGATCTGTCTATTTTTATTTCCTCGTTTTCTTCTATTTCTATGATTTGTTTCATGAAAATGGTATCGGTGCTTCCTACCGGCATCGATATTCCGTCTTCGAACAGTGAAAGCGACGTGTCTATTTCCTTTGACAGGTCGTATTTGTCGTTTACGCATGAACTGAGAAGCAATGCCGAAAGGCCGAATGCGCCATATTTTCGGATGCGTTTTGTGAAGTTGTTTGAGTTAGACATATGTATTTGGTTTAAATTAAATTATACGGCGTTAAAAAACATGACAAAAGTAGATATAATCTTTCATATATCAGTCAAGTGTCTTAAGAAAAAAACTTTATGGTGCGTTATTCGTTTCTATTAACTTGAAAACTGTATCCAAGTTGCAATCAATGCTTTTTCCAGAAATAGGATGTGAACAGTATCGCCACAGTGAATATCTCAAGCCTGCCTATGAGCATGAGCAGAGATGCGAACCATTTGCAAGCTTCCGGCAGGTGGTTACAGCTGAACGAGGCTCCGTATTCCCCTATGGCGAGTCCCACGTTGCCGAGAAATGATGCCGACAGGTATATCGCATCGAGAGGCTGTATGTCATAGTTGATGAAGAATCCCCACCCGATGAATATTATAATAAGGTATATGAATATGAATGATGTGGCCGATGTCACGACTTCGTTTTTTATTACGCGGTCGTTTATCTTTATGGCCGATACCGCATTGGGGTGCAGCATCCTGATGAATTCCTTTTTTATGACTTTTATTATTATCGACAGTCTGATGCATTTCATACCGCCGCTCGTGGAGCCGGCGCAAGAGCCTATTATCATGACGAAAAATATAAGTATCCATGTCAGCGGAGGCCAGTAGGTGAAGTCGTCGGTGGCCAGACCGGTGGTGCTTTGCACGCTTGCCACCTGGAACAGGGATTTTCTGAAGGCTTCTTCCATGCTGATGTCTTGCTTGATGTAAAGTATTCCGGCTATGACAAGCACTATATAGCTGAGCGTGACAAGGAAATATCGCAGTTCCGTGTTGTGCAATACCTCTTTGGCTTTCTTCTTGAAGAATCCGAGATAGTAGAGGCTGAAGTTGATGGACGACAGAATCATGAAGATGGCTATGGTGTATTCTATGCCCGGAGAGTCGTAATATTTTATGCTGTCTTGCTTGGTGGAAAAACCGCCTGTGGCGATGGTCGACATGGAATGGCATACGCTATCGAACAGGCTCATGCCTTGCAGATACAGTATGATTATCGCTGCTATGGTCAGAAACAGATAGATGAGCCATAGTTTCTTTGACGTTTCCCTTACTTTTGGATGAATCTTCTCGTGTGTTATGCCGGCGGTCTCGGCTGCAAACAGCTGCATGCCGCCTATGCCGAAAATGGGAAGGAAAGCGAGGGTGAAGAACACGATACCGAAACCTCCTATCCAGTGGGTGAAGCTCCTCCAGAACAGTATGGAGCGGGGCATTTCTTCTATGTTGTCGAGTATGGAGGCACCTGTGGTGGTGAATCCCGACATGGTCTCGAACACGCAGTTGGCAAGCGATTCGAATCTGCCGCTGAAATAGTATGGCAGCATGCCGAATATGGTGAAAAGTATCCATGTCAGCGTCACTATCAGGCAGCCGTCTTTCTTGCTGATGCTGTTTTCGGCTTTCAGGCCTACAGACAGGAATACCGCTCCGGCGAACAACGTGATAAGGGCGCTCTTTACGAAGTCCGGCACCATTCCGTCATGATAGTACAGCGACACTCCGATGCCGGCAATGAACAGGAGGGACTCAATGATGAGCAGGAGTCCCAGTATTTTGCATATAAGTCTGTAGTTGATCATGTGCGTGTCATCTGAAAAATTTCTCAATCTTTTTCAACATCATCTGCGTGCAGAACACCACTATGTGGTCGTTTTCCTGTATTACGGTGTTACCATCGGCTATAATGCCTTTGCCATCTCTGATGATGCCTCCAATGTTGATGCCTTTGGGAAATCCTGCGTCCTTTATTTTCTGTCCGCAGACTTTGGCTTTCTTGGTTATGGTGAATTCCGCCACGTCCGCGCTGGCGAATGTCAGCGACTTGACGTTCGATACGTCTGCCTTGAGCATCATCTGGTAGATGTGTCCGGCTGTTATTTTCTTCTTGTTGATTACGCTGCCTATGTCGAGGCTTTCGGCCATGCCTATGTAGTCTATGTTCTCCACTTCGGCTATGGTCTTTCTCACACCGGCTTTTTTTGCTGCCAGACATGCCAGTATGTTTGTTTCGGAGCTTCCTGTGAGGGCTATGAATGCATCGGTGGTCTTCAGTCCTTCGCTTTTCAGCAGGTCGAGGTCGCGTCCGTCTCCTTTTATGACAAGCACATTGTTGTTTACGTGTTCGTTCAGCCACATGCATTTGTCGTAGTTGTTTTCCACTATTGTCATGTGCATGTTTTCGGGCGCATATTGTGTGGTGCGCATGGCTATGCGGCTTCCGCCCATTATGATGACGTTTTCTATAGGCTTGTAGTTTTCCTTTCCTATCAGCTTTTTCAGGTAGGGCATGTTTTCCCTTGTGGTGGTAATGTAGACTATGTCATATAGTTTGATGCAGTCGTAGCCGCGCGGGATGATTGTCTCGTTGCCTCTTTTTATGGCAACGATGTGGAACGGCACTTCTTTTTTCAGTTCCTCGAGCTTGATGTCGAGTATGGGAGCGTTTTCCCTGACTTTGCTGCCGAACAGGAGCAATGCTCCTCCGCCGAATTCCCATGATTGCCTTATCCAGCTTATCTTCAGCGATGATACTATCTCTTTTGCCGCCAGCATTTCGGGGTATATCAGGGAGTCTATGCCGAGATTGAGGAAAAACTCCTTTTGTTTGGGCAGCAGATATTCATAGTTGTCTATCCTGGCTATTGTCTTTTTCGCGCCGAGACTTTTGGCTATGAGACATGCAGTCATGTTGCTGCTTTCGTCGGGTGTCACGCCTATGAAGAGGTCGGCATCCTTTATGCCTGCGTTTTTCAGCGTTGATATGGAAGTCGGCGCACCCTGCACGGTCATGATGTCGAGATACGGGTCTATATTCGACAGTCTTTCCTCATCGTTGTCTATCACGATTATTTCCTGTTGTTCTTTCGACAGCAGTGTGCTGAGGTGCGTGCCGACCGAGCCGGCTCCTGCTATGATTATTTTCATAAATCTATGCTGATGAGTTCTTTTATGGTTCTGATTATGGAGTCTTTGTCTATGTGGCATATCTTGTGCAGGTCGCTTGCCGGTCCGTGTTCCACAAACGAGTCGGGGAGTCCCATCCTTTTCACCCTTATGTGGTCGAAACCGTTGTCGGCCAGATATTCCAGCACTGCGCTTCCCATGCCGCCTTCTATCACTCCGTCTTCTATGGTGATTATCTTGTCGAACTTTCCGGCTATGGAGCGGAGCATTCCGGCATCGAGCGGTTTGACAAATCTCATGTCGTAGAGGGCTATTTTGCCTTGCGTGTCTTTTTCGAGTATTTGCTCCACAGTGTAGCCCACCGGCCCGATGGATAGGATGGCGAGTTCGCTGCCGTCTTTTATCATGCGGCCTTTGCCTGTCGGTATTTCCTCGAATGCGCATCTCCAGTCTTTTTGCTGGCACCGGCCTCTCGGATATCTTATGACGAAGGGGCCTTTGTCGGGCAGTTGTGCCGTATACATCAGGTTCCTCAGTTCGTGCGCGTCATAGGGCGAGGCGATGGTGAGGTTGGGGATGCACCGCAGTGCAGCCATGTCGAATGCTCCGTGATGCGTGGGCCCGTCTTCGCCCACAAGTCCTGCCCTGTCCAGGCAGATGGCTACGTTGAGCTTGGAGATGGCTATGTCGTGTATGATGTTGTCGTATGCTCTTTGTGCGAACGACGAGTATATGTTGCAGAAAGGCATCATGCCTTCTTTGGCCAGTCCTCCGGAGAATGTCACGGCGTGTCCTTCTGCTATGCCCACATCGAATACCCGGTCGGGCAGTTCTTTCATCATGATGCTCATGGAGCATCCGGTGGGCATGGCGGGTGTGATGCCGATGATTTTGTCGTTTTGTCCGGCCAGTTCCAGCAGCGTGTTGCCGAATACATCCTGATAGAGCGGCGGGGTATCGTTGTCTGCGCATACTATCCTTTTGCCCGTCTCTTTGTCGAATTTGCCCGGTGCGTGCCAGATGGTCGACTCCTCTTCCGCCGGTTTGAAGCCTTTGCCTTTTATGGTGTGCAGGTGGAGGAGTTTCGGCCCTTCCATGTCTTTTATGTCGTTGAGGACTTTTACCATGTTGGTCACGTCGTGGCCGTTGATGGGGCCGAAATATCTGATGTTCAGTCCTTCAAATATGTTTTGCTGGTTGGCTATGATCGACTTCAGGCTGTTGTTGAACCTTATGATGCTGTTTTTGTGTTTTTCGTTGAGCAGTCCGAGACTTTTCATCGTTTTCCACAGCTTTTGCCTTATCCGGTTGTAGCCTGTGCCGGTGTTGAGGTTGATGAGGTATTCTTTCATGCCTCCCACCGAGCGGTCTATGGCCATGTTGTTGTCGTTGAGTATTATGAGCAGGTTGTTGGGCGTACCCGATGCGTTGTTCAGACCTTCGAATGCAAGTCCGCCCGACATGGCTCCGTCGCCTATGACTGCCACTATATGCCTTTTCTCATGTTTGAGTGCGGAGGCCACCGCCATGCCGAGAGCCACCGATATGGAGTTGGAGGCATGGCCGCACGTGAAAGAGTCGTACTCGCTTTCCTCCGGTGAGGGGAACGGGCGCAGTCCGCCGAGCTTCCTGTTGGTGCAGAATCTGTCTTTCCTGCCCGTGAGTATCTTGTGCGCGTATGCCTGATGCCCCACGTCCCATACTATGCGGTCGTATGGCGTGTTGAATACGTAGTGCAATGCCACAGTCAGTTCTATCGCTCCCAGACTGGAAGCGAAGTGGCCGGGATTGTTGGACAGGGCATCGATGATGAATTCCCTCAATTCATGGCATAGTTCCGGCAATTCGTTTTCTTCCGTTTTTCTCAGGTCGTCCGGATTGTTTATCTTGTCTAATATTCTATATGTATTTTCGTCCATCATTTATATTAGTCGTCGCATAGACAAACGGCAGTGCAAAAATAGAAAAAAATACATAAAAAAACAGTTTTTCCCGATAAAGTGTGGAGGCCCCCGAAACGGGCGCCGGGGATGTGCGCCATCTTGGCCCGGGATGTGCGCCATCCCCGTCGGGGATCGGCTCGGTCTTGCCCGAAGATGGCGTACATCCCCGGCGGGGATATATTGGCCGCTTTCTGCCCATGCTGCAAAGGGTTTGGAAAGGGTCGGCGGCTTAGAATCCGGAGTAGATGAACGGCGATATGTCGGCATCGCCTGATTGCAGCAGCAGTTGCGTTACGGCTATGGCAATGATGATTTTTATGATGAGCGGGGCTTCGGTGAAACTGCGTTTTGCTGTCTGCATGAACCTGTCGGGCATGAATTGCAGCGCAAACGACAGTGCGAGCAGCAGGCACCATGCAGGCCGTGCGGAGACGAATGCCGCCATGTCGCTGAGGGTGAAGCCCGACAGTATGCTGCCCGCCATCGCTGCCGCGCTTTCGGCCGATTCGGACCTGAACGGTATCCACATCAGTGTGACGAATGCGAATGTTGCCGCCCACGACAGGAAACGGCGAGTCTTGGCAAGCCTGTCGGTGCCGCGGGCAAAAGCCGATGCCTGTTTCTGCACTATGAGTGCGATGCCGTGTCCGGCGCCCCATAGCAGGAACAGCGGTGTGAACCCGTGCCACACTCCGGCCACGATCATGGTCAGCAGCAGGTTGGCTTTGGTGCGCAGACTGCCATGCCTGTTGCCGCCGAGAGGGATGTAGATGTAGTCTCTCATCCATGTGGACAACGATATGTGCCACTTGTGCCAGAACCGTGTGAGGCTGGTGGCGCGGTACGGATGGTCGAAGTTGACCCCTATGTCGAATCCGAGCATCATGGCCACGCCTATGGCTATGTCGGAGTATCCCGAGAAGTCGAAATATATCTGCATGCCGTAGCCTGCGAGCGCGGCCGTGTTTTCCATTCCGCTGTAATGGGCGGGTGCAGCAAATACTTGGTTGTTGAACTGGGCGAGATAGTCGGCGAATACCATTTTCTTGACCAGTCCGAGCATGACGAGCCACAGTCCGGCGAATACGTTTGCTTCAGTCGCTTTAGTGCCCGATGCTATTTGCGGCAGCATCCGGCCGGCTCTCATCACCGGTCCGGCAAATATGGCAGGGAAAAATGACAGGTACAGCAGATAGTCTGTCCAACGCCCGGCAGGAGCCATGCGGCGTTTGTAGACATCGGTCATGTAGCCTACGGAGTGGAACAGATAGAACGAGATGCCCAGCGGGAGGGCGATGCCTGCCGCCGCATCGTAGCCGGGCATGAATTGCGCCGTAAATCCTGTTGTGCTTTTGAACCATGCCACCATGCCTATGTTGCACAGCAGGGAATATATGTAGGCGGCCTTGCGCATGGCGACGTGTCCGGTCTTTGCCATGAATAGCGACAGCAGCCAGTCTGACAGCGACAGCGCTATTATGGCGGCCAGCAATATGCCGTTGGCCTTGAGGCAGATGATTAGCCCGGCGGCGAGGAGCCACAGGTTTCTTATCTGCCTGCGGTCTTTTATGCAGGCATAGACGGCGAGAAACAGGCACAGCATGGCGCAGCTGCCGAAAAGCATCCGGTCTTGTCCTCCCGTTGCGGACAATATCTGCCATATGTCGTGTACTGCCTCTTTCATCGCGCGGCTATGGTTTTGCTGCTATTATGATGATGTCCGTGTTGCTCTTGATGCCTTTGCCGGGCTTGTCCATGCGGAGTGTCAGGTCATGCCTTGTCCTCATCCACGATGCTATGCTGTCCATCCATATCCTTGCGGCATAGCGTGTGGGATGCTTGCCGTCATCGCTTCTCTGGAGTTTCATGTCCGATGAGTCGAAAAACCTGTATTCTCCGGCGCACGATCTTATCACCCGGTTTATGCCGGTGTCTTTCTGCCAGTTGGGCGGCCCTATCCAGATGAAAGGGATGCCGCCTATCTTTTCCATTATCCTGTCTATGCATTCCGCTCTCCTTTCGGGATGGCGTATGAAAAGTTCGTTGCCTCCCAGCGAGACGGCGACAGCCTGAGGTCTTATCTTGTCCATGAGCGAATCGAGCGTGTCGCACTCCGCCCATGTCTGCGTGGTGGAGCCATACCATATAGCTGCTGTCAGTGTGAACCCGTTGTGCTTGGCATATTCCCCGAACGGTTTTGCAAGGCCTTCTATCATCGAGTCGCCCAGCAGAAGCACTTTGGGAGGCATGGTGTCACGTTCCGGAGCATCGGTCTGTCTGCGGGCGGGGACGGTGTCTTGCGTATATACGGTTATGCTTTCCGGACTGTCGGTCCCGATATGCACGGTCGAAAGGCGGAACTCTCCTATCTTCATGTCGGGCGCGAAATAGGCGCATACCGCCATGTAGGCGCAGACAAAAGCCAGAATGATTACGGCTTTCAGATACGGATGGCTTTTTTGTCCTTTCCCTTGCATAGACTTTCAGTTCTTTTCCTTGTGTTTCGGCTTTTTGCAAAAATAAAAGTTTTGACGGGACAAGTGAATTTTTTTGTCATTTTGTTTTCGTCTCGGGGGCTGACTTTGCGAAAGAGGATGCTTTTTTGCCCGTACTGCTTGCCTGATTCCGGTGCATGCAATAATTTTTTAGGGATAAAAAAGTGTCATGTCTTATGAATGAGCGAATATTATTTTATCTTTGCACGCATAAAGAAAAATAAAATCTATTGTTAATATTAAATTTATCATTATGTTCAAAGGACAACCAAAAGGATTGATTTCGGCCGCTCTGAGCAATATGGGCGAGAGGTTCGGCTACTACATCATGAACGCTGTGCTGTTGCTTTTCCTGTGCTCCAAGTTCGGGGTGAGCGATGAGGTGAGCGGTGTTATTTATTCAGTATTTTATGCGCTGATATACGTATTGGCACTTGTGGGCGGTTACATTGCCGACAAGACCCAGAATTACAAGGGTACTATCATGGCAGGTCTTGTGACTATGGCTGCGGGATACGTTCTCCTCTCCATACCTATCCTTGCCACTCCCGAAAATACGTCTTGGCTGCTGCCGTTCACCTGTCTGGCACTTCTCATTATCGCTTTCGGAAACGGCCTTTTCAAAGGTAACTTGCAGGCCATAGTGGGACAGATGTACGACAATCCCAAGTATGCCGACAAGAGGGATTCCGGTTTCCAGATATTCTATGTGTTCATCAACATCGGCGGTCTGGTGGCTCCTTTCATAGCTCCGCTTCTGAGAAGCTGGTGGCTGGGTGTCAATAACATGGCATACAATGCCGGTCTTCCCGAATTGTGCCACGATTACATTAATGCAGGCGGCAACCTGGCTCCCGATCAGCTTGCCAAATTTCAGGGTCTTGCCGAAAGCGTGATGCAGAACGGAGTCCCGGTGGGTGACCTGATGACTTTCTCCCAGAATTATCTTGACGTGTTCAATACCGGCGTGCATTATTCGTTCTTCGCATCGGTGGCTGCCATGCTGATTTCGTTGCTCATCTTTGTGTTTACGAAGAAGTCGATGCCCAATCCGGCCAAGAAAGAATCTGTCGCTGTGGAACAATATACGAAAGAAGAGAAACTTGCTATGGCCAAAGAAATCAGGCAGAGGCTTTACGCTCTGTTTGCAGTGCTCGGCATAGCTATATTCTTCTGGTTCTCATTCCATCAGAACGGCCAGTCGCTGTCAGTGTTTGCGCGCGACTTCGTGGATACCGCATCTATCGCGCCCGAAATATGGCAGGCGGTAAACCCGTTCTTTGTCATTACGCTCACTCCTCTTGTGATGCTGGTGTTCTCTGCCATAAAGAAGAGAAGAGGCCACGATATATCTACTCCGCGAAAGATTGCCATAGGTATGCTCATTGCCGGTATCGCATATTTGTTCCTTACCTTGTTCGCATCCGTACAGGGCTATCCTTCGGGCGAAGAATTCAGAAGCCTCGATACAGCTACGCAGAACGCGATGAAAGCCGGTCCGTGGGTGCTGATTGTCACATACTTCTTCCTCACTGTGGCTGAGTTGTTCATCTCTCCTCTCGGACTTTCTTTCGTGTCGAAAGTCGCTCCGAAACATCTTCAGGGCGTTTGTCAGGGACTGTGGCTCGGAGCTACGGCTGTAGGTAACCTGCTTATCTGGATCGGCCCTCTGATGTACAACAGTTTCAGCAAACAGTGGATGTGCTGGCTGGTGTTCATGATAGTATGTCTCATCTCGATGGGCGTGATGCTCGGCATGGTGAAATGGCTTGAAAGAGTAACGATGGACAAAGAATAATAATATCTGATTATGTTTGAAGGACAACCTAAAGGTCTTTACGCGCTCGCCCTTGCCAATACGGGCGAGCGCTTTGGCTATTACACGATGCTTGCGATATTCACTCTGTTTTTGCAGGCAAAGTTCGGCTTTTCGGAGGCTGTGACCTCCAATATATATTCGGTGTTTCTGGCTGCGGTCTATTTCCTGCCTTTCATAGGCGGTATTCTTGCAGACAAGTTCGGTTACGGCAAGATGGTGGTCTATGGCATCATCGTCATGTTTGCCGGCTATTTCTGTCTGGCCATTCCCGTTGGCGGCAATGCCATGGGCAAGGCTGCCATGTTCGGCTCGCTGTTCCTCATCGCGGTAGGGACCGGCCTTTTCAAAGGCAATTTGCAGGTGATGGTGGGCAACCTGTATGATGACCCCAAATATTCATCGAAGAGGGATGCTGCTTTTTCTCTTTTCTATATGGCCATCAATATCGGCTCGCTTTTTGCTCCCACTGCTGCAACAAAGATTACGGAGTTCTGCCTGAGGCGTGAGGGGCTGACCTATAACGGCGATATACCGAGTCTGGCGCACCAGTATCTTGCCGGAGCGTCTGATATGGCTCCGGAGGCTCTGAACCGTTTTCAGGCTTTGGCGGCGAATCAGGGATTTACCGGTGGCGACTTGACGGAATTTGCGCATCACTACATCGATACTCTTTCCGGTGCATATCATTGGGGGTTCGGAGTGGCGTGCGTATCGCTTGTTATTTCCATCATGATTTATTTCGGTTTCCGCAATACGTTCAAACATGCGGATGTGACCCAGCGCGAGCTTGAGGCCAAGAGTACTCAGCCTGTAGCGGAACTTACTAAAGAGCAGACAAAATCTCGCATAGTGGCGTTGTTGCTTGTCTTTGCCGTGGTCATATTTTTCTGGATGGCTTTCCAGCAGAACGGTCTGACATTGACATTCTTTGCGCGCGACTATACTGTTACCGAGATGACAGGTCTCAGCAGGATTCTTGCCAACGTGGTGAATCTGGTGTTCATAATCATAATGGTGTATTGCGTCTTCGCCATATTCCAGTCCAAGACGAAACGCGGCAAGCTGATTGCCGAATTGGTTACGCTTTTCTTTTTGGGGGCATTGATTTTCAGCTACCGCTCTCTTGGCGATGAGCCTGTGACACTGTTGCCTCAGATATTCCAGCAGTTCAATCCGTTCTTTGTTGTTGCATTGACACCTGTGTCTATGGCTGTGTTCGGGGCTTTGGCAAAGCGCGGAAAAGAACCGTCGGCACCTCGTAAGATAGGCATAGGCATGTTCATTGCGGCAGCCGGATTCCTTATTATGGTGCTTGGCTCGATTGGGCTTCCCGTGCCTGATGATCTTGCATCGACCACGAGCGACTATCGTGTGACGCCTAACCTGCTTATCTCCACTTATCTCGTCCTTACGTTTGCGGAACTGTTCTTGTCTCCGATGGGAATTTCTTTCGTGTCGAAAGTGGCTCCTCCGAAATACAAGGGATTGATGATGGGCGGATGGTTTGTGGCTACAGCCATAGGCAATTATCTGGTATCTATCATCGGAATGCTCTGGGGCGGATTGCCATTGTGGGTGCTTTGGGGCATATTGGTGGCTCTCTGCCTGATTTCGGCCGTATTTATCTTCTCCATCATGAAGCGTCTGGAGAAGGTGGCGAAATAAGATCCGTTACAATATTTGATATGGTGAAAAGATGTCTGCGTGTCGTGACGCAGGCATCTTTTCTTTGTTTTGATGAGGCTTTTGTCTGCCTTGCACGTTATTTATGTAAGTGATAATTATCCGATTTACGATTTTTTTTTAACTTTGC
>DVIH01000082.1 GCA_018711405.1 Candidatus Avibacteroides excrementipullorum | reverse complement strand
AAGTCTTGTCATTCATGCGGTCAGACTTTTTTAAATTACCTTTGTGTGATGTGATAAACAAAAGACTATTAGCATTATGAGAAAAACCAATCTTTTCAAATCTTTTTGTTATGGAGCAGGGGCGGCATGTCTGCTTTTGCTGAATGCCTGTTCGACAAAGACCGGCGATGCTTCTTCGGCCTGCCTTATTCCCCGACCGGCGGAAATGCAGGTGCAAGGCAAATTCCTGAAAGCCGACAGCGCCATGATACTCAATCCTGACGGCAACCGCGTGCGCTATGCGACAGACGGGTCTTTGACCGAATTGGGTGCGGAGGGTTACAAACTTGTGGTGGATGCCGGCGGCATAGACCTGAGAGCCATGACCGATGCCGGACTTTTTTACGGCAGGCAGACGTTGCTGCAACTGTTGGGAGACAAAGGCATCCCCTATGTGGAGATAGAAGACTATCCGCGCTTCGGCTACAGAGGGCTGCATCTGGACGTATCGCGCCACATATTTTCCAAAGAGGAGATACTCAAGATCATAGACGTGATGTCTTCCTATAAGCTAAACCGCCTGCACCTGCATCTGACCGATGCCGGAGGCTGGAGGTTGCAGATGGACAAATATCCGCGCCTCACATCGCATGGGGCATTCCGCACGGAATCCGACTGGCGGCTCTGGTGGGACGGCAAAGACCGCAAATATCTGCCCGAAGGCACTGAGGGGGCATACGGCGGATATTACACCAAAGACGATATGCGGCAGGTAGTGGCCTATGCAGCCGAAAGGTTTGTCACCGTCATACCCGAAGTGGAATTTCCGGGACATTCCGAAGAAGTCTTCATGGCATACCCCGAACTGTGCTGCACAGGCAAGCCTTATTCCGGCGGAGATTTCTGCATAGGCAATCCCAAGTCGTATGAGTTTATGGAAGGCGTGCTCTCTGAAATCATGGAAGTGTTCCCATCCGAATACATCCACATAGGCGGCGATGAAGCCGGAAAGCAAAATTGGAAGACATGTCCGAAATGTCAGGCTCTCATGAGAAAGCACGGCATGAAAGACGTGAACGAGCTGCAAAGCTATTTCATCCACAAAGTAGAGGAGTTTGTCAACTCCAAAGGCAGGCGCATCATAGGTTGGGATGAAATCCTCGAAGGAGGACTTGCCCCGAGAGCTACCGTAATTTCATGGAGGGGAGAAAGCGCAGGATTCCAATCGGCCAGGATGGGACACGATGTAGTGATGACTCCAGGCAACTACATGTATCTCGACTTCTATCAGGCCAATCCCAACACGCAGCCTTATGCCATAGGAGGATATACCCCCGTAAAGAAAGTATACAGCTACAATCCGTTGCCGGCAGACTCACTTACACCGGAACAGGCCGGACACATTCTCGGCGTGCAAGGCAATACATGGACGGAATATATAAAAGACGAGCAACATCTGGAATACATGATGTTCCCGCGTGCGCTGGCCGTAGCGGAAATAGGCTGGACACCTCAGGAAAAGAGAGACTGGAACGACTTCAAGACACGCCTCAACCGACATGTGGAAACATTGCATGAACGGGGTGTGAACGCTTTCCCCCTGTCATACGAGATTGACTTTGAGATGGCCGTCGACACTGTGACGCGACAGATAGAAGTGACTTTCGATGCGGAAAAATATCCTGTAGAGATACGCTATACCACTGACGGCACTATGCCCGACGCCTCATCGCCGCTATACAGCAGCCCCGTTATAGTAAAAGACTCCGCACATATCGTGGCAGGCATATTCGTTGACGGCAAACTGACAGGCAATGTCTCTGAAAAGAAAGTGGATTATCATCGCGGCATAAACAGACCTATCAGTTACAACAGCGAGCTGTATGCCGGGTACATGGCCGGCGGCATGAATGCCCTGCTCGACGGTTATCGCGGCGGACTGACATATCTGGACGGACGCTGGCAAGGATACCTCGACAATCTGGACTGCGTGGTAGATCTTGGCGCACAGACCGAAATACATAAAGTGTCATCGCGCTGGATGCAGCTCATCGGTCCCGGAGTGTTCCAACCGGAGTATGTGGAATTGTACGTTTCCGACGACGGGCGGCATTTCACTCTGTGCGGACGTCATGACACCGATATAAAACGGGATGACCCTCAGCTCCGCTTCCAGGAATATGTCTTTGCCGGCAACTGGGAAGGCCGCTATGTGCGTATAAAGGCAAAGAATCCAATGGGTTTCATCTTCACCGATGAGATTGTGATATGGTGACGGCAAGCCGTCTGTGACAACCGAAAAAGATGGCGCACATCTTCAACCGGGATGTGCGCCATCTTTGCCCGATACCGAGCCGATCCTTGGGGAAGATGGCGTACATCTTCCCCAAGGACCCTCCGGGTGTCTTTTCAATTCCTCAATTTTATTATACTGGGATTTACGTTCCAATAGTCTTCATGCATCCAGCCCACATCGGCATAAGGACTGGCCGTAGGTTCGCAATAATAATATTTACGCCCATCAATCAAATAGTAACGTCCGTTAAGCGGTTCGGAAAAAGCCACAGCCGTAGCAAGATGATTGGGAAGATAAACCAGCACTACGTCCAGTCCCAACAAGTCGCGTATCAGCCTTGAAAACAGGATAGCCCTGTCTTCGCAATCATTATAAGGATAAAACAAAGTCTCTTCGGCAAAGAAAGGACGGTCTCCTCCCCAGACCTCATCATCCAGCCTGTACTCCAACGTGGTCTGAAGGAAATGTATTATGATGTTTGCAGCTTCAATTTCGCCTTTTCCCTGTATAGCCCTCCTAAGGACAGGATACAACTCGCCTTTCACTTTGTCGTTGAGCGGAGCATCTGCATAAAACTTCCAACAGCTTGTTCCCGCCGGATCGGGAAGTGTGCATGTGCGCGGATATTCATTGTAGAAATCTATCAGGTTCTTATTGACAGACAGACTGACCGAAACTTCCGGATCAAATGCAGACTGCATCAGTCTGGGCTGAGTAGGTTGCCACGCCAGGTCCTGTACTGTATAAATATTCATGTCCATCTTTTTTTCCCCGTGAAACCTGTAGGGCATCACATGCATCATGTCGGGAGCCATGCCTGCGGGGACGCTTGCCACACAAAAAAGCTCGCCGTCAACTTCATAATGCAACCGACTTGTAATGAACTGATCCTGCAAGGCCACAAGCAGGTACAGCCTGTTTTCATAATAGCCCATACGTATGGCATAGCCTGTCTGATTGAACAGAAATCCCCAAAGGACTACAGCAGCATTGGTATCGCCGAGATATGATTTCGACAAGTCTCCAAGCATGGTGAAATACGCCCAGTCTGACAAACGCATATCATCGCGCATGTTTATGCAGTCTATAAGCAGATTATTATATTCCTCACCGCAAAATTCCGTCCATAAGTCGGCCACGGCATCCTCATCGAGCCTTGCCAAACCCGCCTTGTTGCCTGCCGGCACTCTGACACTGCAATTCGTACCGTAGAATTGAAAAGCGAGTTCCGTATTTCTATAATCAGGCACCTCAGGCACAGGAGCTATCGGAGTGGGTTGCGGTTGAGGAGCCGGAGGCGTTATCACCTCGTCATAGTCCATTTCGATGGGCGCAGGCAACGGTTCGTTTTCCTTAAATTCGGGAATAGGCACAGGCTTCACTTTGGGTATTTCTATCGGGGGTTCCGCTCCCAATTCCACCCACTTCTCACGCATGAATTTCACATATTCCTCGTTGGCTTTCTGCCTAAAGTCATTATACTCTTTATATGCATTTTCTCTAAAGCTGCCAAACTCGCTTCTCACTCTGGCACGGAAACTGTCCATACTGTCATCGTTCTGTGCATTTACCGCGCCGGAAAGAAATAGGAAGAATAGCGCCGCCACATAAAAACCTATACGCATATCACTCTCCTCCAAATACATAAGCGATGGACACCATCATAGGTTTATTTATCTTTACAGATACATTCTCCTGCTCTCCGGCACGCGACAAAAGAGCTTTGGCTGTATTGAAACTCAACTGCAAACCATAAATCTGCAATCCTCCGCCGAACTCATAATACAAGTTGAAACGTCTCGGAGAGATATCATAAGCGTCATACAATTCGCTATCGGTGTAATATGCCTCTGTCTCGCCTTCATTGAACAGTTTCACGTGGCTTGCCATGCTCACATCCATGCTTATGCCTCCGTTAACAAACAGAGAGAAATTTTCTCCTAAAAACAGCCGGTATTCCAGACAAAGAGGGACATAGAGCACATGTTCCTGGTATAATCCATGATAAGTGCCGTATTCATCGGTCATGTCTTCACTCTTGTCCCAATAATACTCGTAGAACAGTCCGCTCGACAATCCAAATCCCAATCCGAAATGAGGCTGTATGCGCAAACCTGCCTGAATGCCGGGCACGGTCTTGCCTTCATCCCAGAAATCGACTTTAGTGTGGTTCTCACCTCCGCCTTCATTTTTGGTTGTCACCTGCCATGTCTTCTGCACAAAGGCCAGCGACAATCCTACCGGACGCACGTTGTAATCTTTTTCCCAAGGCCAAGTGAAACTGTTGCCCGCCTTAAACTTGAATCTGTAGTACGTGGGAGAATCATCGTCCACCTTTATCCTTTTCTTCTTCGTCTTGGAGTAATAGGAAACAAGCAAATCGTGCTGCCCGTATGGTATGTCGGCCGTATGCGGAGTGACTCCCACTACCTGATCATCGATATGCACTGATGCTGAGATATTGCGTCCCGACTGCATGGCTGCTATCTGCACTTGCTTGTGCTTCACCACTGTAAGGTTTATGGTGTTGGACATGTTTTCATCAAACAACGCCTCAAACTTGTCATATTGCCCCGCGAGCTGAGCCTCTATCTTGTGATATTTCAATTTCAATGGGATGGTAACCGGAGAAGTACCTACATTTTCGCCGTCTACCAATATTGCGGCACCCGCCGGATCGCTGTTGATCGTAAAGGTCCTTTCCTTGAATACTTCCAATTTGTACGAACGTTGGCTTCCTTCTGAAACTTCTATATCAAGTTCGTCTGTAACCTCATCAAGCGAAGCTGTCAGCCTATGCTTGCCAAACGAAACCTGCCTTATGATGCATCCATCCTCACCGGCATAGCCCATCCAGTTGCCATCCAGATAAATATTAGCGCCCACCGGTTCCGAAAGGATTGTCAACGTGGTAGTCTCATTGTTGGTCAATTCCATTTCATAAGAGCACAATCCTTTCAAATTCAGATGCACGCTGTTCGATTCCCCAAAGATAGGATGCCTCACCATAAAAGAAGTATTCATGCCGGTGACAAGCAACCACATTTCTCCGGGCGTATTGCCTTGCTGAATCCATTTCACGAAGATACCTTGATCGGCTATAAACTCCAACTTCTCCATATCTTCTTGGGTTATCTTATCCACTTTCAACTTAAGCAAAGCGTTTTTCACACCGTTTTCATCCGTCCTGTCATCACGTGTAAGCAGTTGGGCATCTATGTCTCCCCATTCATTCGGGTTTGCCGCGTCAGTATTGGAAATTTGCTTGAAGCTTTCCTGCACAAGTTTCAACTGACCGTAAGCAGGCAAAGCCAAGACAGACATCAAAAACAAAATAATAACATGTATCTTTTTCATATATGAATAAAACGATTTTATCTGTTCAACAAAGCTCGCGCCGTAAACTCAGGATCTTTCCGCTGCTGCCACACACGCACTTTTATCACCGGCAGTTCCTCGCGCAAATCCACCAATAAGGTCAGATATCCCGTATCGCCATAATTATTGGAATAATAGTCCTGAGAAATCTGCATGGCAAAAATGCCGTCTCTCGGTCCGCTTCCTTTCACAACTTCAGTATCATTGAACCTCAAGTTTATATACTCCTTGCTGTCAAAACTGTAATGCAGTTTCCGTATAAATTCATCTTTCGTGTATTTGGTATATCGCACCTCCTCAAATGAAGCGCCGGGCAAATCCGATCCTGCTCCGGCTGAATTGGCCTTATGCTTCAACACTGTACCCGTCACGATAAGGGCGTCATCCGAAAAGATACTTTCCAGATAGTCTATACGCTTCAGAGCATAAGCAGTCTGATAATCTTCCAAGAAACAAATCAAATCCATCCTCCAGTCTTCTTTCCATTTCTTGTCGGCTGTAAGTATGTCATTCTCGCTCCTCCTTGTAAGGGCGAAAGCCAATGACTCTATCTTTTTTGTCTCTGCATTGAAACGGAACACCACATCGTTGACAAACTGACGGTTATTTCTGAATTTGAACTGCATAGGCAGTTTCCGGCAAATCACGGTCTCCCCGTATTTCACCAAGCGCAACGAGTCTATAGGCTCAAGCAGAGTGACATTGCCATTGCGGATCAATGTGTCGAACATGGCATATCCGCTCTCAGTAAAAAATTCACGTGCTGCCGCATAATCCTTATTGCGGACTATTTCTATAATCTCTGCCATAACGGCTTTATATGGCTGAGGATCGGACACTGTTTCCAACGCGACACGATTGGTTTCCAAAGAGGCCAAAGTCATGCCTGTTTCTTTCAGCAAAATGCCATCGGTCTCTTTCACAGCCACGCTTCTTTTTTTCTTTCTCGAACCTAATGCATTTTCCTGTTTGAATCCGACATGCTTCAAAGCCGCACTGAATTTGGGCAGGTCTATATTCTCCATGACCAAAGCCAACTCCTGATCGAGCGTCTGTGCCTGACTTCTGAAGAGATATTCTATTTTCACGTCAAACTCATCAGAGGAAAGCCTTTCGGAAAATTCAGCTACCGCACGTCCGTCCGACACATACACAGGCCCGATATAACGCATCCCATTATGAAAGGAAAATGCAAAATTGTCTACCAACTGGTCATGATAAGACAATTGCAGATAAACCCGCCGTTTCACTCCCGGTTCATCCACATCTTCCACACTGACAACACCGATTTTTGAATCCGCAAGTATGGAATTAATTTTGCCATGAAGCCACACTTTGGCCATTTCATCTTGTCCGTTGTGTACGAAAGTCGCCGTGTCGCCCATTGGGAGCGTCTGCAACAGGCACAGTGCCCAAGTATAATAACGAAGGGCGTCTGCCACCCTGAACCGCTCCTCATCTTTCAAACCATAAGAAATCAGACTGCGGACTTTGGCAAGACGTGTGTCAAACATCTTCCTCACGGAATTTTCCGATACATACACAAACACATTGGCTTCGGGTTCCTCCCCATATTCAATCCGGCCGACATCCTGCAACGTACCCATGGAATAGGTGGAAAGATTGCTGTCTGCATGCTCGCGGAAATCATTGCTTCCTCCTTTAGTTACATTTTTCTGAGACAAAGAATAAGTAGAAGCCACAAATACATTGATGCTTTCCATCATCTTCTCGAGAGCAAATTTATAAGCCTCGTCAAATGTGGTCCCGCTGCCCTCACCGTATTTATATGCCCTGTTTTCCTTGATGCTTTCTATCTTTTTCCTTATCTCTTTCGACTGCGCCATCACATTGCACAGAGGAAGCATCAGAAGCACTGCGAGAGTACAAATAAAAATATCAGTCTTCCGCAGCATCATTACTTTCTGCATTGTCATTTTTCTCTTTGGCCTTTTTCTTTAAGTCATTCTCCATAGCAGCCGCAACCTCCTTGTTCAAATTAGCGACTGCAATAGACTGGCGCAACGCTCTAAGTTGTGCATCAAACCTGTCATCATCACTCAAAAGGAAATAAGAACGTACCTCAAACAGATCTCCTGACTTACGACATATGGTATACGCTTCTTTCAACTGCCCATAGACCGATGCTTTGGAATAAGCGGTAAGACTATTGCTCATTTGCTCCACCGTTGCTTCAGGTATACCCATAGCATCATTCCCCACGATAGCTTCCAAATCGGTGGATATTTCCTCCGCATAACTTTCATAAGCCTGAATCCTGGCCTGTTTTATGGCTTGCGACTGGTTGCTGTGTCTGGATACGGCTGACGAATATTCACTATAACCAGTCTTAGTCTTAAGATAGGCCTCGTAAATAGCACTCTCCAAAGAACCGATGCCGATAAGTTCCCAACCCTCTTTTGCCAATTTCTTGGCTTCAGATTTAGCTACCTTTTTAGCCTCTTTGATCTGAGACTTGGTCTGCGCATAAACAGATACTCCGGAAAAACTCAAAGCAAAAGCAAACAGCAGAAAACTGCATAGAAAATTCAATCGTTTCATGATAAATATATTTTTAGTTAGTATTAATCCCGCTTTAATTTGTCACCATCACAATCAAAATCTCAACTATCTTGCACAATACTGATACTTTTAACAATATCCGCACATAAAGGAAACACAATCAACACATAAGCATTCGTTTCATTCAACAAATTTATATAAAAAGACAAAAGAAACAACAATAAAAAGCACTTTTTTTCAACCGCATGCAACATAAAAAAACGGCAGCATGCAACACATTTTGATGCACGCGGCCGTTTGCCGTCCGAGCCGGAAACACGGCTGTCACTTATTCAGAAACAGACCTATCTCGAAAACATTTGCCTTGCCGATGGCTGCAAGCAGTGATTCCACATCCACCAAACCGCCTAAGCCCGATTCTATCTGAGCCGGCAATTCAGGGAAAAGCGTAAACAGATAATTGACAGTCGCCACCAATGCGGCTATCTCATAATTGTCCACATAGATTATCTTGTCGCCCTCAAAGCCCATCCTCCTCTGCGAAGAATCGTCGCCGGCAAGCAGCATTCCCCCTCCGGCAGCACCGTAAGGATTATCTTTCAGCACAAACTTCACCCCTGTCGTCGTCCATTTATTCAACTGCCCGTAAGCCGTTATAGCACTTAATATGGCGTTTATATCTATGGAAAGGGCTTTAGAAGCGGCATTCCCAGCCATTGCACTGACAATCATGTCGACTTGCGGGGTGACGTACACGGTAGTATCATCTGCCATGAAATAGAACGCCATGTTCTGCGGCGACTTGCCATAATCGCTTCCCCCTACAGCATTCCGATGACGGAACGAAGCCGTCACATTGCCGTCACGGGCAAAATCGACATCGCGCAGCACACTATGCAACATATTTGAAAGAACCGCCGCCACGCCTTCATCCTCGAACATCCGGTTCACATCGGCATCATCACTTCTCACATAAAGCAAACGGCTGCAATGCCACAGATCCGGCGCATCTCCATCCTGAACCGGTTCGGCAAAGGGGACAAGCGACAACATGCCCGGCTCCGTTCCCGGCACAGACACATTGTCGAGCGACAACTCGAGCAGACCGTCTCCGGCCACACCACGATAATCGAACATCGTGCCGGCAGCAGACACGGCATTGCCCTCAAATGAATACCTGCCATCATCAGACCGTTGCAATTTCACGGCCTCAATAGCGACTTCCTCCTCATGCGGCAAAACGAATGACAACAATATATCTGCGTTGCCCCTGTCATCAGCCTCAAATCTCACTTCTTTGCCGAGCAATTCGCTGCCGCTGTATGACAAATCCAGATTTTTACGGCTACCGTCCGAAAGCTTGTTGGAGTACACGGCAGTCAACTCTTCAGCAACAGACATCTCTCCGCTTTCATCGCAAGCGACAAACATGCATGCCATGCATACGGCAAACATACCTTTATATATATGCAATTTCATATCAGTGTGTATCAAATGTTCAAATCAAGTTTAATAACAAATGTGCGCGGGGCCTCAATCGACATGGGGCGGTAGCTATATTCCTTGTTCAAAAGGTTGTTGACCATGAATTGCACGCTTATCCATTCAGCCATTTCCACGCCGAGCCTCAAGTCCATAGTGAATATGCCTTTATTGTGCTTTTCCCAATAGGACGCAAGGTTTTCTCCGTCAATATTGCCAAACACGATGTTGCGTATATAATCCATCATATCCGGGTTAGCCTTGTCCCTTTCGTCGAGCATGAAAAAGTCCACAGCATTGATCTTGCTCCTCCAGTTCATGTTAAGTCCCAGATTGAGGCGTTTCCATTGCAAGTCAAGTGAAGCTTTCGCACTATGCTTCTGCCTGTACTTCAGATAAGGAGAGTCATTGCTTTTCTCTTTCATCTGCAACGCATCGGTATATTTGTCTTCCCTCTCCTTGCGCTCTTTGTAATCGGCATCGCGCGGCTCGGTGTAGACATAGCCCAGATTATATGTCAGGCTGGCGTTTTTACTGAATTCATATTGCCCCGACGTACTTATCTCCATGCCGTATATCTGTGCTTTGGACACATTGTGAAACTGTGCGCCTATGCCTATGTTGCCGCCTATAAGCGATGTCAATGCCGCAAGGCTGCTGTTGATGGGCTGGTAATTGCTCTTGTCGAACAGGCCTATGTAAAATTCTATCATGTCCTTGTACTGCGTGTAGAATCCTGCCACATCCACCATTCCTTTCAGTTTGCCCCACCTGTATCCTTGCTTGAAGCCTATCTCGGCATTGAAACCTTTTTCCGCCTTCAGGTCGAGATTTGGGAATATACCCACCCCGCCTATGTCTTTCAGCAGGAATTTCTCTTGGAGCGACGGATTGCGATAGCCCTGCCCGAAACTTGCGCGTAAGAAACTGTAGTCCGCAAGCCGGTAATTGAGTCCGCCCCTGAAAACAGGACGAAATGGCACTGATGTGCCAAACAGTTTGGTTTCCGCCTCACGGTAGTGATTGTCCACTCGATAGTATTCGGCACGGACACCGGCCGACACGCTCAGCCTGTCCCAAAACCTCTGGTCATATTGGAAATAGAGTGCAGCGTTGTCGCTCTTGTGTACTTCGCCCATCACTGCGGAGTTATAGCGTATATGCTCATATGTGGCTCCAGCCGTAAGCCTCGCCCCGCCGTCAAGCTCCTTGCTGAACTGATAGTCCAGATAGTAATCGTAATTGTTGTCGGTATGAGGGGCATCTTCTGTCCGTGACGGATTGACCACACCCGAAAGCCACGGCACAAGTCCGGACGGCAATTTGCCCTCGAACGCAGAAGCAAGATCTTCGGGCAGGCCGTTGCTCATGAACCATGCAATGAGGTCGCAATAGTCTGCCGTAGTGGCATCAGGAAAAATGCTTTCCCCCATAGTGAACACGCCGTCTATGGCTCCGTACAAGTCGCCTTGCAGCAAAGGCTGTATCAACGGCTGCAATATGCTGAGGTCTCCCTGCACAATGTCTTGTATGGCCTGCGCGTCAGTACCCATATTGCCGAGAATGTCGGTGATGAGCTGCCCTGACGAAGGGCGGTTGATGTTGCAGTTGCTATAGAAGAAACGGCCTTTCAGCTTATGCGTAATGCTGCGCTCCGTATCGGTATAATTGAAAAACGGATCCAGTTTCACACTGTTTTCCTGCCGCCCCATGTTGGTAAACGGAGATGGGCGCAAAGCCTCTTCGGGCGAACGCCATATTATGAAGTCGGCAAAATCGTTTGACATGAAATTCACGTTAAGGCCGTAATTCAATATCTTGTCGCCCATGTCTGGCTGATGGTAGGTCACATTCCCTCCTACCCTGAAACGCTTGTTATATCCCTGTTCGCGATAGCCTTCATCCGTAAAAAGATTCATCCCTCCCGACACATCGAAATTTCCCATCCGCCTGCTGTGCGAAAAGTCATATCCCTCGTATATAGGATTGCGGATGCCGCTGTAAAGGCTGCTTCTCAGCAATGGCCTGACAGGAAATTTGCCGTCTTTCCAGAAACCCTTGTCGGCCCATTCGTAATCAGGATTTGCAGGATTGCCATAGATGCCCAGATAGGTGCTGAAATGAGTCTCGGGCGAAAGTCCGGGCCTGGCCGTTCGCACGTTTATTATGCCGTTCAGCGCGGATGAGCCGTAAAGCACGCTTGAAGCGCCTTTTATCACCTCTATCTGGTCTACGTTGTAGACCGGCACCGTATTCCAGTTTATCGCGCCGTTCTGCGGGTTGAGCGCACTCATGCCGTCTACCAACACCTGGCATCTCGCCCCCACTCCGTATGTCCAACCGCTCCCGCCGCGTATGCTCGGCTGCTTGTCTACCACATCTATGCCCGGCACATTCCTGAGCGATGCGGTGATGTCGGCAGGACTCTGCTTCGCTATGTCGTCTGCGCCAAGCACCTCCATAGACACTGTGACATCGCTGAGCTTCTGCTCGAAGCGTCCCACGCTGACCACCACCTCTTCGAGCATCTCCGTGCTTTCCGTCAGATACACGTCTGCTACTCTCACCTCGCCGCCGCGCACAGCCACGACCAATTCACGGTCATTATACCCCAAATAAGAATACGTCACTCTCACCTTGCCTTCCGGCACAGGCAGCTCGTATGCGCCGTTCACATCCGACACCGTACCGCGATTGCCGTCGCTGACATACGAGACAGCTGCTCCCACAAGAGGTTCCTTAGTCTTTGCATCATATATGTGTCCTTTCAAAACCTGAGAAAAGACATCGGCCGGCAGAGCAAACATGAATGCCGACAACACTATTGCAACAAGTAAGCTTCTTTTCATCTGAACATGATTTGATTAGTTTAGGAGCAAAGATACGAAAAGATATCAAATGCATTTCTTCGCACGGAAACAGAAAAAGAAAGCAGGTAAAAAAAAGACCGAACTATTCTCTCGAACAATTCGGCTGGGAATCTAAATCTTAACTATATAACTTTTATGAGTAATTACTTTTCTTACCTGCTGTAAAAGTATATATAAAAAAGTTCTCACACAACAAATACAGCCGATAAAATATTAATAAATATCTTTATTAATCAAATTATTTACGCGGCATTGTTATCACAGACATACAAAAACATCAACATTTGAAACAAAATACGGCGAAACGATTTCAATTATCAACACAAACGGGAACATTCCCTTATTTTT
>DVIH01000081.1 GCA_018711405.1 Candidatus Avibacteroides excrementipullorum | reverse complement strand
TGTGGTTACGATATTTGAGGCAGTTTCAGGGCCGGTGTTCCACCTCTTCCCATTCCGAACAGAGCAGTTAAGTCCGGCACCGCCGATGGTACTACGCACCAAAGTGGGAGAGTAGGCAGCTGCCATTTTTTAGAATTGGAATTTTGATTCCTTGTCTCCGTTTTCCCTGTGGAAGGCGGAGACTTTTTTTATGCCTGTGCGCAAGGGGGATAGATTTATTTTTTTGTGTACTTTTGCGGACGGATTTTATATATTTTGCCGTTGTGCATGTGTTATATTATTCTGAAAGAACATGATTTATCCACAGAATTTTGAAGAGAAAATAGGGTTTGACAATATAAGAGCCTTATTGAAAGGCAAATGTTTATCCGATTTGGGACGCGAGAGAGTGGCAGGCATGTCGTTTGCCACTTCTTTGCACGTCATAGAAAATGAGATAGACATGACTGTAGAACTGATGTCTATAATGTCATCTGAGGCCGATTTCCCGGTCAATCATTTCTATGACATGCGTCAGTCGCTCAAAAAGATAAGGATAGAGGGCACATGGATGAGCGAGCAGGAAATCTTCGATTTGCGGAGATCCTTGCAGACTGTGGCCGACATTGCCTCTTTTTTCGGCGGTGAAGATGACGGAGAGCGTTATCCTGCTTTGAAGAGACTGGCGGCCGATGTGGTGCTGTTTCCTGATGTGGTGAAGAGGATAGATGCGATTATAGACAAGTTTGGGAAAGTAAAAGACAATGCTTCAGCCCGCCTGCGTGAAATAAGGATGGAATTGTCTTCGGTCATGTCGGGCATATCGAAGAATCTGTACGGCATAATCCGTGCGGCGCAGAATGACGGATATGTGGACAAGGATGTGGTGCCGACCATGCGCGACGGCCGTCTTGTAATCCCGGTAGCTCCTGCTTTGAAAAGGAGGATAAAAGGCATAGTGCATGACGAATCGGCCAGCGGGAAGACTGTTTTTATTGAGCCGGCGGAAATCGTGGAAGCCAACAACAGGATACGTGAACTCGAAAGTGAAGAGAAAAGAGAAATTATCAGGATATTGACCGATTTTGCCGATTATCTGCGTCCGCAGGCTGACGCCATGATGATTTCCTATGATTTCTTGGGCGAAATAGACTTCATCAGGGCAAAAGCATTGTTCAGTATTCAGGTGGGAGCAGTGAAGCCCGACATGTCTTCATCGCAGATCGTAGACTGGAGCAATGCTGTGCATCCGTTGCTGAAACTTTCGTTGGAGAAGCATGGCAAGAAAGTAGTGCCTCTGGATATACGGCTGAACGGCAGGCAGAGGATTCTGTTGATTTCCGGTCCTAATGCCGGAGGAAAATCTGTTTGTCTCAAGACTGTGGGATTGCTGCAATACATGTATCAGTGCGGCATGCCGGTGTGCATGGATGAGAGCAGCGTGGTAGGCCTGTTTGATGACATATTCATAGATATAGGCGATGAGCAGTCCATAGAAAACGACCTTAGTACCTATTCTTCCCACTTGCTCAACATGAAAATCATGCTTAAGAAGTGCAATGCCAAGAGCCTGTTGCTCATCGATGAGTTCGGCAGCGGCACCGAGCCGCAGATAGGAGGAGCCATAGCCGAAGCTCTGTTGCAGCGTTTCAACGCGGCGGGAGCTTGCGGTGTGATAACCACGCACTATCAGAACCTCAAGCATTTTGCCGACAGTCATGAGGGAGTGGTCAACGGAGCCATGCTCTACGACCGTCAGAAGATGCAGGCATTGTTTCAGTTGCAGATAGGGAATCCGGGCAGCTCGTTTGCCGTAGAGATAGCCCGTAAGATAGGATTGCCTGAGGATGTCATCAAAGATGCGTCCGACATGGTGGGCAGCGACTATATAAATTCAGACAAATATCTGCAAGACATAGTGCGCGACAAACGCTATTGGGAAAACAAACGTCAGAATATCCGTCAGAAAGAAAAAGCTCTGGAGAGTACCATTGCGGCCTACGAGAAAGCCTTTGAAGAACTGAAATCGGAGAGGAAAGACATTTTGCTCAAAGCCAAAGACGAAGCTCTGAAACTCATATCCGATTCGAATGCGGCGATAGAAAACACCATAAGGGAAATCAAAGAAGCGCAGGCCGAAAAAGAAAAGACAAAGGAACTGCGCAAGGAGCTGACCGAGCTGAAAGCAGCCATCGAGAATGAAAACAATGATGAGGAGGAGCGTATAAAGGCTAAAATGGAACGGTTGCGGGAAAAGCAGCAAAGGCGCAAGAAAGAAAAGGCGAAACCGGATGCGGCAAAGATTGCCGACAGACCTAAGGAAATAGAGCTCAAGGCGGGAGATTTCGTGAGAGTGAAAGGACAGTCATCGGTGGGGCAGATCATGGAGATAAGCGGCACCAACGTAAAGGCGGCTTTCGGTGCTATGGTTATGACGCTCAAGAAAGACAGGATAGAGCCTGCCGCCGCGCCAAAGAAAGCAGACAGCCGGGTGAGTGCGGTGTCTTTGCAGACGCAAGACCATATTTACGAGAAGAAGCTGGCATTCAAGCAGGACATAGACGTCAGGGGTATGCGCGGCGATGAAGCCGTGCAGGCTGTGACCTATTTCATCGACGATGCCATACAGGTGGGCATGGACCGTGTGCGCATATTGCATGGCACGGGCAACGGCATATTGCGCACGCTCATAAGGCAATATCTCGAAACGGTGCCGGGCGTGAAAAACTATCGCGACGAACACGTGCAGTTCGGCGGGGCAGGCATAACGGTGGTTGACCTCTATTGACAGACAGCTGTTTGCGGCAGGCGGAAAAGACCGAGCTGATCCCGGGCGAAGATGGCGTACATCCCGGGCAATGATCGAGCCGATCATCGGGCAAGACCGAGCCGATCCCGGGCGGACTTCCGCAACGGGTGTGCCGAGTGCATAAAAGGCCGCTCCGGATTGTATTTTCAGAATACTACTTTTATCTTTGCAAGTGATTTGATATACCGTACGGATGATAGACCAGGCTACCATAGCTAAGATATTGGATGTGGCCGACATTTATGATGTCGTCTCCGAACAGGTGGCGTTGCACAAACGCGGCGTCAACTACATAGGGCTGTGCCCTTTCCATAATGAGAAGACACCATCGTTTGTGGTGTCTCCCGCCAAAGGCATGTTCAAATGTTTCGGCTGCGGCAAAGGCGGCAATGCCGTGCATTTCATCATGGAATATGAGCATGTCTCCTATTATGACGCTTTGAGGGAACTTGCCAGGAGATATCGGATTGAAATAAAAGAGAAAGAACTTACGCCCGAGCAGATGCTTGCCCGAAACGAAAGGGAAAGCCTGTTCGTGGTCAATGAGTTTGCAAAAGACTTCTTCGTGCGCACGCTTCATGAGCATCCCGACGGGAAAGCTCTCGGCTTGCCCTATTTCCGCAAGCGCGGTTTCAGAGATGATATCATAAGGAAATTTCAGTTGGGCTATTCGCCCGACGAGTGGTCGGCGCTGGCCGATGAAGCGTTGGCGAAAGGATATAAAAAGGAATTTCTGGTCAAGACCGGCCTTTGCATAGAGCGTGAGGGGCGCGATGGCTTGATAGACCGTTTTCGCGGGCGCGTCATATTTCCGGTGCACAACACATCGGGCAAGATTGTCGCTTTCGGCGGCAGGATAATGAATGCCGATGCCAAGACGGCAAAATATCTCAACTCGCCGGAGTCGGAGATATATCACAAGAGCAACGAACTTTATGGCATCTATCTGGCAAAGCAGGCCATAGTGCGTCAGGACAAATGTTTCCTCGTGGAGGGATACACCGATGTGATACAGATGCACCAGGCGGGAGTGGAAAATGTGGTGGCTTCGTCGGGCACATCGCTCACGCCGGGACAGATAAGGCTGATACACCGCTTCACCGGCAACATAACAGTCATTTACGATGGCGACTTTGCCGGCATAAAGGCATCGTTGCGCGGCATTGACATGTTGCTGGAAGAAGGCATGAACATAAAGGTGGTGCTGTTGCCCGACGGTGAGGACCCCGATTCCTTTGCAGGTTCGCGCAGCTCGTCTGAATTCCAGTCGTTCATAAAGGAAAACGAGACCGATTTCATACATTTCAAAGTAAAGATACTGAGCAGGGATGCCGGTGAAGACCCTGTGAAAAGGGCGGAACTGATAGCAAGCATAGTAAAGAGCATCTCTGTCATCCCCGATGCCATATTGAGAAGCGTCTATGCCAATGAGTGCGGCAAACTGCTGAACGTGGACGAACGTCTGCTTAACAAAGAGATTGCGAAACTTCTGGCCGAGAAAGACAAGGCCGGCGCGCATGATGACAAAAACGATGGCCGTGCGGATGCTCGGGACGGGCAGAGGGAGAATGATATAACGACGGAGGACGCAGGCAAGGAAGACCGGTTCAAGGACATAGAGAGGCTCATCGCGCAAATCATAGTGAGATATGGCAACAGGGTGATGTGCTATGTGAAAGATGAAAACGGTGGAGACAACATACCTCTCGGCGTAATGGATTTCATAAGGTTGGAGATGGAGGAAGACAACTTGCAGTTCCGCACTCCGCTCTATAAGGCGATATATGACAATGCCATAGCCCATTACCGTGATGATGACTGGGACTGTAGGCGTTTTTTCATGACACATTCCGACGAGGCGGTATCGCGCGAGGCGGCATTGCTCATGACCGACCGCTATGTGTTGAGCAAGTACCATGCCAGATTCCAGAAAGTGTTCTCCGAAGAAGAACGGTTGTATGAGATAGTCCCGCAACTTGTCACCGACTTCAAGAACTGCGTGGTGGAAGATGAACTTAAAAACATAGAAAGCGCTTTGAAGCGGGAAGACGTGTGCGCCGACCCTGAAAAGTGCCTGAACCTGATGAACAGGTTCAAGGAGCTGAAAGAGGTGCAGAAGATACTGGCCAAAAAGCTCGGCGACCGTGTCATCACTGTCTGACTCCGGTTGCTCTGTGTTTCATTTCCTTTACAAAGTGTAAGTGTGAAAACCTGAGCTGCGCGGTTTTTGCACTATAAACTCATTAATAATTGTTATAATCGGAACTATTTGCTTACGTTTTGTGTAGCTCATGTGTTCTTTTTACTATCTTTGCCCCAAACGAACAATTTAAATTTGCAAATACTATGAACACTAATTTGAATCCTAATCCGCTTGTGCGTTTTCTCGGAAAACCCAAGCACGAATTTACAAAGGCCGACATAGTGAGGTATGTGAAGGAGAACAATATCGAGATGATAAATCTCCGTTATGCAGGTGCCGATGGTCGTCTGAAAACCTTGAATTTCATAATCAATGACGAGGACTATCTGGACAGCATATTGACATGCGGAGAGCGTGTGGACGGTTCGAGCCTGTTCCCTTACATCGAAGCCGGCTCAAGCGACCTTTATGTGGTGCCTAGATACAGGACGGCTTTCCTCAATCCGTTCAGCGAGATTCCTGCCATTGACATCCTTTGCAGCTATTACACCAAAGACGGCACGCCGCTCGAAATGTCTCCTGAGTACACATTGAGAAAGGCGCACAACGAGCTGAAACGTGTGACAGGACTTAACTTTCACGTCATGGGCGAGTTGGAATACTATGTGGTGACTCCGAAAGAAAGCCTTTTCCTTGCCGATGACCAGAGAGGATATCATGAGTCCACTCCTTTCAACAAAGGTGCGGAACTGCGTGCCACTGCCATGAAATACATAGCAGAAGCAGGCGGCCTGATCAAATACGGCCATTCGGAAGTGGGCAACTTCACAAAAGATGACTTGATGTACGAGCAGAACGAAATAGAGTTCCTGCCCACCGATATAGAAGACGCAGCCGACCAGCTGCTTGTGGCAAAATGGATTATCCGCACGTTGGCTTACCAGTATGGAGTGGATGTGACATTCGCTCCCAAGATAACAGTGGGCAAGGCCGGAAGCGGTCTGCATATCCATACCCGCCTGATGAAAGACGGAAAGAATGCAATGGTGAAAGACGGAGGCGAATTGTCTGACAATGCATTGAAAGCCATTGCCGGATATCTGTGCCTGGCTTCTTCGCTGACAGCATTCGGCAATACCAATCCTACTTCCTATTTCCGTCTCGTTCCTCATCAGGAAGCTCCTACCAACATCTGCTGGGGCGACAGAAACCGTTCGGTGCTTGTGCGTGTGCCGCTCGGCTGGAGTGCAGGAGCCAACAAGATGGTCTGCGATGTCAATCCGCTGGAGTCTCCGTCCAACCTTGATGTGACATTGAAGCAGACGGTAGAGTTCCGCTGTCCTGACGGTTCGGCCGATATTTACCTCCTGCTTGCGGGACTGACTGTGGCAGCCCGTCACGGTTTTGAAATGGAAAACGGATTGCAGTATGCGCGCGACCGCTATGTGGATGTCAATATATTCGATGACAAGAACAAGGCTGTGCTTGAGCGTCTCAGCCAGTTGCCTGCTTCTTGCGAGGAATCTGCAAAACGCCTGCTTGATCAAAGGAGCATTTACGAGCAGTACGGTGTGTTCTCTCCGCGCCTGATAGACGGTCTTGCCGACAGGCTGGCGGCTTTCAAGGATGCAAACCTCCGTCAGGAACTGAACAATGATGAAGAGAAGATTATGGCTCTCGTCAACAAATATTTCTATTGCGGGTAATCGTAGGGCATAGGCGTTATATCATGTCAAAGCCGGGACTGACTCGATTGTTGGTCTCGGCTGTTTTTTTGCTCTGTACCGATATGTGAATGCGGAGCATGAGAAAAAGCCCCTGCGTGAGCTTAATGTCGCGCAGGGGCTTGATATTGCTGTGCCGTTACCGGCTTTTATTTGGCTGCTTCTTCTCCTACCATGATGACCTCTTTCATATTCTTGCCCGACAAGAGTTTCTTTGCCAGTTTCTGTATTTCGGAAGCCTTGATGCTTCTCAGGGTTTCGATGTAGTTGGTGTCATCGTCATATCCCAAGAAATCTTCATCGTATAGGGCTGCCAACCAGTGGTTGTTGTTCTTGATGTCCTCGCCGTATTGTTTTTCCATGTATTCTTTGGCTTTTTCAATGTCGGCTTCTATAGGACCGTCTTTCACCAGTTTGTTTATCTCGTCATTTACTATGCTCATTACTTCGTCTATTCTTTCCGGGTCGGTGTCGAAATAGATCTGGAGCATAGCTTCCGGTTCGGGCAGTGCTGAGATGCCTCCGTATACGCCTACGCTGTATGCGGCTCCGCTGTTTTCCCTGATTTCTTCAGTATATCTGTAGTCGAGCAGCTGTCCGATGAGGTCTGCTATCATGTTGTCTTTCGGAGTGTATTTCACGTCTTCCGTACTGTACACCTGGAGTACGGTTGCTTTCTTGCTTTCCATCTGTTTTGTGAATCTGCTCTTCACTACGCCGTCCTGGATGGAATACATGTTTTTCACATTATATTTCTCCTTTGTGTCTGAAGATGGCAGCGAACCGATGTATTTTTCTATCAGCGGGAGTGCTGTTGCTTCATCTATGTTGCCCACGAAGATGTATGTGAAGTCGCCGATATTGTTAAAACGTTGTTTGTACAGTTCCATCGTTCTGTCATAATCTATTAGGTCTATCATGTCGGCTTTGATTCTCTGTGCACGCGGGTTGTTGTACATCACTTTCATCAGTGTGTCGCTGAATGCCGATGACGGGTCTGCGTCAGCATTTTTGAGAGATGCTTTCATTCTTTCCAGTCCGGCTTTCACTGCTTCGACATCTTTTCTCGGTGCGGTGAAGTAGAGGTAGTTAAGCTGGAGCAATGTCTCGAAGTCTTTTGGAGTGCTATGTCCGCCGAGGCCTTCAGTACCCTGCCCGATGAACGGCATGATGCTTACCTGCTTGCCTGCAAGTGCTTTTTGCAAGTCCATGACGCTGAAGTTGCCCAGTCCGCCCAGCTCTATCAGGTCTATCATGCTGCTGTAGTTCATGAAGTCTTTCACATCGAGCAACGACTGTCCGCCTTGACTGTATGCTCTCATGAGGATTTCGTTGTCTTTCAAGTCTGTCTTTTTTATTATCACTCTTGCACCGTTAGACAGCGTGTAGACTGTGCTGCCGAATGCTCCGGCTTCTTTCTTTGCCACTGTGCCCGGTTTGATGGCATCAATGTCTTTGATGAGCGGCTCGTTGGTAGTGTTGTCCACATACGGAGTAAGTTCTTCTTTCTCTACTGCGTCATATACTTTTCTCATCTCATCTTTTGTCGGATATGTCAGGCCGGCTTTGTCGGGACCCATTATCGAGACAACCACGTTGCTGTCTGTCAGAAGTGTTGGGATGAGTTGGTTGATAGCTTCCACCGGAATCATCTTGGCATATTGAGACATCAGCTGATATTCCTGTTCGATGCTCGGCATCGGGTCGTTGTCGATGAAGTTGCGTATGTATATGTTGGCGTATGTGG
>DVIH01000080.1 GCA_018711405.1 Candidatus Avibacteroides excrementipullorum | reverse complement strand
ATCTTTGCAAATTGAAATGAAAAACTAAAACACACAATGCAATTATGAATAAAAAAGCGCTTTTGGTGATTCTCGATGGTTGGGGAATCGGAGACCATAAAAAAGATGATGTCATATTTGAAACTGCCACTCCCTATTGGGATTACCTGTTGAAAACATATCCTAACTCCCGGTTGCAGGCTTGCGGAGAAGATGTGGGACTGCCCGACGGACAGATGGGTAACTCGGAAGTGGGACACCTTAACATAGGAGCAGGAAGAATAGTTTATCAGGACTTGGTGAAGATCAACCGCGCATGTGCCGACAACAGCATATTGAAGAACCGCGAGATAGTGTCGGCTTTCAGCTATGCCAAAGAGCAAGGCAAGAGCGTACATCTCATGGGACTTACTTCCAACGGCGGAGTGCACAGTTCGCTGACACATCTGTTCAAGCTGTGTGACATTGCCAAAGAATACGGCATAGAAAACACTTTCATCCACTGTTTCATGGACGGACGTGACACCGATCCGAGAAGCGGCAAGGGCTTCATCGAGCAGCTCGAAGAACATTGCAAGGCTTCAGCCGGCAAGATAGCTTCCATCGTCGGACGTTTTTATGCTATGGACAGGGACAAACGTTGGGAGAGGATAAAAGAGGCTTATGACATGCTGGTGAACGGCATCGGAAAGAAATCGGACAATATGGTGGCAGCCATGCAGGAGTCTTATGACAACGATGTGACCGATGAGTTTATCAAACCTATAGTAAACACGACTTGCGATGGCAGGATAAAGGAAGGCGATGTGGTGATATTCTTCAATTACCGCAACGACCGTGCGAAAGAACTTACCATAGTCCTCACGCAGCAGGATATGCCGGAAGCCGGAATGCATACCGTGCCGGGATTGCAGTATTATTGCATGACTCCCTATGATGCATCGTTCAAAGGTGTACACATATTGTTCGACAAGGAAAATGTGGAAAACACATTGGGTGAATACCTCTCGTCAAAAGGTTTGAAACAGCTTCATATAGCCGAGACGGAGAAATATGCCCATGTGACTTTCTTCTTCAATGGCGGACGCGAAGCTCCCTACGAAGGCGAAGACAGGATACTGGTGCCTTCTCCGAAAGTGAAGACCTATGACCTGAAGCCGGAAATGAGCGCGTTTGAAGTGAAAGACAAACTCGTGGAGCAGATAAACCGCAATGAATATGACTTCATAGTGGTGAATTTCGCCAACGGCGACATGGTGGGTCATACCGGAGTGTATGAGGCCATAGAGAAAGCTGTGGTGGCGGTAGATGCCTGCCTGAAAGATGTGGTAGAGGCGGCAAAGGCTCAGGGATATGAGACGATAATAATAGCCGATCACGGCAATGCCGACCATGCACTGAATGCTGACGGCACTCCCAACACAGCGCATTCGCTGAATCCGGTGCCTTTCGTGTATGTGAGTGATGATAAAGACGCGGCAGTGAAAGACGGACGTCTGGCTGATGTGGCTCCGTCCATATTGACCGTAATGGGCCTGGAAATCCCGGCGGAGATGACGGGAGATGTGCTGATAGCCAAGTAAGGCGAAGCACAGGATGCAACAATAATAGCAGGAAGCATGAGAAAGACCGACCCGGTAACGATGAAAGACCGGGTCGGTCTTTTGTCGTTACCGGGCTGATGACCGTCAGAGATGGCGCATATCCTAAGCTGGAGACTGATGCAAGAAAAAGGCGGTTTGTCATAAAAGACTAAAGGGGCTGCGCCAAAATTTTGACACAGTCCCTTTCATTGATGAGCGAACAACGGGACTCGAACCCGCGACTTCAACCTTGGGAAGGTTGCGCTCTACCAACTGAGTTATGTTCGCATCTTGACTGCAAAGATATTGTTTTTTCCTGAGAAAAGCCTTTGTCTGCCCTATTTTTGTATTAATAATCTATTTTTTAGTTTTTTTGTAAGATGCCCTTTGCTGTTTCCTGTTAAGATTACTTTCGCATCTTCATCCTTTGTGCTTGTGCCTTTTATATGAAATGTGACAAAATGATACGGAAATATCATGGTTTACGCTGAAGTCGTAAAAACAGTTAATTGAAAAATATTGGTGCACGAATATTTTGCTATCAAAATAATAGTTGCTAAATTTGCCGACACAACAAAGGACTTAAAAGATACAATTATGGAAAATACAAAAACACGTGTCGAAAGCGATCTCATTGGTGAGGTGAATGTGCCTTATGATGCGTTGTATGGTGTTCAGACTTTGAGAGGAGTTGAAAACTTTAAGATAAGCAAATTTCATTTGAACGAATATCCGTTGTTCATCAACGGACTTGCCATAACCAAACTGGGAGCTGCAATGGCAAACCATGAGTTGGGCTTGTTGTCTGACGAATTGTTTTCCGCCATATCTCAGGCTTGCAGAGAAATCCTTGACGGGAAGCATCATGAACAGTTCCCGGTGGATATGATACAAGGCGGTGCAGGAACCACCACCAACATGAATGCTAATGAGGTGATAGCCAACCGCGCACTCGAAATAATGGGTTACGAACGCGGCGACTACAAACATTGCTCGCCCAACGACCATGTGAATTGCGCACAGTCTACCAATGATGCCTATCCCACTGCGATACATTTCGGAATGTATTACACGCATCTTAACTTGGTGGAACATCTGAAGACACTGATAGCTTCTTTTGAGAAAAAAGCAAAGGAATTTGAGAATATCATCAAAATGGGGCGTACACAGTTGGAAGATGCAGTGCCTATGACTTTGGGACAAACTTTCAATGGTTTTGCAAGTATCTTGCGTAATGAAATAAAAAATCTTAACTTTGCAGCCGAAGAGTTCTTGACAGTGAATATGGGAGCCACCGCTATAGGTACGGGTATCTGTGCAGAACCGGGATATGCTGAAAAATGCGTAGCGGCATTGGGTAAGATAACCGGATTCAATGTGGTGCTTTCAGATGATTTGGTAGGCGCAACATCAGATACTTCATGTCTCGTAGGCTATTCTCAGGCTATGAAACGTGTAGCGGTTAAGATGAATAAGATATGTAATGACCTCCGTCTGCTGGCTTCCGGTCCGAGATGCGGACTTGGCGAATTGAATCTGCCTGCACGTCAGCCCGGATCGTCCATAATGCCAGGAAAAGTAAATCCTGTCATCCCTGAAGTGATGAACCAGATTTGTTACAAGGTGATAGGAAACGACCTGTGTGTGACAATGAGCGGAGAAGCGGCTCAGATGGAATTGAATGCAATGGAGCCGGTCATGGCGCAGTGCTGCTTCGAATCGGCAGAACTGTTGATGAACGGATTCGACACGTTGAGAATGTATTGCATAGACGGCATTACCGCAAATGCGGACAAATGTATGTCTTACGTACACAACAGTATAGGTATCGTGACAGCCCTTAACCCGGTAATAGGCTATAAGAACTCAACCAAGATTGCGAAAAAGGCAATGGCTACCGGCAAAGGTGTGTATGATCTCGTTTTGGAAGAAGATATCCTCGACAAGGAAGACTTGGATACCATCTTGAAACCTGAGAACATGATCAAACCTATAAAACTGGATATGAAACCTAAACATTAAAACTTGATTATATAACTTTCCATGGAAAAAGCGTATTAGTGATAATGCGCTTTTTTAATTTCCTTTTGTATAAAGAAATTAAAAACATAAGAGGACGATATCATTTTACGTCTGAATCATGTATTTTTGTGCGCTTTTTAGAAGACAGGAATAAACATGCAATATACTATAGATGAAATCACGCAATTGGTCTCTGCCAACCGCATAGGAAAGAGAAAAGCTGTGATTAACTGGCTCCTCACTGACAGCAGGTCTCTGTCATTCCCTGAAACCACATTGTTTTTTGCCATAAGGACATCGCGCAACGACGGGCATAAATACATCGTGGAACTGTATGAGAAAGGAGTTTATAATTTTGTCGTTGAAGAATCGGCTCTGGCACTTGCCGGTAAATGCCCTAAAGCAAATTTTTTGATAGTTAAAGACAGTGTGCTGGCTTTGCAGAAGTTGGCGGAACAGCATCGCAAGCGTTTTCCTTCACTGCCGGTGATAGGCATTACCGGTAGCAATGGCAAGACTATTGTGAAAGAGTGGCTTTATCAGTTGTTGGGCAAGACTTATGCTGTCACACGTTCTCCGCGCAGCTACAATTCGCAGATAGGGGTGCCGCTGTCTGTGTGGCAGTTGAAAGAAGATACAGGCATAGGCATTTTTGAGGCAGGCATATCGGAACCCGGAGAAATGGACAGGTTGCGCAATATCATATCGCCTACCATAGGAGTGCTGACCAATATAGGCGTGGCTCATCAGGAAAATTTCCAGTCGGTGCAAGACAAATGCATGGAAAAATTGTCGCTTTTCAAAAACAGCGATGTGATAATCTACGATGGTGATGATGAGGTGATATGCGACTGTGTGTCTCGGTCCATGTTGGCCGTGAGGGAGATAGCCTGGTCAAGGGTGAATAAGGAAAAACCTCTTTACATAAAAGACATAGACAAGCAGAAAGATTGCACTCGTATAAAATATGTGTATCTTGGCTTTGAAAAAGACTATGAAATCCCGTTTGTGGACGATGCATCTATAAACAATTCTTTGAATTGCCTTGCCGTATGCCTTTATCTGATGTTGCCTCCGGAAGAAATAAAAGAGCGTATGGCTGCCCTTGAGCCTGTGGCCATGCGTCTTGAGGTAAAAGAAGGCATCAGAGGGTGCACCATAGTCAATGACAGTTATAATTCCGATTTGGTATCTTTGAATATCGCGCTCGATTTTATCGACAGGCGCTCGGTGGGCGGCAATCAGAAGAAAGTGGTGATATTGTCTGATATGCTGGAAAGCGGCTATGTGAAGAAAATCTTATATAAGAAAGTCGGGAGATTTCTCGAAGGTAAAAATGTGAATGTGTTTATCGGGGTAGGGCAGGAAGTCTCTGAGGTGAGAAATTATTTCAAAGGCGAACAATATTATTTTGAGACTACAGAGCAGTTGCTTTCCGATGCTGTCTTCAACAGTTTGTCAGACAACATAGTCCTGATAAAAGGTGCGCGGAAGTTCCATTTCGAGGATTTGGCTGACAGGCTTGAGTGCAAGGTGCACGAGACTATATTGGAAATAAACCTTGACGCCATAGTTGCCAATCTCAACCATTATCGCGCTATGCTCGACAAAGGTACCAAAGTGGCATGCATGGTCAAGGCTTCTGCTTATGGCTATGGGGCTTATGAGGTGGCAAAGACATTGCAAGACAGATGTGTGGATTATCTGTCTGTGGCTGTGGCCGATGAGGGGGCGGATCTCCGCAAGGCCGGCATCACTTGTCCTATAATGATAATGGATCCGGAACTGTCTTCATTCAAGAAGATGTTTGATAATAAGTTGGAGCCGGAAGTTTACAGTTTTCCGCTTCTTGACTCTCTCGTCCGCGAAGCTGAGCGCGAAGGTATTACCGATTATCCCGTTCATATAAAGATCGATACCGGCATGCATCGGCTCGGATTCATGCCCGATGAGGTTCCGGCTCTTGTTGCACGCTTGAAATCTCAGTCGGCATTATTGCCGCGTTCGGTCTTTTCTCATTTCGCGTGCAGCGATGACCGGATGTTCGATGACTTTTCGCGGCTTCAGGAAAAGCGTTTCATTGCGGCTTCAGCAGAATTGCAAAAAGCATACGACCATAAGATAATAAGACATTTATGCAATACGGCAGGCATAGAACGCCGCAGGCATTCACATTTTGAGATGGTGCGTCTCGGCATAGGTCTGTATGGCATTGATCCGGTGGACAATTCCATATTGAACAATGTCAGTGTCTTGAAGACAAGGATACTTCAAGTGAAAACGCTTGCAGCAGGAGAGACAGTGGGCTATGGTTGTAAAGGTGTTTTATCTCGCGATTCGAAAATAGCTGCGATTCCGATAGGCTATGCCGACGGTCTGAACCGAAAACTGGGTAATGGCAACGGATATTGTCTGGTGAACGGTAGGAAAGCCCATTATGTAGGCAATATATGTATGGATGTTTCAATGATAGATGTCACCGGCATAGATTGCAGGGAAGGGGACAGCGTAGAAATATTCGGAAATGAACTTCCGGTTACGGTTTTGTCTGATATACTCGGCACTATCCCTTATGAAATACTGACCAATGTCTCTCAGAGGGTCAAAAGGGTGTATTATCATGATTGAGCATGATTTTCCTGTTGGCCTAAAAGTCTTGATAAAAAAATTCCTCCGCCCGGTATTTGATAATCTGCGGCGGAGGAGTTTTTTATCAGTCATTTGAATTAATATCCGCGAGTTCGTCTGTGATGGCCTGCTGGCGACGTTTGTTGTAGGTTAGAGAAAGTTCATCCAGCAGTTTTTTTGCATTGTCCGTAGCCGTTTGCATGGCTACTGTGCGGGCGGCATGTTCTGCCGTTGTACTGTCAAGCCATACCGAATACAACTGTGTGCGCAATTTGTACGGGATGAGTTCCGCTATAAGCGTTTTAGCATCCGGCTCGAAGATGTAGTCGGGCAATATGCCATTGTCTCCATCGCTTTTTACTGTTGTCATCGGCAGGTAGACTTCATTCACCGGAGCCTGGTGTCCGATAGAATAAAAATGATTGTAGATAAAAATTATCTTGTCCGTGTGTCCTGCAATGTATTCTTCTATCAGATAGTTGGCCAGTTTTGCTATTTCATTGTAGGTGGATTTTTCTGTCAGCGTATTGAAACTGTTATCGACATCATATCCTCCTTTTATAGCCGACTGTGCTATTTTTGCTCCTATGGGTATGACCTGAATCTGCTTGAATCCTTCATCGTGCAGTTGCTCTATTTCTTTGGTCAAGGCACGGTAGGCATTGGTGTTGAATCCTCCGCATAGCGAGCTGTTTGAAGAAAAAGCCACGATTGTCGCCTTTTCTTCTTTTTCGTGACGGCAGAATAAAGGCGATGCCGTTTCAATATCGGAATCGGAACTTAAAACCGCTGCAATTTCCGATAGCCTGCGTTCGTATTCGCCGAGCGATGTGGCAACGGCCTGCACCCTGTGCAATTTTGCGGATGCCACCATCTTCATCGCTGACGTTATCTTCAGCGTGCTTCTGACTGAAATTATGCGGTTTTTTATTTCTTTTAGAGCTGTCATAATGCTTTATGAATTCAAAATTGAAACAACACGTTTTGCGGCTGCTTCTATCATTGCACCGGTTTCATCGTCTATTGTTCCTTTTCTTAAAGTTTCAAGAGCGGTGGTGGTCTTCAATTCACGGATGATTTCTTTTTCGAAATCTGCAACTTTCTCCAGCGGGATGTCGTGCATGAGTCCGTGCGTGCCGCAATATAAGACGGCAATTTGCTCTTCCACTGCTATGGGTGAATATTGTTTCTGTACCAACAAGCGTGTGTTTTTCCTACCTTTGTCAAGGATTTGAGCTGTCACGGGATCCATGTCGCTGCTGAATTTGGAGAATGCTTCAAGTTCGCGATATTGTGCCTGGTCTATTTTCAATGTTCCGGCTACTTTTTTCATTGCCTTTATCTGGGCATTTCCACCTACACGCGATACGGATATACCTACGTCTATGGCAGGGCGGTTACCCTGATTGAAGAGGTTGGTGTCGAGGAATATCTGTCCGTCGGTAATGGATATTACATTGGTCGGGATATATGCCGATACGTCTCCTGCCTGTGTCTCGATGATGGGTAGCGCTGTGAGCGAACCTCCGCCGCGTACTTTGCCTTTCATCGAATCCGGTAAGTCGTTCATCTGTTCGGCTATTTCCTGCTGGTCGATGACTTTTGCTGCACGTTCCAACAGTCTGGAATGGAGGTAGAATATATCTCCGGGATAAGCTTCTCTTCCCGAAGGACGGCGCAATACCAACGATACTTCTCGGTAGGCTACCGCTTGTTTTGACAAATCATCGTATACCACAAGCGCATGTCGTCCGCTGTCGCGGAAATATTCGCCTATGGCTGCTCCTGCAAACGGTGCGAAATATTGCATTGCTGCCGGATCTGATGCCGGAGCTGCTACGACTACGGTATAGTCCATAGCTCCGTATTTGCGCAATGTCTCAACGAGCATGGCTATGCTTGATGCTTTCTGTCCTATTGCCACATAGATGCAATACACAGGGTCGCCGTTTTCATAATTATGCCGCTGGTTTATTATCGTGTCTATGGCAATGGCTGTCTTTCCGGTCTGTCGGTCGCCTATTATAAGTTCTCTTTGTCCACGTCCTATGGGTATCATTGCATCTATGGCCTTGATACCTGTCTGTAGCGGCTGGTTCACCGGTTGGCGGAAGATTACGCCCGGTGCTTTTCGTTCCAGAGGCATCTCTGTCTTTTCTCCATCTATGGGGCCGCGTCCGTCTATAGGTTCGCCGAGCGGATTAATTACACGTCCCAGCATTGCTTCGTTGACGTTGATTGAGGCTGTGTGTCCGGTCCTGTGAATCAGGTCGCCTTCTTCTATCAGGTCTGTGGGGCCGAGCAATACGGCACCTACATTGTCTTCCTCAAGGTTCATGACCACGGCTTTTATTCCGTTGTCAAATTCCAAAAGTTCATTAGCTTCGGCATTTTGTAATCCGTAAATGCGCACTACTCCATCGCTGACCTGCAACACTGTTCCCACTTCAGCGTATTTCGCGCTTATATCTATTTGCTGCAATTCAGACAATAGGATTTCCGATACTTCTGATGGCTTTATATTATCCTTGTTCATGATATTTACTCTTTATTGTGCTTATAAGATTCTGTTTTGCTTGATGCCGAATCTTTTTTCAAGTTGTTTCAACTGACCGGAGAGACTTGCATCTACTATCGTGTCATTGAATTTGAAGATGAAACCGCCTATGATGGAGCTGTCCACATTGTTGTGCAGTTCCAATCTGTAGCTTTCCAGTTCTTTGGGCAGAATCTCAGCGATTTTCTGTTTTATCTCATTGTCGCTGAACGGGACTGCCGTAGTGAGGGAAACATTCAATATCTTATGCCTTTCTCTATATAGATATATGTAAGAATGCAATATGAAATTCAAATATTTCTCTCTGCCGTGCCTCAATACCAGTTTGATAA
>DVIH01000079.1 GCA_018711405.1 Candidatus Avibacteroides excrementipullorum | reverse complement strand
GAAACGCAGATTGCCGCTATAGTTCCTGCAGATTCGATTTAGAGCGGAACTGATACTGTATGGGTGCTACAAGATGGTCTTGACTGCCGCATACGCGGCTTTTCTCTTTATAATTACAACGTTCCTGTATGCGTTTCGGTGTACTTCACGCCGTTCACCGTGGCTCCGTCGCCGATGGTAATATTCCCTGTTACCGTTCCAATTCCAGAACCAATATAACAGCTTGCATAGTCCCCTTTTGACACATTTACGACCGTATTTTCACCTGTGATGGTGATGCCTTTGCAATCGCCGTTAAGGCTTCCTATTCCGGCGGTATACCAAGAACATTTGCCAACCGTTATGTTACCTCCTTCTATGGTAATGTTTCCACAAGTCTCGCCACTTGTACCAATACCGGCACCGCTGCTATCTCCTTCAGAATCAACATCATTAATGGTTATCTTGCCGCTTTTGATGATGAGACTTGCATTCTCTGGCACACAGATACCCATACCGGCGCTTGAATTAGGTTTCATGTTGTATTTTCGGCTTATAGTCAGCGATGCATTCTCATTATCGGCATTGATGGTAAGCGTGCCCTGTTCAATATAAATGCCTGAACCGGAATTAAAATCCCAAGCGACACATTCTCCTTCTAATGTGTTGGCGCCTTCCAATGTAAGTGTGGCATCTCCCTTAAAGACAACGGGAGCTGATCCCTTGTAGCTAAGGTTAACATTCTGCAGGGTGAGTTCCGTATCAGGTGCAACGGTGATTTGCAGGTTCTTTTGCTGTCCGTTGCCCTTGATGGTAGTCTTGCCACTGACAGTAAGCGTTGTGCCTTCGTAGGCGTCAAGGTCTATTTCCGTAGGTGCTTGTTCTACGTTGATGGTTATCGTATTGAGTGCCGCCACTTTCGGGGTGAGGGGCTTGGTAAGGGTGGCCTCGGTGTTATTCACCTTTATTTGGCTGATGACCTCTCCTGGCACCACGTTGGCTTCCCAGCACTCGGTGCCGTCGGCGAAGGTCTGTTTCTTCATCTTTATCCAGCCTGTATTGCTTGCTTCGTAGTCCAACGAGCCTCCCAGGTGGTTGCAGGCAGTGATGCCATAGATTTCCACGCTCTCTACCTGCCCTGCCTGCGTGCCGTTGAGCACCACGCGCACCTTGGCCAACTTGTGGGTGAAGTTGAGGGTGACGGATTGCTCGTAGGTGACAGGGTCCTGAGTGGCCTCCAGCACGTAGGCAAGACCATTTGACTGATTGCTGAGGTCAACCGTCTCATTCGTGGGGTACCAGGCGGTGACATAGGTGGGTGCGGTGCTTGTCCAATAGACGGGATTGATGGCCACTACGCTGCCATCGTCCTGCACTGTGTAGATGCCCGGCTGTCCGCTTCCTATCTGTACGCCTATCTGTTCGTCGCCTTCCCATACGCTGCTCATCCCGTCCGTGCTTTCGACAACCCGCGTCCACGGCTGTTCGCTCACCTCCGCCGTAAGCGTGACGCTGCCTATCTGCAAGGGGTATTCGCCTTCGGGCAACGCCATGCCTTGCTCTCCCAACTCTTCCTGCGAACAGGAGGAGAGCAGCAGTGCCGCCACGAGGCCTACAAATAAATTCTGTTTCTTTTTCATATCGTTCCTAATTTTAGTTCATTATCAGGAGCGTCAGATGGCAGGCCGGAAAACAAGCGTGGCGGAAACTTTCGATTCGTGTCGGTGCTTACAGCAATGCCGCGTACTTCCGTATTTGGGCAAGCCGTTCCATAAAAGATTTATCGCGGGTGGCCTGCTGCATGTTGTATTTCAGTTGCAACCGCATCAGCGAGTCGGCCGGCACCCCCAACGCCGCCTCCAGTATCATGGCTGTGGCAGTGGTCATGGAACGCCGCCCGTTCAAGATGTCATTCAGCACCTTATAAGGGATACCCGTTTGTTCGGCCAGCTTGCGTTGCGAGATTTTACGATATTCTATCTCGTCTTTCACCACCTCGCCGGGATGTGTCGGATATGCCGGAGTCAGGTTGTTGGCTATCATGTCCGGCTCGATGCCTTGTATCTTAATCATAAGTCATCTATTTATAGTGGTTCGACAAATCTGTGATGTTGCATATCTTAGCAATGGTTTCACCCTCCCGCACCTGTTCTTCGAACTCTATGCGGTATTGGTCATTCACCCTGACGGAAGAAAGCCCGGCTTTGTCACCTTTGAGCTTCTCATAGTTCAACGAATTGTATCGCAAAAGTCCCTGTACGTCCGGCGCATCTATCATTATGTCGATCACGCGAATATATTTGCGGACTACCTGCGGCTGATAGCGATGCTTCTTATCCGTCTGTCCGCTAAGATACATCTCTTGCAAATATCTCTCGTTGAATATGATTTCCATTTCTTCCTTTGCTACATCGGGGCAAAGTTAGTGCAAAATCCCGAAAAGTCCACAATATATGAGGACTTTTCTTAGATAAGTTTCCCGTTTTCCGGTCTGTCAAAGAACGCTCTTATTGTTTTTATTATTCTCCTGTAATCCTCATCGCATTGATGCTTCTCAGGGCAGGGCTACGGAGCCGGAACCGCTGTTGCCGTCTGTCCAGATAAGGCTTTCTTCTTCAAAGGAAACAACCAATCCCGGACCTCTCAACGTAAGGTTATAGGTATGCGTCATGCCGCTCTTCCAGTCCAGTTTCTCCGGTTTGTAACGGAACTCACGGGCTGTGCCGTCCACGTTGGCGTGAATGGTAATGAGCTTTTCCGGTGAGTCATCGACTTGCGGAATAACGATGGCCGCATAGCTGGCTTTGGCGGTTTCTACGCTTCCATTGTTTTCAAAGTCTGCTGTATTGGGTGTCTCAAGCTTATACATGGCTATCTTCTGTGCCTTGTCTCCGACAGTGGTCCATGTACCTAATACCGGGGTGTCGGGTGAATCAGGCAAGGCCGGCTCTTGGAACTCGCCGCCTACATATACATCTTCAAGGTCGATGCCGGTGATTTCCGCATCAGGGGCAAAACCTTCGCTGCTGACATTCACCACGACCTTGGCCACTTGATGGTAGAACGAAAGGGGGATTGCCCTTGTTGTATAGGTTGCCGTCGTCCGGGCATAGATAAAATCGCTTTGTATATAATCCGCTCTTTCATTTTGAGTGACAGACACTTGCAGAGGAGTTGAGGCTGTAGGCAAATACTCCCGCCATTCATCTTGCTCGTTTCCATAATGCCAGGCGCGTATGAGCTTGCATTCGTCTGAGCGAAACCAATAAGAAGAAGACAATAAAAGCTGTATGTCTCCTGCTGAATATGAATACCTCCCCACTTTATTGACCCATTCCGGAGACATACCACCTTCATAGAAGTCCACGTTTTGAATCATGATACGATCAAACTCTTCAAAATAATTATCTACCGATGCACGGGTAGAGACCCCGATTGTGGCGGTGAAACTCAAAGAATGCTCGTGCGGGGCGAATGTCTCCACCGGAACGTTCAGCTCGTTTTGGCAAGAAACGAAAAATCCGGCGGTCCCCATAAGAAAAACCGTGCATAGTTTTAACATGACATTGGTATTTCGGTTCATAATATTGTTTTTATCCGTTTATTATTGTGCCACTGCCCCCTGCGAAAAAGACAGTTACACCTTTTGTGTATCTTCCGGCTTACGCTATGCCGGAGGCAGCTATCATTGCATTTCTGCAAAGCCCGAACCCGGTGTTTCGGCAGTCCAGTCATTAATAGCAGAACTGAATACAGCCAGGGTTGTCAGATTTACTGTGATTTCATATTTATATTCCTTTCCACTCATGAAAGTAATGGTCTCTTGAAAATTAATTTTAGCCCTTAACACGCCACCATCTTTCAAAGTTACTTCGAAGAACTCACCTGACAGAGTCTGAGGAATGATTACGGCACTTCCCCGGTCATCATTTGCGGAAGCTTTCATTACAGTGATATCTGTGGCAGTTCCTTTGGCTTCAGAGATGTTTCCTGTGGATGTGGTGAGCGTAGTGGTCGGAAGCACTCCTTTCAGCTTGACAACTGCACCCTCAAGGTCAGGTTGTCCATTCCCCTGTTTAAGATTTACCGTTACTTTGGTAAGAAGATGGGAAAATGCAAGAGGCACCGCATCCCTTGTGCGTTCTACCGGATTATTGGCTGCGCCCCGCATCAAGTCACTCAGTTTATAATTCTCGTCCGTACTTTGGTCGGATTGTATCGTGAAATCCTCCGTTGCACCTTCGGCAATGGATGAAACAGCTTTTGAAGGATAGTACGCATAGATGTTCACGCCTTTTCCGCTGCCGGGAAAATATTGCCGGTTGTTTGTAGACATGTTGCCATTGGCATCCATAGTGGTATATAACAATGGTTGGTCATATTGGCTTGTCGCCGTTTCACCGGCCGCAACGTCTTCATGGATGAACACATCAATGTCTTCATCGGCATCAAATTGCGCACCTTGTATGTCATTGCCTGCACGTGTCTGCACTTCCAAACTGCTGGAAAGGCGCAGTTCCACCGGCCCGCCGTTCAGGTTCTCGTCGTCGTTGCTGCAAGCCGCCAGTGTCAGCGCGACTGCGGCGAATAATATAAAAGAATGTTTCATATCGCTCATAAATTAGTTTTTGTCTTTATGAGCGTAGATTAAAAGACAGGTGTGGAGAGGAAAGGTATTTTGACAGGTCAGGCTATTTTTCCTGTAGTCAGTTCTTTTTCGAGGTATTCATAGACATACGCCGTGCTTTGCGTGTAAAGCCCTGTGCGCAGGTTGGACAGGCGGTCATAGGTGTCTGATGTATAGAGCGTGCGCATAGCCTCTTCCAGACTCATACCCCGTTCTTCCATCAGCAGCAACACGATGTCCTTGGATATTTCCTCTATCATAAATGTCTCTTTTGTCATAATGCTTCTGTTTTGGTTAAATAACGAATGGCTTTCTCAGTACCGAAAAAGTACTGCATTGTCCGGCCTTTCATATATTTCAATTCCTCCAGAAACTTGTCCATATCAATCAATCCGGAGACAAAACGACGAATCTGATAACCTACCGCATCATCGGCAATCGGTCCGATGACAATGTCGTAAGGGTGCACCTGCATGCGTGTACGGTTACGCCGGTTTTTCAACACAAACTCGGCCCATTCCTTGCTGTAAGTCCGGAATTCAAGTATGCGCAAACTGTTGTCACCGAGACAGTCTGTATTGAATTCGTAAACATTCAGCGTTGGAACTCCCGTACCCAACTGCTCGGTTTTCCGCTCTGCCAGCTCGCGGGCCTGTTCCTTGTCAGCCGAAAGATAGAATCCGCATCCGAAGTCTTTGCCGACTTTGGACAGGGAAAGATCTATCCGTCCTATTTCCACGTTGGAGCCATGATACAAAATCATACCAACGCCCCTCCTTTCCGATGGCAGTAGGCAGTGAGGTCTTCCACCACATCCTCAAACGGGAGGGTATGCTCCACATTATAGAAACGGTTTATAAAGTCAAGCCCATTGAAACGGTCCAAATAGCGGTATGCTTGAGCATTGGTCAACGAATGCGCCGAAGCGAACTCGCTGATTACAGCAATGAGATAGGCTATTTTATCTTTGATTTCTTGGTTTATGTCCATTGTTCCCGGTCAGTTGGTTACCAGGACAAAGATACATTTTTCCCTCAAAAAAACATTCTCCTCCTCACACAAATCTTTCAAAGAACGCTCTGATAATGATTTTTTTCGTTTTTCTATTGATTTAGAAAGCTTCTCCCTGTTCACCGTTCTCGCCGTTGCCGGGTGTCCAGTCCTCGATGGTGGAGGTCACTCCAAGTCCGGTCCGGTTTACAGTGATGTCATAGACATACTTCTTGCCCGCCTCGAATTTGTCCGCAATGGAATTATTCAAATCCCAGTTGAAGAAACTGCTTCCGTCTGACAGTTCAAGGTGGAGCGTCATGCCGGAAAAGTCACTGCTCGGCAGAACGATGCCTTCGGAGGAAGAGCCGTCGGCAGCGGTGTTCAAGGTCAGCGTGGCAGGTGTATTCGTGCCCACGACAACCTCACCGTCGGGCTGCGTCACGTCGAAAGTGGCGAGGGTCTGCTGGTTGGTCAATTGCACCGTCATCCCGGCAAGTTCGGTATCTGTCATGCCGTCGCCGGGTTTGAACGTGAAGATTACTTTCGACAGCTTGTGCACGAAGTTGAACGTCACCGTATTCTCAATGCGATTGCCGGTCTGTTTGCTTGCCGCCATGAGGTCGATAGCACTTAGGTCGCTTTGGTCGGTCACGTTCACTATATAAACTCCGTCTGTCATCGCGGTCGTTGTGTACGGGTAGTAAACCACGAAGTCCAAAGACGAGCCGTCTGTGGGCAAATAGATAGTGGTGCCGTCAGGAGTAAATGTGCCGTTGCCGCCCGTGGTCACGTACCGTACATTGGAGTATGCCTGTGCGGGAGCATCTTCCTGAGTGAAGCCGAAGATACCAATCTCGTCGTTAGCCTCCCAAGTGGCATCATAGGCGCGTGTCTGGATGCCGCCGGTCACTTGCAGGGCGACGCGGGCGTCGGGGGTCGTGGTGATTTCCTCGTTGTTGCAGGCCGCAAGGCTCAGAGCCAGCAATGCGGCGACAGGATAAATTTTTGTTGCTTTCATAATTTGTTATTCTTTTAGTTTCTATTGTTATTCCTTATATTATTGTCTCAATGTATGTCCACATCCTCGCCGCCGTTGCCCGGCCGCCAGTCCTCGATAGTTGCGGTCACTCCGGCCTCCGTCGGGGTCTCGGCTATGGTGCCGCCGAGTGTGAGCGGCTCTGCCTTGTCGGCGTTGAAGTCAGCGAGGGCTGCCGAGAGGTCGCTCTCAAGGCCGGTGGGCTGAGGGTTGCCATCGGAGTAGGT
>DVIH01000078.1 GCA_018711405.1 Candidatus Avibacteroides excrementipullorum | reverse complement strand
ATAAGTTTCATAAAAACACTAAAAAACCGGGAAAATATATTTTGTCATCTATTGTTTTTCTTGAAAAAAAATAATAAGTTTAAGGCATCAAAAGTGAGAGACGTTTGGTGAGTCTTTCATTTGGCTTTTATTCATTAAAAATTTTTTGATTATGGGAAAGACTATAACATTTAACGAACTTAGAAAGATCAAAGATTCGTTGCCTGATGGTAGTATTCACAGAATAGCAGACGAGCTTGGACTCGATGTTGAGACGGTAAGAAATTATTTCGGAGGTTCCAATTTCAACGAAGGCCAATCTACAGGCCTGCATATAGAGCCGGGACCGGAAGGCGGTGTGGTTTTGCTTGATGACCTGACCATACTTGACAAGGCTCTCGATATTCTTGCCGAGTCCAACAAGACAGAAGAATCTGTCAATGTCTGATTCTTGTAAGGGCTGAAATTCTTATATCCCGGTTTTGCATATTGGTCTTATGAGTGATGTGCGAAATCGGGATTTCTGTTAAATTTAATTTATAGGAGGATTGGTTATGGCAGATGACAGACTCGTGACTTTGGCTACATTGACCTATGCTAAAGCGCAGATATTGCAGAATGTATTGAATAATGAAGGCATAAGTTCCGCATTGTTCAATGTGAATGTTATCCAGCCTATGGCCTCATACGGCGTAAAGGTGAGGATACATGAGAAAGATTTGGAAAGGGCATCGCAGATTCTCGAAAGCGGCACATGGTTGAGTGATGCCGGAGAAAATATCGATCCGGAAAGCAAGACGGTACTGCTTCCTGTGGACTTTTCTGACTATACGCTTAAGACATGCAGGTTTGCATTCGACTATGCAGACAGGATTGGCGGCAATGTCATCCTGTTTCATGTCTTTTTCCCGCCCATATATTCATCTATGCTCCCTCAGGAAAACGAAGTGAACAGTATAGAGGAGTACAATATGGTGATGAAAGAAGTGAGAGAGAAAATGGATGCATTGATTGCCGACATAGAAGAGTTGATCAAGGCTGGCAATATGCCGAGATGTGAATATAAAGAAAAGATTTATGAAGGCGTGAGCGAGGAGGAGATACTGCACGTGGCTGCAAAGATACATCCGGCCATCATATTGATGGGCACCAAAGGCAGGCATCGAGACAGCGAGAGCCTGATAGGAAGCGTGACGGCCGAAGTCATAGAACGAAGCAAAGACACGGTAGTGGCCATACCGGAATCGGTGCGCTGCGAAGATTTCAGCGGGATAAGGCACGTGGCTTTCATGACCAATTTCGACCCGCGCGATCTGGAAGCGTTCGAGTCACTGTATCGCTTCGTGAAACCGCTCAATGCCAAGATTACCATAATACATCTCGACAGTTCCGGCAACGAATGGAATGAGATAAAGCTGAACAGCATAAAGGAATATCTGAAGAAGAGATATTCAGACTTGGAGCTGGGCTATAAACTGTTACCATACGACGGGCTGTTGCGGGAACTTGATGAGTTCGTAAAGAAAGAGGCGATTGATGCCATCTCTTTGAGCAAGTACAGGAAAAACGTGTTTGCACGTCTGTTCAATCCGAGCATGGCCAAACGCATGTTGTTCCACACCGATACGCCGCTTGTGGTAATAAACAGGAAGTAAGATTTATTTGTATTACGGTCCTGTGTGTTTTCTCCGGCAAGACACAGGCAAAACAATAAAAGGACGGCATCCGATTTGTCAGGAAGCCGTCCTTTTGTATGCCGGTCACGCAGTTTTTATGCCATCTTCTTCAGTATGTCCACTGTGTCGGACGCTATCATCATTTCCTCATCGGTAGGAACGAGCACGACCTTGACTTTCGACTGCGGAGTGCTGAGCACTGTTTCCACTCCTCTGGCCTTGTTCTTTTCTTCATCAAGTTCAACGCCCAGATAAGTCAGGTTCTTGCATACTCCGGCGCGGCATGTCGCCTGGTTTTCGCCTACACCTCCGGTGAACACTATGATGTCCACTCCGTTCATGGCTGCCGCGTATGCTCCGATATATTTTGTTATCCTGTAAAAATACATCTGTTCGGCCAGTATCGCTCTCTGTTCGTTGTTTGCCACAGCAGCTTCGAGTTCTCTCATGTCGCTCGATTTCTTGAATATGCCGAGCACGCCGCTTTTCTTGTTTATGAGGTCGGATATGCCGTGTATGTCAAGTCCTTCTTTTTCCATGATGTATGTTATGGCTCCGGCATCGATGTCGCCGCAACGTGTACCCATCATAAGCCCCTCTACCGGTGTCAGTCCCATGGATGTGTCAACTGATTTGCCGTATTTTACAGCCGTTATGGAGCCGCCGTTGCCTATGTGGCAGGTTATGATTTTCTGTTCTTCGGGTTTCACGCCGAGTATCTCGCACACACGTTTCGACACATATCTGTGGCTGGTGCCGTGAAAGCCGTACCTGCGTATGCCGTATTTTTCATACAGTTCGTAAGGCAGGGCATACAAGTACGCATAGTCGGGCATGGTCTGGTGGAAAGCCGTGTCGAACACACCTACCTGAGGTATTTCCGGCAATATCTTTTTCACTGCGTTCACGCCTTTCAGGTTGGCCGGGTTGTGTAGCGGAGCCAGGTCGCTGCATTGTTCTATCATGGCTATAACATCGTCATCGATAAGCACTGAACTGCTGAATTTCTCGCCTCCGTGCACCAACCTGTGTCCCACTGCGCCAAGTTCGTGCAACGATTTCAGGCAGCCGTATTCGGGGCTTGTCAGTATTTCAAAGATGAATTCCACGCCGGCCGTATGTTCGGGTATTTCCCTTTCGATGATTTTCTTCGTGCCGTCGGGCAGTGTGAATTTGATGAACGAGTCTTTCAGTCCCAGTTTCTCTATTCCTCCCTGTGCCATTACAGCCCTGTGTTCCATGTCAAACAGTTTGTATTTTATGGAGGAACTTCCGCAGTTTAATACAAGTATCTTCATGTTGTTGTCTATTTGTTTTTCAGGTAATTCCTATTCGTTGTTTTTTGCAGCTATGGCCTGGTTGGCGGTCACGGCTATCATCTTGTATACGTCATCGGTGCAGCATCCTCTTGACAGGTCGTTCACCGGTTTTGCTATCCCTTGCAGGATGGGGCCTATGGCTTCGGCATGTCCGAGACGTTCCACCATCTTGTATGAGATGTTGCCCACTTCCAGATTAGGCACCACCAGCACATTGGCATGTCCTGCTATGGGCGAGCCGGGAGCCTTGCTTGCGCCTACTTTCGGCACGAGGGCGGCATCGAGTTGCAGTTCTCCGTCTATGGCCAGTTCCGGTCTCATTTCTTTTGCTATTTTAGTGGCTTCCACTACCTTGTCCACCACTTCATGTTTGGCCGAACCTTTGGTGGAGAAGCTGAGCATGGCCACTCGCGGCTGTTCAAATCCTGCAACGGCTTTTGCTGTCGAAGCCGTGCATACTGCTATCTCTGCCAACTGGTGCGCATCGGGTGCGGGAGTCACGGCCACATCGCCTATGACGAGCACTCCGCCTTCGCCGTATTCGGCAGCCTGTGTTATCATGAGCATTGCTCCCGATACGCATGTTATGCCCGGAGCGGTCTTGATTATCTGCAACGCCGGACGCAGCACATTGCCTGTGGTGTTGCGTGCTCCTGCCAACTGTCCGTCGGCATCACCGTTCTTTATCATGAGGCATCCCAGATAGAGCGGGTCGCGCACCAGCTTTTCGGCTTCTTCCATCGTCATGCCTTTCTTCTTTCTCAGTTCAAACAGCAACTGTGCGTATTTCCCGCTGTCGGGGTTGTTGTCCGGGTCGATTATTTCGGCTTTGTCTATGTTGTTCAGACCCAACCGTTTTGCTTCCGCCATGATTTCTTCCGGATTTCCGAGCAGGATGAGCCGGGCAACGCTTTCGGCCAAAGCCCTGTTGGCCGCACGGAGTGTCCTTTCTTCTGTGCCTTCGGGCAGGACTATGCGCTGCGGGTTGGCTTTGGCGCGTTCGATAATACTTTCAATGATACTCATTTCTTTGGTTTTTTAAGTTTTCATTTGTGTAACAGTGTCACAAAAATAATTGTTTTTTTGTGATGCCGGCCGTTCTCTCAGCATTTATTTTTTCCTGAAACCGGCTGCTGTCGTTTTTGACTTTTAGCGAACAGGCGAAATGTACTCTGAATGCCTCCGGTCGGGATCGGCTCGATCTTCGTAAAAGATATACGCCATCTTGACCGAGGATGGCGTATATCTTTGGCAAAGATG
>DVIH01000077.1 GCA_018711405.1 Candidatus Avibacteroides excrementipullorum | reverse complement strand
GGAGGACAAGCACTTGAATCGGTACTGAAATCAGACATACCCGGCCTACCACAGTCGGAAGCATCTTTTCACGTGATGAGAGTCATACCCATGCACTATGACAAAGTAATGAAAATGATGCGCAACATAGTAGTAGTAAACGTGGGCGACAACTACAGACAAACAAAATTGAAATACGCGGAAAACATGTTTTCAGTGCCACAGCTCATACTGACCATACAAGCTCCCGATACAGAATCATTGAAAGATTTCGTACTGAGCAAACAGGATTTCATTATCAAATTCTTCAATGACGCGGAGCTGAAACGCCAGGCTGACGAATTAATGAAAAACCACAGCGATACGATATCAAAATACACAACGGCAATGTTCAGCTACGACATCTGCGCTCCGTATGAATTGCGCAACTTCAAAATTGCCGACAACTTCATTTGGTCGAGTTCGGAGAACCCGATAGGTCCACTCAACTTCATGTCCTACTCATACCCATACACATCTGAAAAATGTTTCACAAGGGAAGGGTTCATAGCTAAACGTGATTCGGTAACAAAGATAAACATGCCAGGAGCTTTTGAAAACAGCTATATGACATTAGATACTTTAGCCCTATCTACAACAGACAGAAACGAAAACGGCAACTACCTGTTTGAAGCCAGAGGGCTCTGGAAGATGAAAGGAGACATGATGGGAGGACCGTTCATATCGCAATCGCGGGTTGATACACTCACCAACAGAGTCGTTGTGACAGAAGTTTTCGTATACGCCCCAGAAAAGATGAAAAGACGCTATATCAAAAAACTCGAATCATCACTTCAGACTTTCAAATTTGTAAAAGCAACGGATAAAACCGAAGAAAAGTAAACACAACAACCATCAAGCAAATTTATGGAAAACAAAAAGATAAGAATAGGCATCACACACGGAGACATAAACGGGATTGGATATGAAATCATTCTGAAGACATTCACAGATCCTGAAATGCTGGAGCTATGCACACCTATAGTGTACGGTTCAGCCAAAGTAGCCACCTACCACAGAAAAGCCTTGAATATGTCGAACATCGTTTTCACAAGCATCACAGAAGCAAAAGATGCAGATGACAACAAACTCAACATAGTCAACTGCATAGACGATGAGATAAAAGTGGAACTGTCCAAACCCACAGAAGAAGCAGGCGCGGCGGCATTCTGCGCATTGGAAAAAGCAGTGACAGACTATAAGGACGGACTGATAGATGCCATAGTCACAGCACCGATTAACAAACATACCATACAGAATCCCGATTTCAACTTTCCGGGACATACCGAATACATAGAAGACAGGCTCGGAGAAGGTAACGAATCATTGATGATTCTGATGAATGAAAACATCAAAGTTGCTTTGGTCACAGGACACATACCTGTATCGGCCATACCTTCGCAAATAACCAAAGAAAGGCTGGAAAGAAAAATCACGATTTTCAACAAATCCCTGAAAGAAGACTTCGGAATCACCAAACCGCGCATCGCCGTATTTTCACTCAACCCCCATGCCAGCGACAACGGACTGATAGGCTCAGAAGAACAAGACACCATAATCCCGGCAATAAACGAACTCAACAACAAAGGCATATACTGTTTCGGCCCTTATCCGGCCGATGGATTCATGGGAGCCGGACTTTACAAAACATTTGACGGCATAATGGCCATGTACCATGATCAAGGCCTTATCCCGTTCAAGACACTTGCCATGAACAACGGAGTAAACTACACGGCCGGGCTTCCGGTCATAAGGACTTCTCCCGATCATGGCACAGCATACGACATTGCAGGAAAAGGCGTGGCATCGGAAGAATCTTTCAGGAACGCCATATACACAGCAATAGACATATACAGATACCGGGAGCAGGAAAGAACTCTGCATGCCAATGTCTTGACCAAACAATATTATGAAAAGCGTGATGACAGTGACAAATTGAAACTGAACTTACAAGACGAAGAATAAGAAATGAATTTTGCCATAATAGCTGCCGGAAACGGCTCACGTCTGGCGCAGGAAGGGATAAAAAGTCCCAAACCGCTTATCAGAATAAACGGTGAAATAATGATTGAAAGGCTAGTGAGAATATTTCTGAAAGCAGGAGCATCATCTGTAATCATAATAATTAACGACAAGACAGAAGAAACAAAACTGGCTCTCGAAAGCATGGCTGAGAAGTATTCCATCCGGCTCGTCGTCAAGTCCACGCCAAGCTCCATGCACAGTTTCTACGAATTGTCTCCATACATCACTGATGACAGGTTCTGCCTCACTACAGTAGACACAATATTCAAAGAAGAAGAGTTTCTGGCATATATCGACAGATTCAGACAGTCTGATGCCGATGGCATCATGGCCGTGACCGACTTCATAGACGATGAAAAGCCACTATACATCTCAACAAACAAAAACATGGACATCACCGCTTTCAAAGACAGGCAAGAAAACGACTGCAACTACATATCTGGAGGTATCTACTGTCTGAAAGCCAAAGCATTGGACACATTAAGGAAATGCATGGCAGAGGGCAAGTCACACATGAGAAATTTCCAGAGAGAACTGTTGTCAGACGGGATGCACCTCAAGGCCTACCCGTTTTCCAAGATACTCGACATCGATCACGCTTCAGACATAGAAAAAGCAGAAACATTCCTCAAACAAAGCTGAGACGACAAAATGAAAATTTTATCTATAAACAGAGGCAACGAATTTTCACCCAACCACATAAGCAATGACGCGGCAATACTGAAAGCCGTATCCGAACATTTGCAGGCAAAAGGCACGGACGTAGACATCATAGCAGAAAGCGAACTCGACAAAAGCATACTGTCAGGATACGATGCAGTGGTAAACATGTGCCGCAGCAACAGCGCTCTGGCACTGCTGAAAGGATTTGAAACGGAAGGCCATATCGTAATCAACTCTGCACACGGCATAGAAAACTGCATCAGGTTCAACATGACAAAGATATTCATGGCACACGGGCTGAAACACCCGGAAAGCATACTTGCAGACAACCTGTCAACACTCGATATTGAAACACTCACCCCGCAATACCCATGCTGGATAAAACGCGGAGACGCATGCGCCATGACAAAGGAAGATGTGACATACGCTGACAGTAAAGAAAAACTGACCGAGACGCTCAGTGACTTCAAAAAAAGGAACATTAGAAATGCCGTAATCAACCGGCATCTGACAGGAGACCTCGTAAAATTCTACGGCGTGGCAAATACCGGCTTCTTTTACTGGTTTTATCCATCGCCGGAAAAGCACAGCAAGTTCGGACTCGAAATCTACAACGGAGAAGCACAGGGCATCCCGTTTTCGCTAAACGAACTGAAAGCAGAATGCGCCAAAGCATCGATGATACTCAACGTCCCCATATACGGCGGCGATGCCGTAGTGACCGCCAACGGAGATTTCAAGATTATAGACTTCAATGACTGGCCCAGCTACGCCCGTTGCCGCGAAGAAGCAGCCGTACATATAGCAGAATATATATCGTCCCGCATAAAAAATTGTCAATAAAGCCTGTCCGTTTGTTTTCCATTAAAATAAAATGATTAACTTTGCAGCCGGAAAAATTCAATCGGAAAATACATTATTTTTATTAATTAATTTTTATATAGTATGAATCAATACGAAACCGTTTTCATTTTAACTCCCGTTTTGTCTGACGTTCAGATGAAGGAAGCGGTTGATAAATTTATCAATCTGCTAAAGGAATCCGGCGCCGAGATTATCAACGAGGAAAACTGGGGATTGAGGAAGTTGGCTTACCCCATCCAGAAAAAAACAACCGGTTTTTATGAGTTGGTAGAGTTCAAAGCCGAACCGGAAGTCATAGCCAAACTGGAAGTAAACTACCGTCGCGATGAGAGAGTACTCCGCTTCCTTACTTTCAGAATGGATAAATACGCCGCAGAATATGCAGCAAAAAGAAGAAATCTAAGAGCATCTAAAAAGGAGGAGAATTAATTATGACACAGCAGAATCAATCAGAAATCAGATATTTGAC
>DVIH01000076.1 GCA_018711405.1 Candidatus Avibacteroides excrementipullorum | reverse complement strand
TTCTGTGGGCAAAGTGGTTACCCCGTATCTCCTTTTGCCATATATGGCTATAGTATTGGTGTTGATGTCATCGGAGAATCTTCTGCGCAGTTTCTTCTCGATAGGCGGCAAGATGGGATACTTGTTTTTCCTTATTAGTGTCATACCGTTGTCGAGTACAGTAAGCTTTGGATTCATACAAATGCTGTTGGAGAATTTTGCCGTGTTCGGCGCTTTTATCTTTCTGACCAACAAATACCAGTCAGCGCGTAATGCTGCTTTTGCTGCGGTAGTTGTGCTTGGAGCTATTTTGATAGCGGCGATTTTGGGGCGCAGAAATCTGATGCTGACTTTCGGACTGTATTTTATGTTCGGCTTCATTGGTTCTGTTGTTAACGGGAAATTCAAAACGATGGAAAGCAAAATCATAATAGTGCTGCTTTGTCTGTTGCTTGGAGCCGGTTCTTTATATTATTATAAGCAGGAAAGCTATGGGACATTTTCGACAATAACCTCACGTGCAGGTGAAAACACTCGCGAGGATGTCTTGCTTGATTTTCTGCTGGATATGGGTAATCCTAAAGACTTGTTGATAGGACGCGGTTTTTATGGCACCTATTATTGTCCTAATGTGGATAAGGATAGTGATACTGGGGAATCTGATGATAATCGAGAAGTGATAGAAAACGGTTATCTTCAGATTATACTTAAGGGAGGTATTATTTATCTGTTGCTTTACATGATGTTGATGATTCCGGCTATAGTGAAAGGAGTTAAAGCCCCGAATCAGTTGTCGAAAGCATGTGCCGTAATAGTATTTGTTCAGTTGGTTGACATGCTTGTATTCGGTGTGCCGACTTTCAACATAAAGACATTTATGATTTGGATGGCTGTTTCGGTGTGCTATAATAAAAGGATATCTGGGATGACCGATGATGAAGTGAATGAAATGCTGTTCGTTAAAAAAAGGAAATTGATGCCATGGGAAAAGAAATGAGAGTGATATGGCTTGTCAATATATTGTTCCCGGATGTGTGTGAGGCGTTGAAGATGCCTTCTCCTGTCATAGGCGGCTGGATGTATTCGTCTGCTAAGATGCTTATGCAACATCATGACGGTATTCGGCTTTATGTCGTGGCGGCTTATGACGGCGGGAGTTTGAAACGGCTGGAAAGAAATGGGATAACTTATTATTTGGTTCCGGGCAAGAACAAGGAGAAGAAATATGATGCCTCAGCTGAAAAATACTATAAGGAAGTTTATGAAGAAGTGAAGCCGGATGTGGTACATATACATGGTACTGAATTCCCGCATTCGCTTGAGTTTGTCAATGCTTGCGGCAAGGAAAAGACTGTTGTCTCCATACAGGGATTGGTAAGTGTTTATGCACGGTATTTCTATGGAGGAATGAAACTGCGAGAATTGTTGTCTACTACTTCTTTGCGCGATGTCTTGAAAGGGGATACTTATTTTGCCGGTTATAAGAGCATGAAGCAAAGAGGCGTTTTCGAGGCGGAACTGATAAAGCATATAGACCATGTCATGGGAAGGACCTTTTGGGACTACGCCAATTGTAAAGCGCTGAATCCGGAAATATCATATCATAAATGCGGTGAAATCCTAAGGAGTTCCTTTTATGAATATTCATGGGATTATGGGAAATGCCGCAAACATTCCATCTTTGTGAGTCAGGGCATATTGCCTTTGAAAGGATTGCATCAGGTGCTGAAAGCCATGCCTGTCATTTTGCGGAAATTTCCCGATACGGAAATTTATGTGGCAGGGCCTGATATATTGAACAAAGCTTTTTATAAGCATCTGAGTTACGGCAATTATCTGAACCGGCTGATAAATAAATACGGGTTGAAAGGAAAAGTTCATTTCTTGGGCTATCAGAACGAGGCGGGAATGAGAGAACATTACCTTGAAGCCAATGTATTCGTTTGTCCGTCTTCCATAGAAAACAGTCCCAATTCTTTGGGCGAGGCGCAGATTCTCGGAGTGCCTTGCGTAGCTTCTTATGTGGGCGGTACTATGGAATTTATAGAAGACGGCAAGTCAGGTTTCCTTTACAGGTTTGAAGAGACAGATATGCTTGCCATGAGGATTTGCCGGATATTTGAGTCGCGGGAACTTGCGGAGACTTTGTCGGCAGGCGGACGTGCGGCAGCATTGGAGAGGCATGACCGCGCAAGAATAGCGGGAGAACTTGTCGCAATATATGAAAAAGTAGCGAAAGGAAAAGACGGTGAGGAACAGGTTGGGTAAGATATATAAAGATCCGAGCGGATATGTCTTTATAAAACTGTATATGTTGAAAAGGCATATCAGCATTTTTGTCTCTTCCTTAATGACTACGTTGCTTGCAAGGTTGAAAGGTGTGCAGGTTGACGGGATGTTGAAATGTTGGGGACTTACATACTTTATGAGGTTGCCCAATTCTGTAATAGAGATAGGCAAAGGATGTGTTCTTAATTCCGCTTTTGCGTCAAACAATGTGGGTGTATATACCCGCAGCAGGATTACGACTCTTACACAAAGCGCAGTGATAAGGATTGGCAATGATGTAGGCATGACTTCCGTAACCGTGTCGGCTGCGAAATATATAGAGATAGGAGATCATGCCATGATCGGAGCCAATACCTTGATAACCGATACCGATTGGCATCCATTGGCGCCTCAGGCGAGAGACGGAAAGATAGAGGAAGCAGGGATGAAAGATGTCGTTATAGGGCGTAATGTCTTTGTTGGTACCGGTTCTATTATTCTGAAGGGTACGGTCATTGGCGACAATACTGTCATCGGGGCAGGGAGTGTCGTGTCAGGAACTATTCCTGCTGATGTGATAGCGGGAGGAAATCCTTGCAGGGTGATAAAGAGTTTGAAGTGATGAAAAAAGTTTCGGTCATAACAGTCAACAGAAACAATGCGACATCGTTGGAAAAGACGATACAGAGTGTCATTGCCCAGACTTTTGCAGATTTCGAATATATAATAATAGACGGTAATTCTGCGGATGGCAGTGTGGATGTCATCAGAAAATATGCCGATCATGTTTCGTTCTGGTGTTCGGAACCTGATTCCGGGCCGTACGATGCAATGAACAAAGGTGTGGAACACGCTGCCGGAGAGTGGTGTATATTCATGAACAGCGGCGACTGTTTTGCCGATGAGCATGTTTTGTCAAATGTATTCTCTGTTGCGGATGCGTCTGCTTGCGATGTGATATATGGCGATGTCATTTCCACCTTTTCATGGGGCGAATT
>DVIH01000075.1 GCA_018711405.1 Candidatus Avibacteroides excrementipullorum | reverse complement strand
TCGTTCAATATTGATTAATGACTATGGTATTGAGTCATCAAGAATTCAGGCTCAGGGTCTAGGTTCAAACTCTCAGCCTTATTCGGAAAACAAGTTTAACAGGGCTGTTGTTGTGACAATGTTAGAAAAGTAAGTTTGATGCTATATGATTTAATTTCCTGAAATACTTGATTGGTTAAATCATATATTTGTAATAAAGGTGTCCGGATAATCAACGTCTGGACACCTTTATGATTTTTATAGTAGGGTGAAAGAGTGTAAGCATTCGATAAACTACAAGTTTTAAACCTTTATGGAAACACAAAAATGGTATATGTACCAACCACTTATCAAATTTCACCCTCATCCTGCCATTATTACGCAAGTTCTCCGTATATTTGCGCTATATAATATAACCAGACAATTATTATTTATGGCATTGACAGTGGGAGACAAGGCCCCCGATTTTCTCGGATTGGACGAAAACGGGGCGGGAGTAAGGCTGAGCGATTTCAAAGGGCGCAAGGTGGTGCTCTATTTCTATCCGAAAGACAACACTTCCGGCTGTACGGCTGAGGCGTGCAGCATGAGAGACAATTATGATGAGCTTCGCGGCAAAGGTTTTGAAGTGATAGGTGTGAGTGCAGACAGTGCAGCCTCGCACAGGAAATTCATAGAGAAGCAGTCGTTGCCCTTTGCCCTGATTGCCGACACGGAGCATAAACTCGCAGAGGCATTCGGCACATGGGGAGAAAAGAAAATGTGCGGACGTTCCTACATGGGCATGTTGAGGACAACATTCATCATCGGTGCGGACGGCATCATAGAAAAGGTGTACAGCCCTAAGGAAATCAAAACCAAAGAACACGCGCAGCAGATACTGAAATGAATAGAATCTTTTTATTAATACGATAACTACAGATGGCAAAGAAATTGGAACAAGATACCCTGAATCTTAATGCCCCCGAAGAAGAAAAGCTGAAAGCGTTGCGGGCAGCTATGGACAAGATAGAGAAGACTTTCGGGAAAGGCACCATAATGAAACTGGGAGATGAGAACATACAGGAAGTGGAGGTTATCCATACCGGATCGGTGGGGCTTGATGCCGCACTCGGCGTGGGCGGTTATCCGCGCGGACGAATAGTAGAAATATTCGGTCCCGAATCATCAGGTAAGACCACACTGGCCATTCACGCCATAGCCGAAACGCAGAAGACAGGAGGAGTGGCGGCCATCATAGATGCAGAGCACGCATTCGACCGCTTCTATGCCGCCAAACTCGGGGTGGACGTGGACAACCTGCTCATTTCACAGCCCGACAACGGAGAACAGGCTCTTGAGATAGCCGAACAGCTCATCCGCTCTGCCGCCATTGACCTGGTGGTGATAGACTCGGTGGCTGCCCTTACCCCAAAAGCCGAGATAGAGGGAGACATGGGCGACAGCAAAGTGGGACTTCAGGCAAGGCTCATGTCGCAGGCCCTGAGGAAGATGACAGCCGCAGTGAGCAAGACCAAGACGGTGTGTATATTCATCAACCAGTTGCGCGAGAAGATAGGAGTGACCTATGGCAATCCGGAGACCACGACCGGTGGAAACGCCTTGAAGTTTTATGCATCGGTGCGGCTCGACATCCGTTCGAGTACGGCCATAAAAGATGGCGATGAGGTGCTGGGACGTCAGACGAGAGTAAAGGTGGTGAAAAACAAAGTGGCTCCCCCGTTCCGCAAGGCCGAGTTCGACATAATGTTCGGCGAAGGCATCTCTAAAGTGGGAGAGATAGTCGACATGGGAGTGGAATACGGCATCATCAACAAAAGCGGCGCATGGTACAGCTACAACGGCACCAAGCTCGGACAGGGGCGCGATGCCGCCAAGCAGTGCATCAAAGACAATCCTGAATTGGAGGAAGAACTGGAAAAACTCGTATTCGAGAAACTGAAATAATGACATGAAATAAGTTCGGCGCGATACCCGGTCGGGATGTACGCCATCCCGGCCGAAGATGTGCGCCATCTTTGCCCGTTATCGGCTCGGTCTCGTCCGGAGACCGAGCCGATCTTTTTATGTGCTGTCTGGAAGATGTGTATGGCGTTGATTATTAGTTGCTTTGCGGCGCGTCTGGAAGCTTGCCTTTGCCGGTGATGTATCTGTAGACGGCGGCCGATATATCGGCGATGATTCTTGCCGTGTCTTCTGCGTCTTCTTCTGAATCTTTTACGAATACGGCTATGGAATATCTTTGCCCATCGGGGAGAAAGACAAACCCTATGTCATTTGTCGCTATAATCTGTCCTTTGCTGTTTTTGTCCCCGCTGCCGGTCTTATGGCCTATGATTGCGCCTGTGCCTGCGAGAGGTGCGGCAAGGCGGTCGGCACCTGTTTTGCACTCAATCATTGTCTTTTTGATGAAGTCTTGATATGATTCATCGAAAAGCGGTTTGGTGACGAATGTTTCGAGCAATATTGCGGCTTCGAGAGGCGATGTGCGGTTGGCGTAACATAGCGGCAGACTGTCGTGCATTTGCTTTTCTGTTGCAGCGATGGCAAAGTCGTTTATGCCGAGCGAGCGGATGTACCGGTCTGCATATTCCGTTCCGGCTATGCGGCTGAACAGTATGTCGCACGCATTGTTGTCTGACTGTTGCAGGGTGTATGTCAGCAGTTCCGCCACTGTCATGTCTATGTTCCCGTCAGGGTGTTTGTCTCTCAAAGGGCTGTAGGTGTTTTCGTGCAGTTCTGTCTTGCTGATATGTATGGTTGTTGAGAGCGGCATATTGTTGTCGTGCATGAAGCGGGCTGTTGCCAGAGCCTGGTGGAATTTGAATACGCTCATCATGGGATAATTGCCGTTGTTGTTCAATGTCACGGTGTCTTCCCCGTTTATGATTACGGCCACTCCTGTATGTGCTTCATTTCTCGATACGATGTTGGCAAGTTGCCGTTGCAGTTCTTTTCCGGTCTGTGCCGTTGTTTGTATGGATATGCAGGCGAGAAAGGATAGTATTGTTGCCGAGAGTCGTGTCATTGTGTGAGGTTGAGTTTGCCCGGATGCAGTATCTGCGGATTTTACACCCGCAGATACTGTTGTGCGTTTTTATTCTGAGAGCAGTTTTGTAAGTTCTTGCTCTATGGCCTTGTTGATGGCTTCTGTTTCTGATGTGTTTTCCACTTTGGCGGTGCGGATGTCGATCATTTCGCTTGTTTCGGCGGAGATGAGCTGTATATTTACGCCCAAAGTGTATGACTTGCCCTCGTTAAGGATATATGTACCGCAGTTGACGATGAGGGTCTTTGACTCCAACTCCGGTATCAGTTCCGGCAAGACCGTGTAACCCTCTTTCTTGAATATTTCCGTGAGTGTCTCGCTCGGATTCAGAATCTTGTGCACTATTACATCCTTTCCCTTGAGGTTGAATGTAAGAGCCTTATCCGGGATTACGATGTATTTGAACCTCTTCTCTATCGAAGCTTCGCCGGCTGTGCCTGCCGCTTCGTAAGTCTTGTGGCTGCTCAGCATGAACAGGGCGCACAAGACCGGCAATAACAGTTTTAACGTTCTCATGGCGTAATGTTTTTTTAAGTTGTGTTTATTTAATCGAATCTATCCAGTTCTCAATTCTTATGTTTTCTATTCGTTTAAAGTGTTTTATGTTTTCTGTGACCAAAGTGCATTTCCCAATAATAATTGGTGGGTTCTGCACTTGTGTTCATAGTTGATGCTTTTTAAGTTGTACGGCAAAAGCAAAAGTGGGAATTTTATCTCATAAATCAAAGCGATATGTGAAAAAAGGCGGGTTTTGACCGGCTTTTTTATTGTTGTATGGGCTGATAGGCATAAAGAGCGGAGGATTTATTATTTTTGCAGTGGCGTAGTCATTACATCAGATGTCAGAGAAAGATATATACAGGAGTTTGTGCGATGAGAGGCCGGTGCCTTTGTTTTGCCAGGCATGGTGGATGGATGCCGTGTGCGGCGAATGCTGGGATGTGTGCCTCTATGAGGAAAAGGGGCGTGTGGTGGCCGCTCATCCTTACCATTATCGGCGCAGGTTAGGCAAACTTTTCATAGTCCAGCCGCAACTCACCCAATATAACGGCGTGTGGATAGACTATGCATCGGTGAAAGATGATTATTACGAAAAGCTTGCTTTGGAGAAAAGGGCTTGCGATGCATTGGCAGGCAGGATCCTGGCTTTGCATCCGGTCTGCTTCGTGCAGTCTTTTCACAAGTATTTCACCAACTGGCTGCCTTATTATTGGCGGGGATTTACCCAGACCACGCGCTATTCTTATGTCATAGACGATTTGTCCGATCCGGAAAGTATTGCGGCAGGGTTTCAACGGTCGAAACGGCGTTGGTTGAAAAAGGCCATAAATAAGGGCCTGTATGCTGATTTTGATTTGAGTGGCGATGAACTTTTTGATTTCCACGTATATGCCCTTTCATTGCAGGGACGTAAGATTTCCCATAGCAGGGAGTTTTTCCGGAAGGTCACGGATGCGGCAAAAGCCAGAGGGCAGGGACAGGTGCTGGGCATCAGGGAGCCTGACGGAAAGCTCGTGGCAGGCATCTTTTTCGTTTGGGACGGCATGTCGGGTTATCAGCTGATAGATGCCATAGACCGGACTTCGGAGCTTGCATCGGAGGCATCCACTTTGGCCGTGTGGGAATGCATCAAATTTCTGAAAGGCAAAACCGCTGTGTTTGATTTCGAGGGCAGCATGGACAAGGATATCGAGTCTTCGTTTTGCAAATACAATACGCGCCAGATTCAGTTCATGACCATAACGCGCTACAGTTCTCCTTTTTGGGAAATACTTATGCGGCTTAAAAACAGGTGATGGGTTGTGCTTGCAGATTAAAAAAATGTAGGTTGATATGAAATTCGTTCTTTGCAAATGTTTCTGTCTGCTGCTGTTGTTTGCGGCTGGGACGGATTGCTTTTCGCAAGAGGTGCTGAGAAGCATAAGGGGTGTTGTCTCGGATAAAAGGTTGCGTGAGCCTGTGGAGTTTGTCAATGTCATTGTAGATGGGACAACGCTGGGTGCGATGACCGATTCGTTGGGACGCTTTGAGATAAAGAATGTGCATCCCGGCATATATAAGTTGAAAGCCTCTTCCATAGGCTACACCACAGTCGTAACGCCCGACTATATAGTCTCCAATCACGACATAGAAGTGGAGATAGAGATAGAGGAAAACAGGACGGAGCTGGAAGGCGTGGTGGTGACCGGCAATGTGATGCGCAAAAGCGTGGAAAGCCCTTTGAGCCTGCGGCGCATAGGCTTGCAGGAGATAGAGAAAAGTCCCGGAGGCAACAGAGACATATCGCGCATAGTGCGTGCCTATCCGGGTGTGGCTTTTTCGCCGTCAGGCTATCGCAATGACCTGATTGTGCGTGGAGGCTCGCCGTCGGAAAACCGTTTCTTCCTCGACGGAGTGGAGATTCCCAACATAAACCACTTCAGCACTCAGGGAGCATCGGGGGGGCCGTGCGGGATAATCAATGCCGATTTCATCAGGGAAGTCGATTTCTATACCGGAGCATTTCCAGTCAACAGAGGCAATGCCCTCAGTTCCGTGCTCGATTTCAAGCTCCGCGATGGGGAGATGGATCGCAATACGTTGAAAGCAACGTTGGGGGCATCGGAGGTGTCGCTTGCGGCATCCGGACATATCAAAGACAGGACATCCTATATCGTTTCGGTGCGTCAGTCATATCTGCAAATGCTGTTCCGTGTGTTGGGATTGCCTTTCCTGCCCAAGTTCACCGATGCGCAGTTCAAGGTGAAGACACGCTTTGATGTCAGAAACGAACTTACAGTACTCGGTATAACTGGTTTCGATGACATGAGCCTCAATGAGGACGGCGATGACGAATATTCCGAATATCTGTTGAGCTACCTGCCCAAGATAAAGCAGGAGACATATACCGTAGGCGCAGTCTATCGTCATTATGCAGGTGCGCACGTGCAGACGGTGGTGCTGAGCAACAATTACCTGAACAACCGTAACCTGAAATATGTTGACAACGATGATTCCTCACCGGATAATCTGACTTTGCGCTTGCGCTCGGTGGAGCAGGAAGTCAAGTTCCGTGCGGAGAACTCATCCGATTACGGTGCGTGGAAAACCAATTATGGCGTGAATGTGGATTTCAGCCACTATAAGTATGACGGATTCCAGAAGATATATGCATCGGGAGCGCATGTCTATGATTATACTACATCTCTCGGCATGTTGCGCTGGGGACTTTTCGCCAGAGGCACATATGTGTCGCCGGGCGAAAGGGTGACTGTTACTGCCGGTTTCCGTGCCGATGCCAACAATTTCTCGCGCACCATGAGCAATCCGCTGAAGCAGTTTTCTCCGCGTGCATCGCTTTCGGTGAGGATGTTCGGCGATGTGTATCTTAATGCCGAATCCGGGCTTTACTATCAGCTCCCGCCCTATACGGCACTCGGATTCAAGGGGGAGGGTGATGCTTATCTCAACAAGAATCTGAAATATATGAAAGAAGGTCAATACAGCTTCGGGTTCAGTTGGAACAAGGCCAACGAGATAGAACTGTCGTTGGAGGGCTTTTACAAAAAATACGGCAATGTGCCTTTGTCGGTCGTAGACGGTATACCGTTGTTGTGCAAAGGTAACGACTACGGTGTCATAGGCAATGAACTGCTTGTGTCATCGGCTGCGAGCCGTTCCTATGGCATGGAAGTGCTGTTCCGCTGGATTGTGGCTCGGAAACTTAATCTGTTGTCATCTTTCACCTTGTTCAAGTCGGAGTGCAATGACGGCAACGGAGGGAGATACATACCTTCGGCGTGGGACAACAGGTTTATCCTCAATGTGAGCGGAACATACAACTTCCCACGCAATTGGAGTTTCGGCGCAAAGGTGAGCTGCATAGGCGGCGGGCCTTACACTCCATACGATGCCGATAAGTCATCTCTGGTTCAGGCATGGAACGCGCAGGGACGTCCGTATTATGATTACACCCGTTACAACTCGGAACGCCTTCCGGCTTTCGCGCAGCTCGACATCAGGGTGGACAAGACTTTCTACATGAAGAAATACACTCTCGGTTTTTACATAGACCTGCAAAACGTGACAAATGCCAAGTTCCGTCAGCAGGACATACTCATGAGCACGGGAGTGGTGGAAGACCCTTCCCTGCCTGTGGAGCAGCAACGTTATGTGATGAAACACATAAAGCAGGAGAGCGGCACCATATTGCCCACCATAGGCATCACGTTTGAATATTGATTTGGTATTGCATAGAAGAAAAACAGCTCCGCCGGAATTCCGATGGAGCTGTTTTCACATATTGATCCTCAGGGGTTATTTCACTAAAACTTTTGCGGTTTCATGGCCTGTGGTTACAATGTAAATGCCTTGCGCCAGTTCCAACGGCCTGTAATCATTGCCATTGCCGTTGTAGAGCATGAGTCCTTGCGGCGTATAGACTTTGACTGTTTCGTTTCCGGCATTTTCAATAAACAGTTTGTTGTCTGTTGTGTAAATGCTTATTTCTGATTCATTGTCTATGATCGATTTCTCGAAGAGAATATTCGCCATGTTGGACAGCGGTGAAACGCCCTGCTCATATACTGTTTCTATTTCATAATAATAAGTCATACCCTTTTCAACGTCTTTGTCTGTGAAAGTATTGGTGCCTATCGGCTCTTTGGTTATGCAGACTCCGTCTCTGTATACATTATAGCCTTTAAGCCTCAAAATCTCTTCTTCGTTTGCAGTAAATGATATGTCATCTACCAAGAGGGCGAATCTTGCTGCGGATACGCAATGCAATGCCACGTGTTTTGCATCGGCAGGCAACAGGTAAATATATTGAGTCCATTGTGCGGGAACTTCTATTACTTCCGGTTCCAAAGGTATGAAGTCTTCAACGGCTGTTCCTATAGGGGAGTACAACACTTCGAGCTGTTCCGGTTCTACCACTGCGTTAGGCGACTTTGCCCAGAAAGAGAACAGGGTGTTAGGCTTTACTTCCGGAGTTATAAGCCAGTCATCATTAGGTATGATGTTGTCCGGATCTGTATTTATGGCATCAAAGCATACCAGCATCTTTTCTCCGCTATGAGGCGTCCAGCCTGCATCCAGACTGAGATCCATGTTCGCTTTGTGTGGATTGAACACTATGAAAGATTGCGGTTCATAGATGTTGGGCCATGAATGCATGCTTATGCCGTATGTCTGCTGTTTGTCACCGTCTATCAATGTGTATTCGCCTATGCCTTCGATGATGAAGTCTTCGTATGCTTCTATGTCATCGTCTATTCTTTTGTCTATCCTCTGTTGATATGCCGGAACAGACCAGTCCAGAACTACGTACCCGCCTTTCTCTTTTGCGTTCAGGTCGGTTACCGGTGCGTAAGGCATTGCATCGATGAAGGCTTCGAGCTCTTCCGATTTGTTGTTGAAAGCCTTTTCATCGGCTATGTCCAGTTCTGCGCGGATGATCTTGCGTGTGTTTATGTCATCTTCAGTCGGAGTGTATTCCAATGAAACCGTGCATGTGTCGCCGGGTGACAGTATGTCTAAGTTGTTTTCGCTTATCAATTCATCGTTGCAATACAACAGCATGTTGCATGGCTGGGAGTCTGCCGTTCCTTTGTTTTCCGCAATGACATTGAAGTGTACGGTCTCTCCGGCTTTTATAATCCTTTCTCCGCTTATGCCTGTTATGGCAACGTCATTGGGTATGTTGTCATATATGACCACATCGTCTATATAGAGCATGTCTTCCGGCGTATTTCCTGTTGCGCTGAACTGGAATCTCACTTCTCCCCAGCCGGCCAGTTTGCTTATGTTGATGCTCACTTTGTTCCATTCGCCTTTTTTCAGTTCGGTGTTGTATTCATCGAATATTGTTGCAATATTGGTAAGCGTGGTTTCCTTGTAGACGGAATAGTTCAGGTCGAGAGAAGCATTGCTGTTTTCCGGGATGAAAAGGTTCAATTCAAGTACGGGATTAATCTCTTCTGCAAGAGTTATTATGGGGGTCGTGATGAAGTGCTTTGCATTTTCCGTACTTGGCTTGAATACGAGCATGCCGTTGTCTTGCGATGAGACGTAATCATCGTCTTCCGAAAGCATCCAATCCATGTCGCTTACCCATATTGAAGTGTTGAGCGACGGGAGGTTTTGCTTTGCATATTCATCATAGTAAGAGAACGGCTCTGTGAATTTGGGCTTATATGGCGCGCCGGCCACTATGACATCTTCCGTATAGGCATATTCGCCGGCTCCTGCTTCATTTTTGGCCGAGATGCCGTAATAGTAAGCCAATTGTGTGCCTTCTTCGGGGAGAGGGTCTTCATACAATGTGGTCTGTAGGTCTGTCGCTACAAATTCGTATGTGCCTTGCGAATTGAAACGTACTATGTCATATTTGAGCGTATTGCTGCTCACATACCCGCCGTGTATACCTTCGCTTGGGGCGAACCATACTATCAGGGCTTTGTCTTCGCTGGCCTGCATTATGATATTGTCTATTGCCACCGGCGTGTCTATGCCTATGTAAACTTCCTGTGAGACCACATCTCCTTTGCCTTGTTTGCCGAATGTAATCAGTTCGTAGCTGTTTATGCCGTTTTCTACAGGCGTTGTCTCTCCGTTGTCTTCAAAGACTATGTTTTCTCCCGGTGCGGGATTGGTTATCGTTTTCACGTGCATGCCCTGTCTTGCAATCGTGATGCTGTCTATTCCGTCTTGCGGCAATTCGTTTCCGCTCATGTCGAGTGTCGGCGCGTCAAAGGACAGTGTCGCACTGAGTTGTCCGCGTGCTCCAGGCGTTATCCGGAGGTTGTTTACGGTTTGTGGGCCTTTCTCGGCAGCTCCTTCGTCTATGAACAGGTTGTCGATGCAGAGGGTCGAACTGCCTGGATCGCTGCATGCATGAAATCCTATATACAATGTTGTCGTTTCTTCTGCAATGAAAGTCGCAGAGATGGTTTGCCATTCCCTGTTTGTGGAGACTTCTGTTTCCGGCACTATTTCCTGTTTCATGACATCGGAAGTGCAGTCGTTTCCGGCAAAGACTTCTATTTTCTCGGTGGCGGTTGCAGTCTGTACAGAGAAAGACAAGTGATATTTGGTGCCTTTGGTCACCTGCAATCCTTTTGTGAACAGCCAGTCATCGGCGGTGTAGCCGCTGGAGGCGTGGGAGTACATGACGTAGTGGATGTAGTAAAACCATGAGTTGCCGTCTTTATTGGCATCTTCTACCATGAAGTCGGCTATGTCTTCATACGAATCGAAATTTACGATATATGGATAGAGATTGTCTTCTTGTTGTGACGCATACGATTTTTTCAGTATGTTTTGTGTGCTGAATATGTCGAACTTTTGTGCCGTGCGGGTATCTGTCGTTTCCGCCATGATATTCCCTTTGTAAGACTTTTGTACTATGTCTTGAGCGGATGCTGTAAGGACAAAAGCAGCTGCGCTTATAAAAGTTAGTATGGTTCTCATATGATTATTTAATAGGTCTGATTGTTTTTTTGTGATTTATTCTTTTCTTGTTTTTTGTCTTTTCGTGCCGCAACAGCATGTCTGTTCCGCCATTGCGGCACAACTGTTGAATTTATATTTGCATGTAAAAGTTACTGATGTGTTTTTCTCTCTCATGTGTTTTGTCGTATTTGTTTGCTTTAAAATTAAGTTTTAATGTGATTGTTATGAAAGATGTTTTTGAAGAAATATTCTGTTGTTTTACCGTTTTACTGTCGTTTTTACTTTTGTTAACTAATGGGGGGGGTAAAGGGGTGGTTTTGCAAACTAAATGTTGCAAATGCTTTCTTTTTGTAGATAAGTGTTGAGCGCGGGGCGGGCGTAAGGCTTTTATGGGGAATGTGGCGGAGGATTATGCAGTTGCGGCACACCGCATATCGCAATGTGCCGCAACAGATGTGTTATGTTTGTGATTTCTTATTTGTCCATGTCGAGTTTCCAGTCGCCGTTGGCATCTTTTTTCAGTTTCACGACATCGGTATCGGTCTTTCCGTTTTCATACTCTATTTTCATGTCGACGGTGGCGGTGTTGCCGTCTTCGGCGATGCTTTCCGACAAGGTTTCGTAAGATTTGACGGCGTTAGTCTGGGGCATTTCGTCCAACTTTTCCTGATACATGGCTACGAGCATGTCTTTCTGTTCCTGCACGCTTTCCCCTTCTTCCTCAAAGTCGGCTGTGTCGAAGAGGTCCACGAGTGTTTTGGCGTCTTTGTCTTTGACAGCTTTCATGGCTTGTTCCGCTACGTCTTTCGGGGAGTTGCCTCCTCCGCATGCTGTGAATGCAAACATGGCTGCTACGAGAGCCATAAGTCCTAAAAGTTTCTTCATAATGGTAATTTTTTAGAGTTAATATTAGGGTTAAAAAGATATTATTTTCGTCAGCATCCGACTGTTGCAAATGTCTGAGGGCAGAATGCAGCATATCGGTTTCATGCCCGGCAGTTTGAAGCGGTGCCGTTTGCCGTCTGTGAGCCGTATGCCTGCTTTGCCGTATGCGAATGTTATGAGTTCGCAGCAATACATCTTTGTGGTGTCGCTGTCATCGTAGTCGTGGTCGAACAATGTGCCGCGCCGGTACACTTCCAATGCGTGTCGGGCTGCTTCTGATGCCGCTGCCCGGTTGTCGTGCAGGCGGCGCACTTCGCCTATTCTGGCGTTGAGCGATGAGTAGAATTTTTCCGGACTTTCCATTTTCACGCGGTCGGGATCGCCCTCGTAGTCGGGTTCGCCCGGCACGGCGTGGACTATCATCATCGTGCCGCATGAGTCTACCGCTATGCCTATGTGCGAGTAGGAGCCGTGCCTGTCGACTGCGAGCACAGCCCTGCTGGTCATGCCGTTGCCGCGTCTGAACACCAGGTCGCCCTCTTCCAGTACGCATCCTTCAGGCAGGATGCTGTGGGGAGCCTGCTGTTTGCACGCGGCAAGAAGCGCGAGCATGGCGATGATTATCATTGCTTTTTTCATGAGAAACACTACCCTTTTTGCAAACATAGGTAAAATAACTTTAATTAGCAACAAAAAGGCTGAAATAATGCGTCGGGAAGTCCGCAAAAAAGATCGGCTCGGTGTCGGGTCGGGATGTGCGCCATCTTTGCCCGACACCGAGCCGATCCCGACCGAAGATGGCGCACATCCCGGGCGGGGGTGGCGTACATCCTTTTTCATGCCGTTTCAGGCCGTGAAATGAAACTTTGTATATAATAACGTTAATCGTACAGGTTGGTTTCATTTAATGTATTATTTTTGCAAGGAATGCGATGCCGCCGGCATGACACCGTGCGGCTGTATCCCGATAAAAAATATAATCGTTATGGAATTTACTATTTCGCACCCCGATGAGGGAATAAGAGAGAAACTTGTAGACAAGATAAACAACCTGACCAAGCCGAAAGGTTCTTTGGGGATGCTCGAATCGCTGGCTTTGCAGGCGGGGATGATTCAGCAGACGCTTTCGCCGGTGCTGAAAAACCCGCAGAATATCATCTTTGCAGCCGATCACGGCATAACGGAAGAGAAAGTCAGCCTGTCGCCGAGAGCCATAACATGGCAGCAGATCAGCAATTTCCTGCACGGAGGGGCGGGCATAAACTTCCTGTGCAGGCAGCACGGCTTCACTCTCAAGATAGTGGATGCCGGTGTGGACTATGACCTGCCTCGCGACAAGGGCATAATAGACCGCAAGATAAGGAAAGGCACGCGCAACTTCCTCCATGAAGATGCCATGACGGACAGCGAGATGCAGCTTTGCCTGAAGTATGGGGCGGAGTGTGTCACCGACAGTCATGACGAGGGCTGCAACGTGATAAGTTTCGGCGAAATGGGCATAGGCAACACTTCGGCGTCGTCCATGTGGATGACATACCTCGCCGGCATACCGCTCGACAAGTGTGTGGGTGCGGGGAGCGGACTGCAAGGCGATGCCCTGAAACATAAGTACGAGGTATTGAAAAGGGCTTGCGACAATTATGACGGCCCCTCCGCGCCGGAAGCCATAATGAGGCGTTTCGGCGGGTATGAGATGGTCATGGCCGTAGGCGCCATGCTGCGTGCGGCTGAGCTGCACATGATAATACTGGTGGACGGGTTTATCATGACCAACTGTATGCTTGCGGCTTCCAAGCTCTATCCTGCGGTGCTCGACTATGCCGTGTTCGGTCATCAGGGTGATGAGTCGGGACACAGGCTGCTGCTGGAGTATCTTGATGCGAAGCCGTTGCTCAACTTGGGGCTGCGGCTCGGGGAAGGCAGCGGTTCGGTCTGCGCTTACCCCATACTCGACTCTGCGATAAGGATGATAAACGAGATGGACAACTTTGCCCATGCTTCTATTATAAAATATTTCTGATTGCTGACTGTGTCATGAACAACCTGCTGGCAGCATTGATGTTTTTTACCCGGTTGCCTTTCTGGCGGATAAAACAGGTGCCGAAAGACAGCTTCAAGCACGTTGTGAGCTATTGGAGTTTTTGCGGTTGGCTCACGGGGGGAGTCATGGCTCTTGTGGCATGGTGTGGCCTGTCGCTGCCTGCGGAGGTGGCTGTGGTGCTGGCGTTGGCCTCGCGCCTGTTGCTGACCGGAGCTTTGCATGAGGACGGGCTTGCCGACTTCTTCGACGGGTTCGGCGGTGGTCGCAACAGGGAAGACACGCTCCGCATAATGAAAGACTCGCACATAGGCAGCTATGGCGTGTTGGGGCTTGTGGTCTATTATCTGCTGGCCTACAGTATGCTTGCCAACATGCCTCACTACCGGCTCCTGCCGGCGGTGCTGCTGTGCGGCGACTGTTGGAGCAAGTTCGTATGCTCCAACATCATCAACCTGCTGCCGTATGCGAGGACGGAGAGCGAGAGCAAGGCAAAGACTGTCTATTCCAGGATGACTGCGGGCGAGATGCTCATATCGGCATTGGGCGGAGTGGCGCCTCTGTCGCTGCTCGTTGTCTGGGGATACGGCAGGTTTGTACTGATAGGCTGCCTGCTCTCGGCCATAATATTCCTGTTGCTGACAGGACTGTTCCGCCGCAGGCTCGGAGGGTATACTGGCGATTGTTGCGGGGCTGTGTTTTTGCTTGCCGAACTTGGTTTTTGGCTGGCGTTTGTTTTGTTACCAATTTATTGATTTATGAAAGTATATATTGTCAGGCATACATCTGTCGATGTTCCTTTCGGAACGTGTTACGGGCAGACTGACGTGCCTTTGAAAAGTTCCTTTGAAGAGGAAGCGCGTGCTGTCAAGTCGGAGATAGACGGCGTGAGGTTCGACAAGGTCTACACCAGTCCTTTGAGCCGTTGTGTCAAGTTGGCCGAGTATTGCGGATTTGCCGATGCTGTGCGCGATGAAAGGATAAAGGAAATCTGTCTTGGCGACTGGGAGATGAAGCTGTTTACAGAGATAGACGACCCAAAGCTGAAAGACTGGTACGAGGATTACATGAATACAAGACCTACCAACGGGGAATCATTTATGGATCAGCTGAAGAGGGTTTCGGCTTTCTTTGATGAACTGAAGCAGCATGATTATGCCAATGTCCTGCTGTTTGCACATGGCGGTGTGCAGATCTGTGCCGAACTGTATACCGGCAAGATGAAAGAGGGGGAGGAGTTTGATGTGCACCCTTATGGCAGTGTGATAACAGTGGAGTTGTAGAGCAGTATCATGGCCGGCCGTGCCAGCAGCACGATAAGCATCATGACAGCCTCTGTGCGCCTGTTTATGGTTATGCCGGTCTTCATGTCCTTAAACGTGAGCCTCCTGTTGTTGTTGCCTATGTAAGGCTTGTATACAGTCTCTCCGAAATAGTCGTGCGGCCCCCCGAACCGGCAGTCGAGTATTGCGGCCAGGGCCGATTCCGGGTATCCTGAGTTGGGGCTGGCATGTTCCCTGCCGTAACGTAATACGAATGGCATGAGCGAGAGCTTGTTTTTCACCAGCAGCATGAGCACTGCCGTAATCCTTGCCGGGATGAAGTTGGCTATGTCATCGATTTTTGCGGCGCAGCATCCGAAGTGCAGATATTTTTCATTGCGGTATCCTATCATCGAGTCGAGCGTGTTTACCATTTTGTAGGCGAGCATTCCCGGCACTCCGAGCAGTATGAACCAGAAGAGCGGAGCCACGACCCCGTCGCTCAGGTTTTCCGACAAGGTCTCGAGTGCGGCGGTGCGTACTTCTTGCGCTGACAGTTCGGAGGTGTCTCTGCCCACTATCCTTGCTACCTGTTCGCGTCCTTTGGCCAGTGATTTCTCGAGGGCCTCAAAGACCTTTTTTACTTCTGTCTCGAGAGTCTTTCCGGCAAGGCAGAAAAATATCATAATGATGTCAAACAGGACAGCGGCGTATGGCGATAGCATAGATAGCCCTTTTTCCATGCCATAGGCCAGTCCCCAGACGGCCAAGATGAGAAAGATGGCTGTGAACGCCCCTTTCAGTCTTTTGTGCTTTTTCCTGTTCAGCCTTTTTTCAAAGAAAGATATGGCCTTGCCGAAGTATGTCACAGGGTGAGGCAAGACCTGCGGGTCTCCGAAGATACGGTCGAGCAACCATGCCGGAAGCAGCAGTCTTAAGACTTCAAAAAGCGTGATAAGGTAGTTCATGTGTTGTCTTTTATTGAATGAAATCAAACCATTTTCTTATAGCCGTGACCAGTTTGTCGTTTTCTTCAGGTGTCTGTGCCGCTATCCTGAAGAATGATTCATCGAGTCCGTGAAAGTTTGACGCATCTCTGATGAGTATGCCGAAATGGTCTGCCAGATATTCTTTCAGTGCGGATGCCTTGCCCATCCTCAGACGCACCAGCATGTAGTGTGTGTCGGTGGGCCATACTTCAGCCAGTCCTGTGTCTTTCAGCATAGCCGAGAGTCTTTCTGCCTCTTTCAGCAGCATGTCTGTGTCTGCCGGAATCTCCTCATCGTGCCGGAGCAGATAGAATCCGGCGTTTATGGCTATGGCGTTTACCGACCATGGCATCCTGTGGCGGCGCAGCTCATCGGTCAGTCTGCTGTTTGCCGTAGCGAATCCCAGCCTCAGTCCCGGCACTGCATATTTCTTGGTCATGGAGTGCAGCAATATCACGTTATCCGACCTGCATCCCTCCTGTGCAGACAGGGTGGCCTTGCGGGTGAAGTATTCGTAGGACTGATCCATGATGAACAGTTTGTCGCTGTGTTTTGTTATGGCTGTCATCAGTTTCTCGAGTTCCCTTACTTCGCCTGTGGGGTTGTTGGGATTGCATATCCACACCATGTCGGCATCATTGGGGATGCTGTCGAGGGTGTAGAACGATGATATTTTGTGTCCGTGCAGGCGGCATGCGTCCTCATATTCGCTGAAAGTGGGCGTCAATATTGCCGATTTCCTGTCGCGGAATGTCTGTGCTATTATGTAAATGGCTTCGGTGGCTCCGTTGGTCGCGAATACATTTTCTGCCGATATCCCATGCTTCTCCGCGATGAGTTTCTCGAGCGAGAACGGTTCCGGTTCCGGATAGTTTTTTATGTCTGCCAGATGTTTGCCTATATATTCGTACAGCCCGTCATGATTGACTCTGTTGTAGACGTTGGAACTGAAGTTGCTTGTTATGCTTCTTCCGAATCTGTACAAATCATCGCCATGTCCTTCAATCATTTCTTCCTAATATTTTATAGAGTAAAGACATATCTATGTTTTTTCTTACATGCTCGGCCAGCTTGTCGTATTGTTCTTCCTTGAATGCCGCATAGTCGGAGTATGCTTTTTTTGTGCTTTTCTGCTTTTGGAAATCTTTCAGCAGATATTCAATGAACGGCCTGTTGTCGAGTATCCCGTGTATGTATGTACCCATACATTTGTCTTCGGTGACGCACCCGTCTGTCCTTCCGTCATCCAATGTGTTGAGCGGGCAGGCGGTGCTTCCTTCGGCCGGTTCGCTTTTGCCCATGTGTATCTCATAGCCGTGACATGTTTCGGCAGACTGGCCGAAGCGGAAGCTGGTCTGTCGGGTAACCTTCTCCTTCTGCATCGTAGTGATGACGGGCAGCAGTCCCAATCCAGGCAACATAGTGAGGTTGCCTTCCACACTGTCGGGATCATATATCTCCATGCCCATGATCTGATATCCTCCGCATATCCCGAGTATGGTTGTCCCTCTGCGGTGGGCTTTCATTATGGCTTGCGCCACGCCGTTGATGCGCAATTCGTAAAGGTCGTCAAGGGTGTTTTTTGTGCCGGGTATTATTATTATGTCGGCTTTTTCGAGTTCGGATGTGTTGTTCGTGTAGTACAGGTGTACTCTCTCATCTCTTTCGAGCGTGTTGAAGTCGGTGAAGTTGGATATATGCCTCAGCAGTATGACGGCAATATTTATTTTTCCTTCTTCAGCCTCATGTTGTTTGTAGCCCAGCATTACGGAGTCTTCTTCTTCTATGTTTATCCCGCTATAGTAGGGCACGACTCCTATGACCGGCATTTTGCATATGTCTTCCAGCATCTTTATGCCCGGTTGGAATAGGCGTATGTCTCCGCGAAATTTGTTTACTATTATGCCTTTTATCCTTTTCCTGTCTTCTTCGTTTTGGAGCATGATGGTGCCGTATGCGCTGGCGAAAACTCCTCCTCTGTCTATGTCGGCCACCAGTATGACATCGGCATTGGCATGTTTTGCCATAGACATGTTGACGAGGTCGCTGTCGCTGAGGTTTATTTCTGCGATGCTCCCTGCGCCTTCCATTACTATGGGATTGTATTTGGCATTCAGTCTGTCGAAAGCTTCGTTTACTGTTTTTCTCAGTTCTTCCCGTCCTTCTCTTTTGAAGTATTGGTATGCGTCTTTGTTGCCTGCCGGCTTTCCGCAGATGATGACTTGCGATGTATGTTCGGAACTTGGTTTCAGCAGCAACGGGTTCATGTCTGTGTGGCAGGCTATCCCTGCCGCTTCTGCCTGTACTGCCTGCGCACGCCCAATCTCCAGTCCCTCGGGTGTGGCGTATGAGTTCAATGCCATGTTTTGTGCTTTGAACGGGGCAGGGCTGTATCCGTCTTGTCTGAATATCCTGCACAAGGCTGTGGCAATGATGCTTTTTCCTACATCGCTGCCTGTGCCTGCCAGCATTATCGGGTGAAGTTTATTCTGCATTTTCTGTAACGCTGTGTGTTTTAGTTTTTCTTTTATATCCGAACTCTTTCCACTTTTCCTCTTCTTGACCGTTGTTGAACAGCTCGTATCTTGCCATGATGAAAAACAGGTCGGACAGTCTGTTTATGAATTTGAGAACATCTTCCGGCAGTCTGTCCGTGCGGTGCAGGCTTACAAGTCTTCTTTCTGCCTTGCGTGCGGAGACTCTTGCCATGTGGAGCCAGGCCGATAGGGTTGTGCCTCCGGGCAGGATGAAATAGCCGTTGTCGCTCATGGCTGCTGTCATGATGTCCATCTCATGTTCCATGTCTGTTGTTATTTCCGGGCGCAAACGGTTGGGGTTATCCTTACGCTTGACTTCGGGAGTGGCTGTTATGCTCATCATTGACATTATCTCTATCTGAATATCTTTCAGAAGCGTTTGCCATTTGTGCTCTTTGTCGAGCATGGTGCGTATGAGTCCGATTACGGAGTTCAGTTCATCGAGGTTTCCGTTTGCTTCCACACGCACGTTGTCTTTGGCTACCCTTTCTCCGCCGAATATGCCTGTGGTCCCATCGTCTCCTGTGCGTGTATATATCTTTCTCATATTTCCCAAAGTTTCATTATGTCTGTTTCGCCCCAATACAGGTGGGTATATCCCGCAATGACATTCTTGTGCCGGTACAGTTTGGTGCCAGTGCCGTTGCCTTTGGCATCGGTTATGGCCGCAATACTTTCCATTTGCTCATCGTTTACTGAGGAGTAGTGGAATTCGTGTCCTTTGTATATGTTTCCTCCGACTTTCAGAGTGCGGTATCCCAAGTGCAGTCTCATGTTGCTCATTGTAGCCTCTATGGGCAGGACGTCTGCCATTTTATAGGTTGCGCCGTCTATGCCTGTTATGCTGCGGCAAAGATACATCATTCCTCCGCATTCGGCAAGTATGCGGCCTCCGCTTTCCGCATAGTCGGATATGGCTTTGAGCATGTCTTTGTTGCTGCTCAGTTGCGGCAGGAAAAATTCAGGATAGCCTCCGGGCAGATAGATCATGTCGGCCGCCGGGATTTCCTTGTCGCATATAGGACTGAAGTATGTCACCTGTCCCATCTCTTTCAGCCGTTCTATGTTTTCAGTGTAAGTGAAGTTGAACGCTTCGTCTTTTGCCACTGCTATGTGCATGTCCTGTCTGTGATGTGCCGGGATATAGTCTTCGCATACTCTTGTTGTGGTTGTGCACTTTTCCAGCATTCTGTCTATGTCCACATGTGCGGCTATGGCTTCGGCTGCTTGTGATGCAAAGGCATCGAACCGGTATGAGGCATCGAGCGTCAGTCCGAGATGTCTCGATGGAACTTCCAGTTCCTTTATCTTGGGCATGTAGCCGAAACATTCCGTATCTGTATCATTGCAGGCTTTTTTCAGTTGTGCGAAATGTTTGTCGGATGCAACCTGATTGAACACTACTCCTGCAATGTTTATTTCCGGATGGAAGTGTCTGAATCCGTATATCAGCGGAGCAACGGTGTATGAGGTGGATTTGGCATTGACGAGCAGGATTACCGGCAGGCCGTTCACCGCAGATATTTCCGCGCTGCTGCCATGCATCCCGTCAAAGCCGTCAAACAGTCCCATCACGCCTTCGGTGATGCACACATCTGCATCGGTTGAATATTTGTCGTACAGGTGTCTTACGTGGGTTCTTGACGACATCCATAGATCGAGGTTTACCGAATCTCTTCCGCAGGCCATCTTGTGGTACTGCGTGTCGATGTAGTCTGGACCACACTTGAACGGCTGCACTCTCAGCCCCCGTTCATGGAGCAGCCTCAGCAGTCCGGCGGTAAATGTGGTCTTGCCTCCGCCCGATGATGATGCTCCTATCAGAAGATGCGCTTTGCTCATGGCTTCAATGCTTTCATTATGTATATGGGGTTGTTGTCGTCTACAGCCATGCGTACGGTCTTGCATAGTTGCAGGCCGCATTCTGCGCAGGCTTCCTCAAACGCCTTGCGACTTTCTTCCGATACGGAGTTGAACACCACAGTGCCATTGCCGTGCATGTGTGCGGCGGCTTTGCGCACCATGTCTTTCAGCCGTCCGCCGTGTCCGCCTATGAATACGGCATCCGGTTGCGGCCATGCATCGGTGTCAGTCTCCATGAAGTCGCCTGTTATCATTTCAATGCCCGGCGTGCCGAAACGGCGGCAGTTTTCCTGCATGAGTTTTCCGCCTTCCTCCCTTATTTCAAAAGCGGTTATGTCGAGCTCTGGAAACCGCAGTTTGGCTTCTACCGACACGGAACCTGTGCAGGAACCGATGTCCCACATCACAGATTTGTCTTCGAGTCCGAGCATGGCCAGGCTCGTGAGGCGTATGGGCATTTTGGTTATCATCTTGGGGCGGCCGGCGAGATGGGCGAAATCCTCTTCCGGTATGCCGAAAGGTCTTGGCCGCTTGTCCGTCTGCCGCAGGATGATGCAGTTGGGCATGCGGAATGTCTTTTCCGCCGCTTCTTCAAGGCTGTATTCCGATATGCGTTCGTCTTCGTTGCCGAGACATTCTCCCACAGTCATGGTGTAGTTGGCGTAGCCGTATTCGAGCATCCTTGCGGCTATGGCGGCAGGAGTCTTCTGCTTGTCGGTGAGCGAGCCTATGAGACTTTCTCCGCGTATCAGGGCTGCATCGAGGGCTTTCCAGCTTCTGCCGGTGAGCGATATGGCACGCATGTCGTGATAGGGCAGCAGTGTCTTGTGCGCCAGCATTTGCAGGGAGTTGAATGCCGGAAATACTTTTACATGCGCTTCGGGCATTTCGCGGAGCACGGTGTTGGCAAATCCGAAAAACAGAGGGTCGCCCGATGCGAACACCACTATGTCGGCATTGCAATTGCGGTATCTATCAAATACGTTGTCGAGCGGCACTGTTATGTCTATCCATTCATGCGCGGCGGGCAGCATGTGTTTCACTATGTCATGATGCCGTTTCCCGCCTGAGAATATGCGTGAGCGCGCCACGATGGGGACTGTCTCTACCGGCAGTTCGGTGCCGCGCTCGTCTGTTATGCCTATGATGTAGAATGTGCGTGTCATAAGTCTTTGCCCGGTTGCAGTTTTTCGGCATCATCGAGTGTGAGTATGGCGTTGACCAGCGTGGCGGCTATGTTGCTGCCTCCCCTGCGGCCTTCCACTATAATCTTGGGCGTGCCGGCAAATGTCTTGAGCATGTATTTCGATTCCTTGACATGCACGAATCCTACCGGAGCGGCTATCACTCCTGCCGGGTGCGCCTTGCCTTTGCGCATCAGGTTGCAAAGTTCAATGAGGGCGGTGGGTGCGTTGCCAAACACATACAGTGCATCCGGGTGTTCTGCCACTGCCAGGCGTATGGCTTCTTGCGAGCGTGTGGTGCCGTGCTGTTCTGCCATCTGTGCCGTCCTTTCATCGGAGAGGTAGCACTTCACTTCCAGGCCGAGACGTTGCAGGGCTTTCTTGCGTATGCCTGCTGCGGCCATTGTCACATCGGTGACTATCGTTTTCAGTTGTCCGGAAGTGATTTTGCCGTATATGTCTTTCATGGCGTGCCGGTCTGTGTAGAGCAGGTCTTCCATAGCGAAATCGGCTGTGGTGTGTATGGCGTGGCACAGTGCCCAAAGTCTGCCGGTATCCGTGTGGGGGTGCTTCATCTCCGCGACTATCTTGCTGAACGATTCCGTCATTATCTCCCTGCCTTTGCTCATGCTGCCGTTCTGCTCATCGCGGTAGTAGCCGCGCGGCGTGACCATGTGTCTGTCAAAACGGTATGTCTGCGAGTTGCCTATGATGATGACTGTGAACATGTCTATCTGTTCGGGGTCGAACTCCCGGAGCGTAGTCACGGTCGTTTCCTGCTCCTCCCTGCCGGCCTGACGCACATAGCCTACCGGCGTGTCGCCGCTTCTCGACAGGAGGAATATCTCTTTCAGACGGTGTAGCTGCCAGTAGCGGTTTTCGCTCTTGGGGTTGTAGACTGCTGTCACAAAGTCGGCTTCGGCAGCCGCAAAGATTCTTTTCTCTATGATTTCCCATGATGTCATGAGGTCGGAGAGCGATATGACGCAGAAGTCGTGCCCTATGGGTGCGCCCAGCAGCGATGCCGCTTTCTGAAATGCGCTTATGCCCGGCAGAGTCTCTATCTCTATGTCGTTGTCGGGGTATTTGCTCTTCATCTCGTATATCAGCGGAGCCATGCCGTATATGCCGGCATCGCCCGAACTGATGATGCACACGTTTTTGCCGTTGTGGGCGTGGTTGAATGCCAGTTCCGCCCGTTCTTTCTCGCGTCTCATGCCGGTGTCGATGCATTCCGTGCCGCTGCCCACCAGGTCTTTGATGAAGCGGAAGTAGTATTTGTAGCCTATGACCACATCCGCTTTTCTTATGGCTTCGATGACGGCCGGAGTTATGTCTTCCTTGCTGCCGGGACCTATTCCGGCCACTGTTATTTTGTTCTTTCCCATATATGTCTGTAGATTGTTAAATCAAAGGTACGGAAAAGTTCCGGATATTCTGATGTGTCGCCGAAAATTGTTTTCGGGGTGGGGGAAAAAGATCGGCTCGGTGTCGGGCGAAGATGGCGTACATCCCGGGCGATGATCGAGCCGATACCCGGGCAAGATGGCGCACATCCCGGGCGGACTGTTGCGGTATGCCTGCGCATGGTGGGAAATGTTTGCGTAAAGGTTGTATGGTTACAACCTTTATGAGGTGTTTTTTCGCAACTGTATGTTTTTATTGTACCGGGTATTGTGTATAATTGGAGTTTGCTTTGTTTGGTGAATAATTATATACAAAATCGAGAGGCTGTCTCAAAAATCATTTTGAGGCAGCCTCTCGGTATCGTATACCTGTTTAGTCTTACAGTTTGCCTGTGGCGTATTGGTATTCAGTCTTGTATATCATGTATTGGGCTTTGGCTTCGAGCAGGTTCGACTGTGCCTGATGCCATTGCGACTGTGCATCGAGCAGGTCGGTGAGCGAGCTCATGGAGTTGTCATATCTGTTTTTCATGACGCGCAGGTTCTCGCAGGCCTGGTCGTAGCCTATCTGTGCCGTCTCTATCATGTTGTATCCGTCTGTCAGGTTTTGCACAGCCTGCCGTGCCTGTATGCTGAGCAGGCGACGGTTTTTCTGGAAGTCGAGGCGTGCGTTTTCCAGGTTGAGCTTGGCTTTCTTTATCTTTTTCAGTCCTTCACCCCATTTCACCAGCGGTATGCTGATCGACAGCATGGCGAGCGAAATGCCGTCTTTGAATTCTTCAGTGTAGTTGTAGCTGCCTTGAGGCGTGCTGACGGGGGTGGTCATCTTTACGTTGCCGTAGTACATGTATCCCGCACTCAACCCTATTTTGGGGAGGATTTCCGACCGTGCCATTTTTATCTGTTGCTGCTCCGCTTCTATCTGTTTGCGCATGAGGTTGAATTCGGGGCGTGTCTCGATGTTTTCATCGAGCTGTCCGGGAGCGGTTACCGTTATGACGGTGTCGGCAGGCATGATTTGCGTGTCGAGCGGTTTGCCCAGTACGTTGCACAGCGACAGGCGGCAGAGATCCTGTCCGTTGACTGCTTTCTGCAACTGGTATTTTATCTCGCTCCGCTTCGCCTTGATGCGCAGCAGGTCGTTTTCGGTGCTCATTCCTGCACGGAGGCCTGTTTCCACTTGTGTGTACAGTGTATCCATCTGCCGCATGTAGCTTTCGAGCATGTCTACTTTCTTCTGCACTGTGATGTATGTCCAGTATGCCTTGTCTGCATCGGCCATGATTTGCATACGGGTCTTTTTACGGTTTTCTTCGGCGCATTCCTTGCCTATCTTGGCGAGTTTGTTGCCCGCCATGATTTGTCCTCCGGCATATATGGGCTGGGTCAGTGTGATGCCCGCCATGTACATTCCCCTCATTTGCAGTTCCATGCCTGTTATTTCTATATCGGAAACGTATGCTCCGGTGGCCGATGCGTCTATGCGCGGGAAATAGTTGGTAAAGGCAATGTATTTGTCGAGTTCCGCCTGAGTGAACTTGTTGTCCGCCGACTTCATGTCTTCATTGTTCTGCAAGGCCATCTGCCGGCATTCTTGTTGTGTCAGCACTATGCTTTCCTGTGCGGTCATGGTCAGGCTGCAACACGCCGATATGATGATTGATAATAATGTATGTCTCATAATGTGTCTTTAATTTTGTTCTTGTTCCGGTTTCCTTATATTGAACAGTGCCGTGTAGAACAGCGGCAGCAGGATAAGGGTTATTATGGTTCCCACTGTGAGTCCTCCCATTATGGTGATGGCCATGGAGCCGTACATGGGGTCGCCTACCAGAGGTATCATGCCCACTATGGTGGTGAGCGATGCCATAGTCACGGGCCTTACGCGCGATACGGTGGCGTCGATGACAGCTTTGTACGGATGCACATGCTCTTCTTTCTGCAATCTGTTGATTTCATCGACAAGCACTATGGCGTTTTTCACCATCATGCCTATCAGTCCCATCATGCCTATTATGGCCATGAATGTGAACGGCTGCCTTGATGCGAGCAGTGCAGGGGTGATTCCCACGAATACGAACGGGAAGCAAATCAGGATGAGAATGACTTTCTTCCAGCTATTGAACAGCAGCAGTAGTGTGAGCAGTATGACGAATATGGTGATAGGCAGGTTCTTGAGTACGTTTTTCACTGCGTCCGACTGCAATTCCCCTTCGCCTATCCATTTCATTTCATATCCTTGAGGCAGTTGTATGGATTCTATCTCGTCTTTTATGTCATCTATGACCTTAGTGGGTGTGGCTTCAAACATGTCGGTGTTGGGGTCGCATTCGGCTTCGATGGCTCTCTTGCCGTTGACGCGCATCACGACGTTTTCTTCCCAGTCGGGAGATATGCTGTTGGCGAAACTGCTCAGCGGAAGGCTGCGGAACATCTTGTCGCTGATGTAGTCCATGCCGGCCGAGCCGCTTGCCAGCCCCGTCAGGTCTTGTTCATCCAGGCGGATGTTGGCCATGCTCCATACGGGTATGTTGCCCAAGTCGGTGATTTTGCTGCCGTCTTCGTTTCTCACATTTAGGTTTATAATCATGCTCCTGTCATTGTCTTTTATCATTCCCATAGGCATTCCGTCGGTCACTGCCAGCAGTGCGTTGCCTACATCGCTGCGGCTGACTCCTGCCTTGACTGCATTGTTTTCGTTGAAATCTACTGCGATGGCTTTCCCTTTGGGTGTCCAGTTGTTCTGCACCGAATACGGGTCTACATATTTGCTTTTCCTCATTATGTCTTCGGCCTGCCGGCTGAGGTCTTTCAGCACTGCCGGGTCCGGACCGGTGAACTGTACTTCCACTGTGTGGGATGTGGATATGGAGAAGTTGTATTTTCTTATCCTTATGTATGCGTCAGGATATTTTTCTCTCAGCTCTTTTCTTATGCCGGGTATTGCCTTGACTACTGTCTTATAGTCTTTGCAGTCGACCATGAGTTCGCCATAGCAGTCTCCTCCGGCCGTCATGGGTCTTACCAGGCAGTAGTGGGCGGGTGCGCTGCCCATGCTTGAAGCCACACGTGTGACCTCTTTGTGCTTGCGCAGCAGTTCTGTCATCTCGCACAGGGCATCTCTTACTTCGTTGGGGCTTGTCTGGGGCGGCATGTAGCATTCCACGACAAACTGGTTGTAGTCGAAGTCGGGGAAGAAGAGGTTTTTGACTTTTGTCAGTCCCCATACGCAGACAGCAAGTACGGCTACTGCTGTCGTTATCGTTACTGTCTTGTAGTTGATTAGCCTTGATATGACAAACCTGACAAAGCGATGCACCGGAGAGTTCATGATCTCTTCTTTCTTGTCGGCTTTGATTCTGGGTGAAAGCCATGATTTGGCGCACATGGGCACTTGTATGAGTGCCAGTACCCAGCTGGCGAGAAGGCTCACGCACAGCACGAGGAAGAGGTCGCCTGCATATTCTCCGGCTGAGTCGGGCGACAGGTATATGCTGACAAACGTTATCGCTGCGATGATTGTGGCTCCGAGCAGCGGCAGGGCTATGTTTTTGCCTATCCTGTAAAGATATGTCTTGGGACCGTATCCTTTCTTCTTGTCCACCAGTATTCCGTCCATTATGACTATGGCGTTGTCTACCAGCATACCCATCGCCACGATGAATGCGCCGAGAGAAATCCTTTGCAGCGTGGTGGCGCATACCAACAGTATGGGAAACGATATAGCGATGGTCAGTACCAGTCCGAAGCCAATGATGAGTCCGCTGCGGAATCCCATGGTGAATATCAGTACCAGTATTACGATTGCTACGGATTCGAGCAGGTTGATCATGAATGAGTTGATGGCGTTGTCCACTTTGTCGGGTTGGAAAAATATCTTTTCGGTCTGCATCCCGGCAGGCACCCGGTTCATGACTTCCTGTAGCTTTTTGTCGACAGCTTTGCCCACATCGGGGACGATCACATCATCTTCCATTGCTATGCATATGGCCAAAGCCGGTTCGTTGTTGACGAAGAATCCGTTTTTCTGCGGTTCGGAGTAACTCCTCTCCACAGTGGCTATGTCGCCTATCCTGACACGCTTGCCGTTGTTGGTCTTTATGACGGTGTTCTTCAAGTCTTCTTTGTCTTTTATCCTGCCTGAGATTCTTATTTGCAATCTGTCGTTGCCGTTGTCGAGGTTGCCGGCATTGATGTTGCCGTTTTGCAATGCCATCATGATCTGGGTGGGCAGCAGTCCGTTTCTGAATATCTCGTCTTTGGAGACGGTTATGTTTATCACTTCATCACGGTTGCCCACTATGTTTATGCGTTTCACTCCTTTTACGGTGAGCAGTTCTTTCTGTATCATTTTGGCGTATTTATACAGTTCCGGATAGGAATAGCCTTTGCCGGTAAAGGCATAGAAGATGCCGTACACGTCCATCATGTCGTCTATTACTATCGGCTCATAGCATCCTTGCGGCAGTTGCGACTTTATGTCGTTCATCTTTCTGCGGAGCAGGTCGAAATGTTGTTCCAAATCTTCAAGCAATACGGTCATCTGAAATTCTACCGTGAATGTGGCCATACCGTTGCGGCATTCAGTCTTCACCTTATTTATATTGGGCAATGCCATGAGGGCATCTTCCACTGTCTGGGCGGCTTCCAGTTCTATATCGTGTGCGCTTGCTCCCGGATAGGCTACTACAACCATAGCCTGTTTTGCTGCTACGGCCGGGTCTTCCAATTTCGGCATTCCGATAAATGCCAGCACGCCTGCGATGAGGATGACCGCAATGAAAGACCAGAACAGCGTGGGGCGTTTTATGAAAAATTCGGTTATTTTCATTAGAGTAGTCCTCCTATATTAGTGTCGGATATTTCCGGAAGGATTCTTACCTTTTCATTTTCCTGTAGCATGTCTACTCCTGCGTCCACAATCATTTCGTTTCCATCGAGGCCTGCTGATATGATGGCGTTGCCTTTGTCGTCCATGCCTGTCATGCTTACTTCTCTCTTGGTCACTATGGAGTCTTGCGATATGGTCCAGACATATTCTTTGCCTTCAAATTCAAAAACCGAACGCATCGGCACTGTATATTCGTTTGCCGGGTTGTCATTGGCTATGTTTATCTGAACCTCGCAGTTCATGCCGGGTGTTATGCTTGCCGGAATATTGCCATCGAAAGCCAGTATCATGCGGTAGAGCTGGTTGTTGTCAGCCTTAGGGGTGATGCTTATGAGCCGTAGCGGAATGCTTTCTTCGGCTGACAATGTCTTGGCAAGAAATGATTTGAATTTGTCTCTTTTCATGTATGTGGCTATGGGGATGTTTATCTCTATTTGTCTGTTGCCTGCGCTTATGATGTTGGCCACAGTCATTCCGGCATCTACCATTTCCGACGGTTCGTAGTTGAAATGCTGTATGTAGCCGCTTATGGGGGAGTACAGTTCGGTGTAGTCTATCTTGTTTTTGTATGTCTGGTATTGCACTTTTGCCTGTTTCAGTCCCGAAATGGCTTTTTCATAATCGTTTTCCGATACGCTTTTGCTTTTGTAAAGCAGCTCCAGTCGTTTTATCTCATTCTCCAGTTGCTCGTATTGTGTCTGTGCGGCTTCAAGCCCCAATTGGTAGTCTGCTTTGTCGAGGCTGGCTATCAGCTGTCCTTCTTTTACGAAATCTCCGTCTTTGACGAATACTTTTTCTATTTGTCCGGGCACTTTGAAACTGACGTTTATTTCGTCTTTGTCGTTCACAGTGCCGTAGAAATGTTCCGTTGCGATTGCATCATTCGGGCTTGGCGCAATTTGTCTGACACTGTGCATGGTGCTGTCTGTCTTGGTGTTCGTGCATGAGCATAGCAAGCCCAAGATTGCCATGCCTGCAATAGATGATTTGATGTTGCGACTCATATATTCTGTTTTTTAGTTTGTTGCAAAGTTCTTGTTTTTTATCTCACCGATATAAACCTTTTATGATAATAAAATGTTCAAAAAGTTGAATGCGCCCGTTTTTGCTTCCGGCTTCTTTCTGTTTGTATTGCTAAATGGATATTTTTGCGTGAGAAACTATAATGTCTGTGCTATGGCAAAAGCAAATGATATAAAGGATAACCGGATTGACGGTTTCGAGATAAGCATGCTTCCGTCTACGGGACGTGAACTGGCGTATGGAGACAAATTTGTGCTGAATGATAATTTGGACGGATCTTTCGATAGGGAGTTGCTCAATCGTCCTGTCTACAAATCGTACGGTAAAACCAATGTGCTTCTTCTCATGTTTTGTGTCAGCGGGGAATTGGTTGTCAATATCAATACGAATGAATACAGTTTGTCGCGCGGTTCTGTTGTAGTGGTGCTGCCGGGAGACATCTGTATGCTTGTTTCTTTCGGGATTGATTGCCGTGTGTTTATCATAGTTTGTTCAGATTCCGAATACAAGAAGTCTGAGATGATATTTTCCGCCCCTTTCCGAAACCAGCTCATAAAGTCGCCGGTCATTTGTCTGACGGAAGAATGCATGGCTGAGTCGATTGAGATTTACAGGCTTATGCGCAGGAAGATAGAATCCGGATATCCTAATATGGAAATGGCTTTGTTCGGCTATCTGAAAGTGATAGAATATAATTGCCAGTATTGCTATTCGCACTTGCTTGATGAAGGAAATGCCGTATCGGAGGTACGCTCGCAGCAGATTTACGAGCATTTTATAAGGCTTGTGCAGATGTTTTACATGGAGCACAGGAATGTGGGCTTTTATGCAGACAAGATATGTATCTCTCCCAAATATCTGTCGCAGGTGGTGTTTAAGGTGAGCAAGCGTTATGCGAAAGACTGGATAAAAGATTATGTGATATTCGAGGCCAAGACCCTGCTCCGAAGCGGAGAGTATACCGTGCAGCAGATAAGCGACAGGCTGAATTTCCCCAATGCTTCTTTCTTCGGCAAATATTTCAAATCGGAAGTGGGTTGTTCGCCGCGCAAGTTTATGACGAAACAGGGATAAGTCTCTTGTCCTGCTATGCTATTGCAAAGCAGTGTTGCCCGATCCGCATATGATTTCGCAAATCTTGTCTTGCAGCTTTCTGGCTGCCGATGTCGGGAAAATGCCTTGAGAGATTATTGCAAATGAATACATGTCTCCGTCCTTGTCTGTCATGTATCCTGCCAGAGAGCTGACGCCGGTCACGCTTCCGGTCTTGGCATGTACATTGTTGACCGTGTATCCTTTTTTCATCCTGTGTTTCAAAGTCCCGTTTCGTCCGGCTATAGGCAGTTGTTTGTACAGGTTTTCCTTTATATAGGTGTCACGGTAGGCATGATTGAGGAAACTTACCAGCAGGCTTGGCGATATGTAATCGTAGAGCGACAGTCCGCATCCGTCTTTTATGCGGAAGTCTTTGGGGTTGAAGCCGAGCCGTCCTATCATTTTGTTTATGAAAGAGGTGCCGTCTTTGCGCGACGCTTTTTTTGTCCTGTTGAGTTCTGCCAGTTTGAAAAGTACGGCCTCTGCCGAAAGGTTGTCGCTCTCTTTCATGGCCTCGTGTATGGCTTCCGACATAGGCCGTTTCATCTCATGCAGCAGGACGGCATTGTCGGGAACGCTCTTGAAAGATCTTTCGTCTGCGGTTATTCCGTGTGCTGCGAGGCTTCTTTCAAAAGCCGACATGAAGAAATCTTGCGATGGGTACATGCATATCTGCCGGGTAGCCTGTCTTCTGAAGCGTCCCGATACGGTTATGGTATTTGTCCTGTGCATCCAGTCCGATTTTATTTCCGGCATTCCATTGTCGCCGCCTCTCTCCAATGTGTACATGTCCGATTCCGGCGATGCCTGTAGCTTGCATCCTCCGTCTTTTGTCGGTATGACTTTTACGGTTACGCAACCTTTGTTTACCATTAATGGCGACATGTATGGCTGGAAACTCGATTTGCAGTCGTCCCAGCACCAGCCCTCTCCCCAGAAGACCCCATCGGTCATGCTTATGTCGCCATAGATGTTGCCGTCTATCTCCTTTATTCCTGAGTTCGCGACAGCTTCGGCAAGGCTTTCCAGATCGGAGGTGGAAAATTCGGGGTCGAATCCGCCTTTCACATAAAGGTCGCCGATGAGTGTGCCATTGTCGGTAATGTTGCCGGTGTAGTGTAGCGATGTGCTGAAATATTGTCTCTCTTCGGGGATATATTCCAACGCCGTGATGATGCAAAGGAGTTTCTGCACAGATGCCGGGCGGAACAGATTGTCGGCTTTTTCGGCATAGACCACTTTGTCTTTTGTTATATTGTAAATCATGACTCCTGTGTCCGATTTCTTTATCTTGGGTAGTTCGAGCAGGGAGTCTATTTGTGCACTGATGCTTTGCGCTGCTGCATTGGCGGGAGCTGCTGCAATGGCGATGAGAGCCAGGACGGCAACTATTGCGGTGTTAATGGTTTTCATTATTTGTCGTTTATAGCTTTGCTTACTGTGTCGAGTATTACGGCTTCTTCGTTTTCCCATGTGAAGTCTTTTGCCGTTTGCCTTATTTTATCTTTATCGAATAGTGTTGTCTTTGTGTCTGTTATTTCTCTTATCAAGGCCGCGAGGTGCTGTGGCGAATGGTCTCTGGTCAGCAGTCCGGTGTTGTGCTTTTTCACTATTGCCGATATTTCGGGAAAGTCGGTGGCTATTACCGGTACGCCGAACCTCATGTAGTCGAAAATCCTGTTGGGGAGTGAATAATAATAGCTCAGTCCTATATTGTCGAGCAGCACGAAACCGACTTCCGCCTGCATGGTGTAATAGTCCAGTTCGGCAGCCGGAATGCGTCCTGTGAATATCACTCTGTCGTTGACACCTGTATCCTTTGTCAGTCTTTTCATCTCATCGAGGAGGTCTCCGTCGCCGCAGATGTAAAGGATGCAGTCATCCAGTAGAGGCATGGCTTTTATCAGCCAGTCCACTCCTCTGCCTTTGTTGACGGCTCCTTGGTAGAGTAGCAGATGTCTGCCGCCCGTGTCTATTGGGGCATGACATGTTTGTTCAGACACATCCTTGTAAGACGGAATGTTTCTTACGACTTTCATGTCTGTGCCGTACAGATAGTTGTAATATTTGGCTATGCTTTGGCATACGGTGTAGCAGTATTTCAGCCGTGGGAAAAATATGTCTTCTATTTTTCTCCAGAACATGCGCACGAATGGCCGTGACACTACTTCTGGCACTTCCGGAAACAATTCGTGTGCATCAAACACGAGCGGAGTCCTGCCGGCTTTGCTTGCCAGATAACATGCCGGCAGGATGTCTGTGTCGTTGCATAAGATGAGGTCTTTTTCCCTTTTCAGCAGTTGGAAAAAGAGCCTTATGTTGAGTTCTGCGTAAAACGCGAATTTGTGTGTGAACAGCAGTCCGAACCGGAATGTGCCGTAAGGACGCTTTATTTCCGGACGGCCTTTTTTATAACACCCCATGAGGAGTACGTCGAATCCGTGATTGTGCAGGGTGGTGCACTCCTTGTCCACACGCCGGTCGGCCACGAGGTCATTGCTTACTGCTACGATAACCCTTTTCTTCTTCATTTATTGTCTGTCGTGTTCAGAGGCTTTCTTGGGATAGTCTATCGTGTAGTGCAGGCCGCGGCTTTCTTTTCTTTCTATTGCCTGGCGCGTAATGAGGTAACCCACGTTTATCATGTTGCGCAGCTCGCATATTTTTCTTGACACCTTGCTCGATTTGAACAGTTTTTCTGTCTCAAGGTAAAGCAAATCCAGACGGTCCCAAGCCCGTTTCAGACGCAGGTCTGACCTTACTATCCCCACGTAAGTGCTCATGGTCTGGTTCACTTCCTTCATGCTTTGGGTGATGAGCACCATCTCTTCGGGGTGTATTGTCCCCTCATCGTCCCAGTCGGGGATGTTGTCCTGATATTTGTAGTTGTCGATGTTGTCCAGACAGTGCTTTGCAGCCGCATCCGCATATACCACAGCTTCTATGAGCGAGTTGGAGGCGAGGCGGTTGCCCCCGTGCAGTCCGGTGCACGAGCATTCGCCTACTGCGTACAGCCTGTGTATGGACGACTCGGCGTTCAGATCCACGAGTATGCCTCCGCACAGGTAATGTGCGGCCGGAGCCACAGGTATGTAGTCTTTCGTTATGTCAATGCCGAGACTGAGGCATTTTTCATATATGTTGGGGAAGTGTCTTTTTGTCTCTTCCGCATTCTTGTGTGTGACGTCAAGGTAGACGTGGTCGTCTCCGCGTGTCTTCATCTCATTGTCTATGGCTCTTGCCACTATGTCTCTCGGGGCGAGTGAAAGACGCGGGTCGTATTTTTGCATGAATTCCTTGCCGTCGAGCGTTTTGAGCACAGCCCCATAGCCTCTCATGGCTTCGGTGATGAGGAATGACGGACGGTCGCCGGGATGATATAGCGCGGTGGGGTGGAACTGTATGAACTCCATGTCTTTCACCGTGCCTTTCGCCCTGTAGACCATGGCAATGCCGTCTCCGGTAGCCACTACCGGGTTTGTCGTTGTCATATATACCGCGCCGACTCCCCCTGTGGCCATGAGCGTGGCTTTCGACAGAAATTTTTCCACCGTCCCCGTGCTTTCGTCCAGGATGTATGCGCCATAGCATTCTATGTCGGGAGTCTTCCTTGTGATTTCTCTGCCCAGATGGTGCTGCGTGATGATTTCCACCGCGAAATGGTTTTCATACACATCTATGCTGGGATGCCTTTTCACTGCTTTTATCAGGCTTTCCTGGATTTCCGCACCGGTGTTGTCTTTGTGGTGCAGTATCCTGAATTCCGAGTGGCCTCCTTCGCGGTGCAGGTCGAATTCCCCTTTTTCATTTTTGTCGAAATCCACACCCCAGCTTATCAGTTGCTTAATCTGTTCCGGAGCGTTTCTCACGACTTTCTCCACAGCATTCCTGTCGCTGAGCCAGTCTCCGGCAATCATTGTGTCTTCTATGTGTTTCTCGAAATTGTCTTTCAACAGGTCGGTTACGGAAGCGATGCCGCCTTGTGCGTAATAAGTGTTCGCTTCTTCCAATGTGTTTTTGCAGATAAGCGCCACGTTGCCTTTGTGCGCTACTTTAAGCGCGAAACTCATGCCTGCAATCCCTGAGCCTATTACAAGAAAATCATATCTCTTTTCCATGATTGTGATAAGAATTTTAGCATACAAAACTACAAAATAAGCTTGTTAGTTGATATGAATGTATTGTGAAAATTAACAAAACATATATCTTTGGTTTTTTATTCTCTTGTTTTTTTGATAGCTTTGCACCGCTAATTGACTGATAAAAAATGAATCTAAGATGGAGCCGGAGAATAAAAAAAGCAGAAAGAATTTGTATGTCATTGCAGGTGTCGCGCTTGTGGCGCTGCTGGCGGTGATGACGGTGCTGTTTTTCCTGGAACGTAAGGACAATAAGGAAAAAAGCCTTTTGTTCCAGCTTGAAAAAGAGGAGATGGAAAACGACTACATGCGTTATGCCCGACAGTATGATGAACTTCAGATAAACCTGAACAACGACTCTTTGTCATTGCTGCTCGACAAGGAAAAGACCAGAGTGCAGAGGCTGCTCGAGGAGTTGAGGCTGACTAAGGCCTCCAATACGGCCGAGATATTGCGCCTGAGGAAAGAGCTTGAGACCGTGCGCGCCGTGTCGCGCAACTATGTGCTGCAAATAGATTCGCTGACGAGGCTCAACAAGGCTTTGGGAGAGGAAAACCAGGAACTGAAAGCGAGCAATACGGCGGCAAGACGCAAGATTACCGACCTGTCGAAAGAGCGGGAGAAACTGCATGAGACAGTCACGCTGGCATCAATGCTCAATGCAAGCAACATCAGTGTGGCGGCCAACAACAAGCGAGGCAAGAAAGCCAGAAGGGTGAAAGACATAGTGAAGTTTGTCATAGACTTCACCATAGACCGCAACCCCACTTCTGAGGCCGGAGAAAAGATGGTCTATGTCAGGATTACGGCTCCCGACAATTCGCTGCTGGTGAAACCGGGTTCGGGCACTTTCGAGTATGAGAACAAGCGTCTGGAGTATTCCATTTGCAGGAACATAGAATATACCGGCGAGGAACAGGCCGTGACCCTGTATTGGGATGTGGAGGAATTTCTGTTTGAAGGTGTCTACAGGGTAGACATCTTTGTCGATGGAAACCTGATAGGGACGCATCCTTTTGAACTGTGACGCGCCGCACGGCGGAATAGCAAAGAGCATGGACATAGCCATAATAGACCCGAACACGGCGGCATGCAGGGGCTTGCAGTCGATGATAGGCGAGGTGGCCGGAGATGTCACCGTGAGGATGTTTCCCGACTTCGGCGCGCTGGCAGATGACACCCCCTATGCCTACGACCTCTATTTCGTGACATCGCAGGCCTATGTGCTCTACAACAAGTTTTTCATCCAGCAGAAAGACAAGACAGTGGTGCTGACCTACGGGCGGGTGAAACATGCGTTTTTCTCGTCTTCGCGCCTGCTCGACCTTTATGACAGCGAGGATAAGATAAAGAAAAAGCTGAAACTCATATTCAAGAACCGCAGTATAAGGGAGAAACAGGCTGCTTCAGAGGAAGACTTGTCGCCGCGAGAAATAGAAGTACTCGTCTTGATAGCCAAAGGATTTATGAACAAGGAGATTGCCGACCGTCTCGGCATCAGTCTCACCACTGTCATATCGCACAGGAAAAACATAGTGGAGAAGCTCGGCATAAAATCGGTGTCGGGACTTACCATCTATGCCGTCATGAACGGCTACGTCTCGCCCGATGTGATATGACTTCCGTGTGCCTGCCTGAGTAGTCGGGTCGGGATGTGCGCCATCTTTGCCGAAGATGTCCTACATCTTCGCCCGGTATGTGCGCCATCTTCGCCCGGGATCGAGCCGATCTTTTTCGGGTATGTTTTGTGTGTTGATAATGTATTGATTATTTGCGGCTTACGCAAGCAGACTCAGACGCCGACATATTCGCATCTGAAACGCTTGTCGGTGATGGGTACGCATTCCACAATGTCATATTCTTTCAGGGCTTCTTCTATGGCGGCAACGTATGCATCGGCCATGCTTGCAGCCTGTACGGTGGCGGTAAATTGTGTTTCGGTGGCACATTCGGGGAATGTTCCCGTATCCGGGTCGGCGGTATATTGCCAGATGGTGGTTTCCACGAGGTACAGTCCGTGCCTGTTCTCTCGCAGTCCGGTTATCTTTTTCCGCAGTTTTTCGGATTTAGCCCTCATCATCGCGCTTCTTTCCGATTCTATCTTTCTGTGTTTCCGGCTTTCTTTTTCCAGATATTTTTTCTGATGTTCTTCGATGGTGTCGGCCAGTGCATCAAATATCTTTATCCTGCTGTTGCCGCATCCGGTTGTGGCGAGCGACTTTATCTCGGCGCCATGAAAGTCTTTCTTGCCGAGAAACAGGTCGTCAAGCAGCCTGGCCGTGTGGTCGTTGCACGTGATGCCGGGCAGCGAGTTGATGAATTCGATGGCCTGTTCCTTGTTTTCGCACATGGCCATGTGGCCGAAATACATGAATACTTTTTTCATCGTTGAGCCGGTATAATAAAAGAAAGCATAGCAGATACGTCTGCTATGCTTTTATGTGTGTATTTGATTGGATTAGTCAATGTTGGGATTCAGTTCTTTCCATTTGTCGATGGCAGGGAGTACGCCCATTGCTATAACCTCGTCTCTGAGGGTGCAGAGGTGCTGGTAGCTCTTCACGAGTTCTGCATGTTCTGCCGGCGTGCCTTCTACGACTTTATAGTGTGCGCCTTCTGTAGTGATGTTCACTTCTGAAGCCATCATGATGTGGTTGAATTCCTTAGTGTTGACATACACTCCTGCCGGCCAGCGGAATGCCGGTCCGCCCATGGCTGCCGCAATCATTTCTATGGAAACGTATGCGGGGCTTTGGAATGAAGAACGTCCTCTCAAGTCTATGATGTGCTTTCCACCCTGTATTACTCTTTGTTTCAGAGCGTCCCAGTCCTCATTTGTGAGTTTGTCTGTTCCGATGAGGTCTGTGAGCGGTGTGCCTGCCACTGTGGCTGTGGATGCGAATACTGCCATCTGCTCTCCGTGTCCGCCGTAAGTACGTGTGTTCTTTACTTCCGATTGTGCCACGTGGAAATGTTTAGCCAGTTCCGACTGCAATCTTGTGCTGTCGAGAGCTGCGAGGGTTGTAACCTGTGACGGTTTCAGTCCTGAATAGAGCAAAGTGATAAGGCCTGTGATGTCGGCGGGGTTGAATATGATTACCACGTGTTTCACGTTCGGGCAGTATTTGCGTATGTCTTTACCCAGCTGCTCTGCTATCTGTGCATTGCCTTTGAGCAGGTCTTCGCGGGTCATGCCTGCCTTACGTGCCGCACCGCCCGACGATACTATGTATTCAGCTCCTGTGAGGGCTTCTTCCATGTTGCTGGTGAAAGTTATGTTTGCACCCTCGAAAGAGCAGTGGAACATTTCTTCAGCCACGCCTTCCAATGCCGGAGCGAACGGGTCGTACAGGCAGATGTTAGGTGTAAGTCTCATCATCAAGGCTGTCTGGGCCATGTTGGAGCCGATCATGCCGGCTGCACCCACGATCGTGAGTTTTTTGTCTGTCAAATAGTTCATAATTGTATTTGTTAAATGGTTGAATATTCTTTATTTTTTCGATAGCAAATATACCTATAATCTTTCACATTCCTGCAACGATTGCCGCCTATTTAAGAAATATTTCACTAATTGTACCTTGCGAAATACAGAAAAGCGGACTGGCGCAACAGCTTCAGTCCACGGCACCGTCGGGCAGGACCGGCCTGCAGCGGTAGAAGAACTTGTGCCCTTCGAGCACCTCTTCGGCGAGTCCGAAACGGATGAACCGTGCCAGTATGTTTGCTCCAGCGCTGCGCGACACTCCTGCAGCCCTCACACAGGCGTTGAGCGAAAGGGGTTCTCCCGTGCCAAGCATGTCGAGCATCTTCTTTTCCGCTCCGCTGAAATGCACTGTGGCTCCCACGCTGCTCCTCTCCTGTCTCCACACTGCCAGACGCACCACCGATGCAAGGATGTTCTCGTCGGCAATGCGCACGTAGGCCAGCCTCTTCTTGTCTTCGCTTATGGCATAGACCGGCACATTGTCGCTCTTCTCTATTGTGGCTATCACCACCTTGCGCCCGCATGCCGTCACGGTCTCCATTGTAAGCGACGGCGACGGAGTGCAATAGACCTGTGCGGCTGCCTCTATCATGTATATCTCCTCGTCGGACCTCACTCCGGCTACCTTGCCGTTGTCTTTCACGCCTATGAGCAGGCATCCGCCGCGGGTGTTGGCAAATGCAGATATGGAGCGGGCAATCTTGCAGGCATCGGAAATCTCGAACTTGAAATCCTGCATGTCGTGCTCGCCCTGCTCTATCATGCCCAGCAGTCTGGATGTATCGTCAGCTGTTTTCATGCGGCAAAGGTAATGAAAAAACAGAGCCGCCTGCCCGCACTGGGACAAATTGTGCGGTGTTTTTTACAGACACTGGCATGCAGAGCCTCATCATGCCCCTCGCAGTCTTCATCCGCGCAGCCGGAACTTACAGACGCCCTGCGCGTCCTTACATCCGCCCTGCCAGTCTGTACAGACCGGCTGCAGGAATGAAGAAGACAAAAGACAGCATAGGCATATACAACAAAAAAGACCGGACTCGGCAATACCCGAACCCGGTCTCAGTATATTTCTGATGACGTCAAAAATCAGTTGTAAGGATTGATGTCTATGTTTTCGTCCTTGTCTTCCACAGTGTTGTCAATCACCACAGTCATTTCAGCCTTTCCGCTCGGTGTGGCACGGCACACCAGCTTGCACCATTTGGCAGAGGCCAGCTCCACTGTTCCCTGATAGAGGGTTTTCTTTTCACCGCCGTTGATACGTCCCTTTATGACATACGTCAGCTGCGGGTCGGCATCAATATTGAAATAAGCGCACGGGGTGAGAATATTGCTCATGGGCGAGAAAGAAAGAGTCCTGCCCGGAGCAGATGTCTCATACACCTCCACATTGTAATCGGTGAATGTGGACGAGAAGCTGCGGTCGTAGCTCACTGTCACCTTGGCATTCTGCATGGTGCAGAGCACAGATACGCTAGTGAGCTTGCGCAATTCGATGTCGAACGGTTCGCTAGAGCCCGAGAAACGCGCCTTGCCCCAGCCTTCTTCGGCTGTTTCGGCATCAGCTTCGGTGCTGCTTTCGGCTGTGAGCACATAGCCCTCGCCGGCTTTCATACCCATCTTTCCGTTCACCACCTTGGTGGAATATCTTTCCTGGTTCATGACAACCTCTCCGCCCTGGGTGACGGTGAGCAGATATGATGCCAGCTGCTGTTCCGACGGCTGCGCCTTGCTCTGCACTGATATGATTTCCTCTTCCGAGTCGAGAGTAAGCTGCAGTTCGCCATATCCAGCTTCAGGCTCGTTCTCGTTGTTGCACGATGTAAATGCACACGCCGCGGCAAGAAGTGCAAAGAATATATTGTTTTTCAGTGTCATGCCTTATATTGTTTAATGTCATTCATAATTGAGAGTCACGTTGTCAACCTTCAGTACGCTGCCTACAATGCGGTCCTGATTAAAAGGACTGGCACTATACCCGCCATGCACATGGTTCATGTGAGAGATGTCAAGGTCGGTTCCCGACTGGAAGAATACAGCTATATAGGCTGCCTTGACATCGAGAGAAGTGTAGTTCAGCACCAGTGTCTTTGTGGTATATGATTCCTGCGCGGCAGAATTGAAGACCTCTGTCGAAGCGATTTCGTTGTGCGACGCGTCATACACCTTTGCGTATGCAATGCACTGATCGGAATATATTGGAGCATACTTGTAGTCGAACGATACGCTCGACGGACGTGCTCCGTGTGGAATGCCAAGGGTATAGGTATCGCTGTTCTTGTCGAACGAGCCGGTAAACAGATATCCGGCATAGGCTGTTCCGTTGTCACGGGTATAATTGTAAACGTCCCCCCTACCCCATATTCCAGACACTGGCTTGTTGTAGAATGCCAGAGTAGATATCTCGGCAGCGTTTCCGCTCACAGCGTCTGTGGTTGCTATAGTGCCCGAATACCATCTCCACCACACACCATATCCGCTGCCTCTGAGTGTACCGAATATACCGCCGGAATTTGCACCTTCTGCCCCGAGGTTTGTCCTCTCGTTGCGTGTGCTCCACGAAGTGCAGTATTCACAATACAGGTCACGGCTCCATGTGCCGTTTCCGCTATACAGCTTGGTGGAAGTCCAGTTTTCCATCCCTGCATTTTCCAGCTGCACCGACGCTTCTGTCACAAGCTGCTGGGTATTAGTGCTTGTCACTCCGCCGAATCTTGCACGCAGGGTATAAGTAGTGGAAGGCTGCAGGTCCTTTATCACCCAGCGGCCGTCTTCCTGCACAGCCTCTGTCCACACAGAACCATCGGCAGAAGCCTCGTACTTCACACTGGAGAGTATCTTGTCGGTCATTGTTTCCTTGAGGGTAAGAATATTGTCGGCAGTCATCGGGGTGATATATATGCGTCTGCTCCATGCATTGCTTTCCGCCTGTGCAGGCAAGGTGAAGCTGGGCAGGTCCGGATTGCAGTTGATGACATATCTGGTGCGCTCGGCAGCATTGTTCACAGGGAACGAGAAACTGCTGCTTTCTCCGAGCATGTTCACTCCGCTGAAGTCGAGTGTATAGTTCTTTCCTGCCGGCACAAAGATATCTTCGCCATTGGTGGCATCTGCCACAGTCACCCCGTCGGAAACGGTAAGCCTATATCCCTCCTGATAGTGGGCAAGCAGCTCTTCCGAGATGGCCGGACGGATGATTGCACATTTCAGTGTCACATCAAGATTGTCCACCACGGTGGTTTCTCCCTTTCTGATGTCAAACTCCACGGCACCAGCCAGATAAGGTTCAGCGCCTATAGCTTCTGTGCCGTATACTGCAGCCAGAGAGTAATGTCCCACATCCAATGTTAGTTTTTCGGGGAGTCCTTTCTGCACCAGCTGTTTGCCGTTGTCTTCATTGCGGAGAGTGTATGTCAGCTCCGAAGCATCGGGTGCCTCGAATGTTCCTGCAGCGCGTGTCACAGCCTTGCCGTCAGAGACAGACACATCCACACTCACACCGTTTATCACCAGCATTCCCTCGCCTTCTGCCGGCTGGAAAAGAGTTTCCTCCTTGCACGAGACTAACGAAATGACAAGGAGCATACATACTACAAACAGTCTGTTCAATATTCTCATATAATGCATGGTTTATCTTATTCGTAAATCAGTTCAAAATTGTCAAGCAACAGTTTGCTGCCCACACCGCCGGTAAAGTAGTCTCCGTATTTGCTGGATGTGGCAACGACTACAATATATTTAGGAGTGCGGTCAAAGCTGCGGTACTCGAGAGTAAGGTCTTTCTGCTCGTAGGAACTCATTGCATCGCCCCTTATCAGTTCGGCATAGGCAATGATGTGCGGGTCGTTCTTGTCGAAAAGCTGACGGTTTGACTGGCTTGTCCTGATTTCACGTGGCTCGTCCCAGTCAGTCAGCGCTACATATATATAGCAGGAATCAGACTTTCCTTTGAGATTGGCAAAAGCAGTTTCGCCCACCTTGTCTATGACAGCCGGTGTATATTTATAGTTGACACGCAGCTTTGTAGGGAATGCTGCGAACGGGCGTCCGAAACTCAGCACGCCGTTTGTTCCCTCGGTGCGGAGATAGCTTCCGGCAAACATACTTCCGGCAGCAAACTTCACGAGCAGATATTTCGACTCAAGAGAAGCTGCCTGTCCGCTTCCGTTGCAAGTCTCTGAAGTAGGTGTCGTATTGCTTTCGCTGATAGTAGTAGCTCCGCGGTTGCCTGTATCCCAGAATGATGTTCCGTTTATATCCCACGGATTCCAGAGCTTGCCGGACTGATGCCAGTTGTCGAAACTGCCGTCGGCGAGAGGAATTGCCTCTGTGGTCTTGAATGTACCTTCAGATACTGTGGCACCGTCTACCACGACACGATACTGGTATACTGTAGCAGGCGACAGCTTGCTGATAGCAGCAGTGTACGATGTTCCGCTCACAGTGATATCCTGTTCCGGGACAGTGGTCCAGTCGGCAGCATCAGCTCCCTTGTATTCCACCACTGGCTGCTTGCCGCTCTGCAGCTTGCCGCTGACCATGGCTTTTGTAGTCATGGGGAACACCGATGATGCAGCAGCAGACTCTCCGTCGGCATGATACACATACACTGTCCACTCACGGCTGATTTCTTCCCAGGCATTGGCCACCTGGAATTTTACAGGGCCGGAAAAATCGAAAGTTTCAACAGCTGTAGGGTCGGGAGCTACAGTACCGTGCTGTCCGCCAAGTTTGAAAGAAGTGACCTTGATGGCATTGAGCGGCTGCTCTGGAGCCACATAAATCACCACATTGCGTGTCACCTCGTCTATCACGGCATCGCCTATCTGGTTTTCAAGCATTATATCGCGCTTGATAATCTGCTTCACCTCTATATTCCACTGATAATCCTGATATGTGCGCAGAGTCACATTCACTGCAGCAGTGAAATCGACACGCGTATCGGTAGACACAGGCATCTCTTCAAGAGAAGCAAAACCGTGGAAGGGGAACTTCTGAGGATTGTTGCAGAGAGCTGTGTCTATCACAATCTCCGCATCGTTGCTGACAACAAATTTTGTTATGCGCAGCTTGCTCAGGTCCACTGTGTCGTCTACATAAAGCTTCACCGTTCTGTCCGACTTGCTTATTATGGACTGCACTCCGGAGTTTCCCTCGGCATCGCACTGGCCTTCAACCTCGAAAGCCTTGATGTTGCCTTCAAGCACCGGATAAGGTATGTCGTTTTCAATCTTGCATCTGGCAAGAGACAGCACACACATCAAACATATAATAATATTCCGAATCATAGTCTATACAAAAAGTTTATTATAAAAAGAACGTCATACCTATATTGATAGAGAAGAGATTTATCTTGAAGTTTCCGGACGATGTCCTCTTATAACCTTCCTCCACCTGATTGGTTTTCTGTTTCTTCCATTCCACACCGTATCCCATCACACCTATCGACACTTCCACTGCCGACCAGTTTGTAACAAACGCAGTCAGTCCCGGAGCGATACCGAGCTGAAGCATGTTTGCTCTCTCGAAGGTACCGTCGTATTCAGTGCCCGAGCCGGTCGAGTTCTTGCCCACACCATAGGCATAGGTGAGTCGCAGCTCGTTGAAAAGTCCGAAGATCTTGCTTTTTCCCAGCGGCACATAAGTGCGCAGGAAGCCCGACACCTCGTAGTTGTGTTCCAGATAATACAGGTCTTTCAGACTGATTTTGAAGTCTTCGCCAAGATTGACTTCAAAGTTGCTCATGTCCAGATATGTCCTGTTGTAGGCGAAACGCACACCGGCCGACATATTGTTCTTGAAGAAGTATCCCACATAGGGGCTCACCTTGAAGGTATAGCCCAGGCCTTCTATGTTCTTGAGCACAAGAAAGTTGAGGTTGTTCTCCTCGTGTTCCGAATAGGAGAATGTACCTCCCACCATCCATTGTCCTTGTGGTATGAATACAAGCTTTGCAATCTCACGGTCTATGCGCTGCGACATATACTCTTTCTTCCTGTCCTTGACCGGATTGCGTGACTTGGATTTTTTCATGATATCAGCACTGCCGGAAGTCACCACACTATCGCCCGACAGATAAAGTCTGCCGGTATTTTCTGCACGAAGATAACATGCACACCCAGCAAGAAGTAACAAAAAAAGGAATATTTTTCTCATAACTGTAAAAAAGCGACAGGATTGCACCGCAAAAGACACAGTGCAATCCTTTGTTATTATTAGTCCCGGCTATTACATTTCTGCCGGATAGCCTTCATAAACAAGTTCTATATCATCAACATACATCAAGCTGTTGGAACTTCCAGTGAAGTAGTCGCCATACTTGCTCGAAGAGAACACCACGATGATGTACGACGGTTTCCTGTCAAGACTCTTGTACTTCAACGGAATAGTGAATTCCTTCCACTGTCCGCCGGTAGATACGCGCTCTGCGGCAGGAAGCTCTCCATAGGCGATTATGCTTTCGTCGTTGATGAAGTCGATGAATGTCGAAGTCTGAGTGTTGTCCACAGTAAACATCTTTTCAGACAAAGCGATATAGATTGCACATGAGTCCGGAGTTTCACCCTTCACTATGCCGAGTTCTGCAGGTGTGTTTCCTCCCACATAATCTATAATGCCCGATGTATAGTTGTAGAAACCGTGGAGCAACACAGGACGTGATGTGAACGGACGGCCGAAATCAATCTTGGCACCGTTTGTGCCTACCAGAGAGTTGAACTGGCCGCTGTAAAGGCTGGCTGCGGCAAACTTGCCGATGCCGAATGCCGACGCATACTGCGACTTGAGCTCAGCCGAATAGCCGCCTGCGGTGTGCACCACTGTGTTGTTGCCCTGAGTCGGGTTCTTGTTTACAAGTGCGCCGGCACCTGTAGTAGTTCCAGGGTTACTGCTGTCCCAGAACAGTTTTCCTGCATTGTAGTCGTTTTCAGAAACAGCATACCATGTCTTGCCAGACTTGTACCAGCTGTCCAGGTTGCCGTTCGGCAATTCTGTTGTAGCTTCGGTTGTGAAGTTTCTCACATCGCTGGCGAACTCTACATTGTCTGCCTTGTAAACCATGCGGAACGAATATGTCTGTCCCGGAGAAAGTACCTCGAGGCGTGCAGAATAGTTGGTACCGTCGCCGGTAGCCTTCACGCTCTGCCATTCCTGTGCAGAAGCCAGTCTGTATTCGAATGTCATGTTGTCTGCCACAAGTTCCTGGTCGGTAGATTCCACCGTACCGTTTACATAAGCGAAATAGCTCCATGCATTAGCTTCGCTGACAGAGAGACGTGTAGTCGCCTCTGTAGAGACATTGAATGTGAATGTATATACAGTTTCAGTTTCATCTACAGTTATTGTGATATCTCCGGCCTCACCAGTTTCCGCCACTCTGTAGTTGAGGATATAGTGGTCGCGTGCCTTCACATCCTTTATCTCGTTGGTCTGCGAGAAAGTCTGTCCGCCCTTGTTCACTACAGATACTGTAGCCGAAAGGTCTCCTACCGGGAAATATGCCGATCTGGACGGCTGTCCCATAACAAACTCGAGAGAGTTTACACCCCCGATTGCCGAAGAGACTACCGACTTGGCCGACTGGAATGTGTTTACAAATGTCTGGTCAAAGTTCACTGTCACCTTCACATTGGCAAGGGTGCATGTCACCGAAGCCGTAACTTCTTTTCCGGCCTCTACCACCACTTCCTGGCTTCCGGCGTAGTACGGTATTTCAAATCCCGATTCAGAACCGTCGAAACCGTTCGACGATGCCTTCACGGTATATTTGCCGGGCTGCAGCCTTATCTGCGTTCCTGCCAGAGTCTCCCAGTCGTCGGTTGACTCCACAACATTGCCCTCGGCATTTACAATCTGCACGGCAATCTGCTTCGGATTATACTCTTCCGGCAATTTTGTTCCTACATTGACATAGGAGTTGGTATTGATATCGAGACGCACATAGCCGAAGTCTGCGGCAATGCGTTCCTCCTGCTGGCAGGAGAAAAGCACCAACAGCACCAGCATGGATACTATTGATGAAATATGCAGTTTTTTCATACCTTATTCTGTTATAGTTATGGTTAACACGTCAGACACGGTCTTGTCGTTGTTGTCTGTCAGTGTGATGTTGAATTTATGAACACCAGGGAACATGTCGAGGAACATGAAGAATGCTCCTACCGGGAACTTGTATTCTGTCACTCCCGGTTTTGGCGAACGGTCTTCCAGTCCCACACCGGCAAAGAGGTCGTCAATACCGGCATTGTTTACCAGTTCCACTCCTTCGAGCAGGTTGCCGCCCATATCCACTTCCTGAAGTGTAGCCTCGAATTCCGCACTTGTTGTCTCGATTCTGACAATTGCGCTCTTCAGTCCGGCAGGTGTCCTGAGCCATGCGTCGGCACTTGCAGGCTTGCCTTCTCCTGTGCTTGCGGAATAAGAGAAATCGGCAGGCAGCTCAATCACCGGGTCTTCTCCTGTTCCTCCTCCCGGTTCGCTTCCGCCTTCTTCATCGTCATATACAGGTATCTCTACAGAGTCTTCATAATTGTCGAAAGTGATGAATGTATTGACTGTGATGCCAGTCACTTCGCCAGTTGGAGAAACCACTGTGCCCATGTTTATTTCGAGGGCGTCTCCGCCTCCGAAGAAGTTAGACACGTCTTCATAGTTTTCTGTCGCGTCGCTTTTTCTGAACACACGCCTGTCGCTTATGGTGTTGCCGTCGGTAGTCACGGCTCTTACGTTCACCGTCACAGCTTCCACTTTTCCTTCCTCAAAAAGCCAGTACACGTCGGCAGGGTTCTTGTCAGCATCCGTATATGAAAGCACAGACGATGCGCCGTCGTCAATGGTGATGGTCCACGACGAGAATGTCAGCAGGAAATCTTCTCCGTATTTCAAGCTGATACGACTGTTCGCAGCCTTGCACACCACCTGGGCAGAAGTGGTGATGTTTTTTGTTATCACCATGTTGTTGCTGCCTTTGTAATAAGGTGCAGCCATGTTTTTCAGCAATTCGCCCGGAGTATGTGCCTCTACCTTATACTCTCCCACCGGCAGAGTGATGGTAGCAGGCATTTCCGATGCGCTGGCATATTCTTTCCTCACATTTGTGATGCCTTCGCTAAGTCCTGTTATTACAACAGGAAAGTTTGAAGTCTCCACACTTGCCGCAGCTTTCGACACAGGCTTTTTCAGAGACACTTCCAGTTCCAGTTTTCCCATATCGCTGTAAGACGAGCTGCCCAGCAATTCGTTTTTCAGCTCGCACGAAGCAAAGCACAATACGGCAGCAACGAGTGCCGCAAATATCCTAATATGTTTCATCATATATAATCTCTCCTAAGTTTTACAAATCAAATCCAGTCGGACGGAACCACTATGTCTATCTCCTGGTCGTTGGTTGTCTCGTCCACCTCTATGACTATGCCCAGAGAGCCGTCGTTCTGGTTGGGCGAAATGTTCAGCGTCCACAGTTTGCCCGGCGCCATGCTGTATTCTCTCACTACTGTGGCCGACTTGTTGTCCGACTTTCTTGTCACAGTGATTGTGGCCTTCACGTTTTCTCCCTTTTCGTTCACCTTAAGGAACCAGGGGTCAGCATCTGTCTTGCTCCACACGGCTGTGGCACCTTCGGCCTTCAGGGCTTCGGTTTCATATACAACAGAGTAGTCTGTGAAGAATTCGGCCATGTCTGCCGAGAATGCCGCCACCACCTGCGCGCACTTGGGGTAGCAGTCAACAGTCACCTGCTGCTGGTCGGCGTCAACCACAAACGGTTTTGTGCCTTCGACGTAGAACACGTCTCTCGATGCGGTAGTCTGCTCGCCATAGTAGGCCCTGAGGGTATAAGTACCGTTTTTCAGTTTGATTTCGGACGGTGCGTCCTTGTAGAGGAATTCTTTCACTGTGCTGCCGGCATCGTCAATCACCTGCACAGTGTAGTTGCCGACATCCTCATATTCACTCATGCTCACGGCACGGGTAAATACGGCGTTTGTATTCACGCCCAAAGAAATGTTTCCAGCTCCAGACAGAGTCTTTACATCTTCCGACGAAGAGCACGAACCGAGTGCCATGCCTGCCAGTAAGATGCAACTTGACAAAAGTAATTTTGCATTCATTTTAGTCCAGTTTTTTAGTTTAATCGTGCAAAGATAGCATATTCAGCCACTTGCTGCCAAAAACTTTAACCAAATATTTCTTTGCTTGCGAGAATATGGACACACAAACCGACTTTATGTGCATGTTTTTCCGCATATTCCGGGCCTGAAGTCTTCATTCCTGCTGCCGGTCTGTTCAGACGCGCAGGCAGTCCGTACAGATTTGCACTGAGTCTTTACAGACTGGCTGCACGAACGAAGACTGCCGGCGGCAAATGCCACGAACGCAAGGCGGAGGACAGGCAAAGACAAAAAAAATCCCCGCAGCACGATTGCCGCGGGGATTCTCCTTTACAATATAAATATGCGTTATGCAATTATTCCACGATTGTCATTTCGTCGATAAGTCTTGTGCAACCGCCAAGCTTTTCGATGATGAACAGCACGTAGCGTATGTCAACGCAGATGCAGCGCTGCAGCTTGTTGTCGAAGTTGATGTCGCCGCTGAGGCTTTCCCAGTTGCCGTCGAATGCTGAGCCGATGAGTTGTCCTTCGGCGTTGATGACCGGCGAGCCGGAGTTACCGCCTGTGATGTCGTTGGTGGAGATGAAGCATGCCGGCATGCGTCCGTCTTTCATGGCATAGCGTCCGAAGTCTTTGTTTTCATAAAGTTCTTTCAGCTTGGCCGGTACCACGAATTCAGGATTGTTGGGGTCTTCTTTTTCCATTACTCCGTCGAGGGTGGTCATGTATTTGTAGTGTATGCCGTCTTTCGGGTCGTAAGACTTCACGTTGCCATATGTGAGGCGCAGGGTGAAGTTAGCATCGGGGTAAGAGGGCAGACCTTCGTATGCCAGTCTCATTTCGCCTATTCCGCGAATGTATGTCTTGTGGGGAATGGCGAATTTCTTGTCGAGTTCCGACATGGTGAGCATCATCTCGCGCATCTTGTCCCACTTGGATTTGGCATAGCCGTATCCCAAGTCTTTGTCAAGAGCTTTTCTTGTGGGTTTCTTCAGGAATTTCTCCAGATTCTTTTCGTTGCTGTATATGGAGTTGTCATACAGCTCGTCTATGTATTTGTCATATTCGCCTTTGAATTTTTTCTCTATTACGCTATAGAATTCCGGCAGGTCTTCTTTGGCTATCTTTTCTGCATACAGTGGTATGAGGGCTTTTGCCACTTTTCTGTCTACTTCATGGTCATAGTCTTTGTTGAAGATGTCAGAGTATGTGGCGCGTGCCAGTTCCTTGAATTTGTCGGCTTTTTCCGTGTTCTTGTTTTCGGTTGCTGCCACGATGGAGTCGAGCAGTGAGTACGGGGTGCCGAACTCTATGCCGGCATAGAATGTCTCTATGGTATATGTGTATTTGTAGAGGTTGTCTGCCATTTCTTTTGTCAGTGCGTCTATTTCAGATACCACAGTCTTGTATGCCTGGTCGTTTTTCTCGTTGGCGAACTTGGCGAACAGTTTTTCCTGTGCTGTCTTGGCATCGAGCACTTTGTTGTCTATTATGGCTTTGTTCATGCCTATGGCATTCTTCCAGTAGTTGCTCGACTGTGCGAACTTGCTGGCATACTGTATGCGCACTTTGTCGCTTTTCGCCATTTCGTCTCTCAGCACGTTGAGGCGTGCATCGCGCACGGTGATTCTCGGTGTGTTTTCATTGTCCATTGTCATCTGCACTTCGCTTCTGGTGAGATAGCGTTGGGTGCTGCCGGGAAATCCCATGACCATGGCATAGTCTCCTTCTTCTATGCCGCGCAGGGAGATGGTGAAGTGCTTGTCGGTCTTGAGCGGCACGTTGTTTTCAGAATATTCGGCCGGTTCTCCGTTGGCATCTGCATAGATGCGGAATACGGAGAAGTCGCAGGTGTGGCGCGGCCACATCCAGTTGTCGGTCTCGCCTCCGAACTTGCCTATGCTCGACGGCGGGGCTGCCACCATGCGCACGTCAGGATATACCTTTTTATATATCATGTAATATCTGTTGCCGGCGTAGAAAGGCAGCAGTTCCGGTTCTATGCCCGGCTTGTTGTAGAGGTCGCTGTTCTTGTAGAGTTCCTCTTCGAGTTCCGACAGGAATTTTCCGCTCAGGGCTTCGGTCTCTGTCACTTCCTTTGCGGCTATTTTCTTGTTTATCAGTTCTGTCACATCGTCTATCCTGGTGACGAACTTGAATTTCAGTCCCGGTGTGGGTAGCTCTTCCGCAAATGAGCCTGCCCAGAAACCATCGGTCAGATAGTCATGTTCCACAGAGCTGTGCTGCTGTATGGCATCATATCCGCAATGGTGGTTGGTCAGGATCAGGCCTTGTCCCGAAATGATTTCTCCTGTACATCCTCCGCCGAAGATGCCCACAGCGTCTTTGAGCGATACGCCGTTGGGGTTGTAAAGGTCATCGGCTTCGAGCTTGAGGCCGGCTTTTTTCATCATGTCGATGGAGTTCTGTTCTTTCATGAGCTGTAACAGCCACATTCCCTCATCGGCCTTTGCCGCCGGAGAAAAGAGGAGCAGGCAAAGCGCTGCGATTGTCAGTTTGAATTTTTTCATAAATCTTTGTTTATATGTTTTTATAGTGTTAGTATTCTTCATTTCATACTTCACTTGCCGAGCCTGCACTCTGTCCGGGTGGCTGATGCATCGGGAAATGTGCGCAAATTTAATTAAATGTTTGATAAAAAAATACTTTAGGGTGAAAAATATGTTGCGCAACCGGCTTTCCGCCGCTTTTCCCGATGCCCGCTTTCACCCCCTGCCTGGGATGTGCGCCATCTTCGGTCGGGATCGGCTCGGTATCGGGCCGGGATGTACGCCATCTTCGCCCGGGATGGCGCACATCTTTTTCGGCATGTATTTGCACCGCCGGAGGGGAGCTGCGGCTGCGCAATGGTGAAATTATTTTATACAAAAAAAGTTGAAAGCCTATCTTGCGTGCATAATAAATTTTGAAATTCATTAATTAATGATAATACGTTTTACCCATATTGCTCCAAAATATATATTTGTGCATGATTAAAAAGAACAGATGGTATGTTTAGGATATTGCTTGCAGCTTTTCTCGGTAGTCTTTTGGTGTCCTGTTCCAACGGATACAAAATAGACGGTAAGACTTCTGTCTCATGTCTTGACGGAAGGATGTTCTATCTCATGACATTCAGTGAGAATAGCACCGTGATAGATTCGGCCGAGATAGTGCACGGGCAGTTCGAGATGGAGGGCAACCTCGATTCTTCCATGCTGGCAATGGCTTTTATGGACAACAGGTTGCTGATGCCGGTGGTGCTTGAAGACGGGCATATAAACATAGACATATCTTTTGAGAAGATGACGGTGACCGGCACTCCGCTCAACGAGCAGCTGTATGCTTTTTTCGAGCAGAAACGCGACCTGGACAAAAGGATAGACGACATGGACAGGCGCATAGCGCAACTGGTCATGGACGGATGTTCGGTAGATGCGGCCAGAGCCGCAGTCAGGTCCGATTGCGACGGACTGTTCAGCGACTACGACTCCATGATAGAGACTTTCATAACCAGCAATTTCGATAACGTCCTGTCGAAGTGCATATTTCTCATGCTGTACGGCAACAACGATTCACCCAAGTGCTATAAGACCATGAAAGACATCCTCGACAAGGCTCCCGATGACTTCCGCGAGGATGTGATGATAAGGGAATTCATGGCAAGGGTGGACTGAATGCGTTTTTTTCTCTTTTGCGCGATATTATTTTTCTGTAGAAAACATGTTTTCCCGGATTCTCCGTATATTTGTTGTAATCAGGTAGGTTTTATTTGACTATCAACAGATTGGATAAAACTCGCACGAGAACGGGCAATGGATAAGAAAAAGCCGGACTGTTCCGAACCGCCATATTTCTCATGCTTTCAAATA
>DVIH01000074.1 GCA_018711405.1 Candidatus Avibacteroides excrementipullorum | reverse complement strand
ATGCTCCGCAAGGTGTTACAGGATTGGAAGTGAATCCTTTGCTGTCTTTTGCTGCTATTGCGATGGCTGTTATTCTTGCGTTTGGATATGTTGACTTGGCAGAGAACATAGCCACTCTCTCTGCACATAATCCTGATGGGTAGGCTGCGTTTTCCTGGTTGCTGCCGCAGATGATGTGTCCGTTATCGAGCATCACCGCAGCTCCCACGCTGAATCCCGAGTAGGGTGAATAGCTGTGTCGTGTATATTTCAGTGCGGCGTCTATCAAAGTCTTGTCTTCATGTTTCAATTCTTCATAAGACACCGATTCTATGACAATGTCCAGTCGTAGTTCTTCCATTATTATTCGGCGTATTTGTTTTTGCAAATGTAAGAAAATTTCGTATATGCGTTTATACAATCTGCTGTTATCAGCTCGCGTTTGCGGTTTAATCCATCTTTATGGAAACTCATCTGTCATAATTATGTAAAGTGAAAAATGCAAACTGAATATATCAAAACGTTAAGTATTTAAAGTTTTCTTATTGTTAGATGAATATAATTAAATGAATGGTTTGCAGCTTGTTGGGCTTTTAGCGTGGTATTTTTTGTCGTTATTTTTTTATTTATGAGCTAATATTTTTTGTTCGTGTCAATTTTTTATGTTATTATTGAGGAACTGTTAAATTTATAAATATATGGATATGAAACTAAAGCGTTATTTTGTATCGGGGCTTTTAAGCCTACCGCTGTTTGCTTTTGCGCAAAGTGTATCTAATCATTTGGATCGTTATGCAGATCAAGTATTGGTTGTTGAAGAAAATCAACTTTCAGATTTTAGTTTTAGGGCTGTTGGGGTAGGTGAGCCTGCTGATTTGGCAACCGATGAGTATGTTGTAGGAAACTGTTTGGACGAGATGACGACCTGGTCGGTTCCGTTGGGTACGCCTACGACTAAGGTGGCAATAGGAGTAAATACCACTCTTGCAGAGTCGTATAAAGGCGATGTGTTGACAAAAATTCGTTTTTATTTTTATACAGCGTATGGACGCGGCATAGAGAATCCTAAAGTCTTTTTGACTTTGGATAATGGGGGTTCTCCGTCTCTTGATCCTGTCTTTGAGGTGGAACTCAATGCGGATGAGTTGCTCGATGGGTGGAACGAAGTTACGCTTGATGAACCTTATACTATTACCGGTGAGAAATTCTATATAGGATGGCAAGGCATTCCGGCTGACGGTGCGGCACCTTTTGCTACAACGAGAGAGAGTTTCTTTGCAACAAACGAGGCAGATGATTGTTGGTATTATGAGGGTAGTTGGTTGAACAGTACATCGTATGGGAAAGTGATGGTGCGTGGCGTGGTCAAGGATGAAAATGCCGAAGGTGGAGACATGATACTCGTTTCCATGCAGCCGAAACTTTATGTAGGCAACGAAGACAGTTATGAACTTCGTTATAAATATTCATTGCTTGGCGATAAGGATGTAACAAAATATACGTTGCGTTATTGGATAGACGGTGTGCAGCGTCAGGATATTTATGTGGACATGTCTTTGAATGAAGATGAAAATAATCGTGTAATTAAGCCTGGAGATACCGGAATCAATACAGTGTTGATACCAAATGATTTGTCGGAAGGAGAGCATACTTTCAAGGTTGAGCTGATTCCTGACGGATTTGAAGATATAGATGCGTCAAACAACGTAGGCGAAAAGACTTTCCATATGAATCCGGAATATAAGGAAGAACTCGTGAGATACAGCACTGATCTTGAAAATTTGAATAGTATAGGAATGAGTGCGGCTGACGGACAGCCTAAAATGGTGAAAGGCGCTATAATGTTGCCGGCTTCACGCATGAATGAGTATCTGAAAGGTGAAGGAGAGATCTCCATGATCCGTTTTTATACTCAAAAAAACTACGATCGTTGGATTAAGGATGTCAAAGTGTTTATAACAAAAGATCTGTTTGAGGAGCCTTTGTATGTGCAGGAGGTGGATTCTGTCATAGAGACTGGTTGGAATGAAGTGTATCTTGACACACCGTTCAAGGTAACAGATGGCGATTCTATTTATATTGGTTGGGAATGCCTGTCGCAATGGGGAGGCGCTCCTATTATATTCGACCAGACAGGTCCGCTGAAATACGGGTCTTTCTTTGGCGTAGGCGAAGCTGACGGCTCTTATCAAGAATGGGCGGAAAATGTAGGTTACGGTGCTCTCTATCTTGAGGCATATATGTATACTAAGAATGTGCCCGATTATAATGTGCAGCTTATGAATTTCTACGTGCAGCCTTATTCTAAAGTGGGGAATGACATGAATGTTTCCACATATATAGTAAATGAAGGTCCGGAACGTATAGATTCATTGTTCTTGACATGTACGGTCGGTAATAATGCTCCGGTTGATTTGAAAGTAGATCAGATGACTTTGATGTCGGGACGTTATGTGGCAATCGATTTCGATATGCCGGTGGAATCTGCTGAAAATCCGATAGAGAAAGTGACTCTTGAAGCGAAACTTATAGGAGTGGAAGATTATGATGAGTCGGATAATGCGGTTGAGAGCAGTACGAGGATATATGAGACTTCTGTTCCGAGAACAGTCCTGATAGAAGAGTTTACCTCTCAGGATTGTGTATCTTGTTTGTCCGCTGTCTATGCCATCAATGAGGCCATAGCCGGGCATGAAGACAATGCAGTGCTGGTGGCTCATCATACAGGTTCGTTCCCCGATGATTTCAGCGTGGAGACAAGCTACAATCTGTTGTGGTTCTTTGAGTCGACTGGAGGGCCTTATAATCCCGCGGTTATGACAGACCGTTATTATATAAGCGGAATAGCAGAGGTTGCGCCTGTATACGCCAGTGGATTGTTGACAGCTGATGTGTTTGCCGATTTGCTGGCAAATCCGTGCTTTGTTTCATTGGATATAAAAGGACAGTATGAAAAGGAAAGCAGAACTTTGGATTTGACAGTCTCAGGGCAGACTGTGGAAGAACTGCTTGGCAATAATGTCGTGCTTAATGTATGGCTTGTTGAAGACGGATTGGAGGCATATCAATCGACCAATGGAAGTGTCATTGAAGATTATCTGCATAATAATGTGATGCGTTTCTCTCTTACTGACAGAGATCATGGTGAGCAAGTGGATTTGACAGACGGTTCATTCAGCATGGATTTTGAATTTGTAATACCGGAGACAGTTGCGGCTCTTGATCAGAACTATGAAGAGACCGACAGGGTTACTTATGTTGTTCCAGAGAATATGAGAGTTGTGGCATTCTTGTCCAATTACGATATGAATGATCCTATGAATTGTGAAGTTTACAACACTGTGCAGGTGGCTTTGCCGAATTTGAAGAGCGGTGTGGAGAATGCGACTGCTGCGGCTGATATAAACGTATTTGCTGTCGGTGACAAACTTATATTCAACGGCGATTATGATTTTGCTGAAATCTATTCGGTGGCAGGCTCTGCTATGATGCATGTGGCTGGTGAACATGCTGTAGATATTTCCGGTTTGGCAACAGGCGTTTATTTGGTTAAGATACATCATGGCGATGAGGTGCAGATAGTAAAATTTGTTGTTAAATAAATTTTGAATCAACGATGGACACGGCTTTGTCTTTATGGGCTTCAAGTTGTGTCCGTCTTTTTATATATTGTTATGAAAAAAATATTATTTCTTACAGCTTTGATGTCTTGTTCGTTCCTGTTTTTGAATGCGCAATATGTACAGTTGTTCAGTTGTGGCTTTGAAAAAGGCATTCCAAGCGATTTTGTACTTATAGACAATGACTATGGGCAACCATCGGAAAATGCGGCCCAGTACGGTTTTAGAATAGGAGTGCCATGGGTGGCTTGCATGTTGGATGACAATGTGGTGGCTGCAAGTACATCGAGTTACACTCCGCCTGTCAGCAGGACTGATGACTGGATGATAACTCCGGGCATAAAAATTGAAGGAGAAGGAGAGATTGTGCTGTCGTGGATGGCCTGCTCTGCAAGTTCCAATAATCCTGACGGATATTCCGTGTATATTTCAACTACGGGCGGAGAGAAGATTTCGGACTTCGACAGGGAAAATCCCGTATTCAGTATACGCCGTGAGAAAAACGAATGGATGAGGCATGCGGTTGATTTGACTCCTTATAAAGGCCTGACCATATATATAGCTTTTGTGAATACCACAGAGAGCCAAGGCACATTGCTCTATATAGATGATATATGGGTGGGAAACCGGAATTTTTCCTATGTCAATGATTTCAAAAACAACACAGACCATTATGTGACAAAGCCTGTGGTACCGGTGGAGGCTACTTTCGTTACGAGTCCTATGGTCGAAGAAAGTGGGTTTTATACGGAACTGTCAGTCAATGGGGAAGTGTTTACGCAAAAGCATGAAGTGGCAGTAAAAGCAGAGTCGGAATATACCTTTGAATTGGATAAACCGTTGAGGGTTGAAAAGGGAGAGACTGTGTATTATTCTTTGAAGTTGAAACTCGGCGATGAGGAGTATGTGCTGGATGATGCTGTCACATATCCTGATGATAATGATTTTGTCTATCGTTTCGTGGCGGAAGAATTGACCGGGACATGGTGCATCAACTGCCCCAGAGGTATAGTAGCTTTGCAGGAAATGCATGATAAATACGGTGAAAGGTTCATACCTGTGTCTGTGCATGGAGATGACGTTATGGAGATAGAAGATTATCCCGATTTTATTTATTTTTATACCAATATGGGCTATCCGAGCGCTACGGTAAACAGGAAATATTCCGGCGATGTGAACGAAGTGAAAAACTATTGCCTGGTGCTTGAAGACAGAAGTCCTATTTGCAGCGTGAATGCTTATGCGAAATTCACCGATGAAAGTCGCGATAAGATTAGGGTGGAGGTTTCATCTGCTTTTTCTTTCTCTTCGGAAAATACCGGTTTAAGGTTCGGTTTTGTGCTTGTGGAGGATAGCGTGCGCGGTGAAGGCAGCGATTACGACCAGCGCAACGGCTATGCCAATGGCTATGCAGGGCCTATGGGCGGTTTTGAAAATCTGCCCGATCCTGTTCCGGCAGACCAGATGATATACCGGCATGTGGCAAGGGCTTTATATGAAGGTTTTGTTGGGATGGATGAAAGCATAACCGAAGTGGTGAAAGGCGAAGCTTATGATAAAGTCTTTGAATGTGACTTGCCGGACAATATAATAAATAAAGATAATCTGGGTATTGTCGTCATGGTCATAGACGAAAAAACGACAGAGATTCGCAACTCGGATTTCTCTAAGGTTTATGGGCATAATCACGTGAACTCTTTGGAGGATGTGGCTGATGTAGTGCCTACTGTTGATGTCGTTTCAAATGGCAGTGATGTTGTCGTGTCTTTGTCTGCTGATTTGCTTGGTTCGAAGGTTGTCGTTTGTGATATGAGCGGACGTATTGTCCGGACTTTCAGTGCGGATACTCTTACGACCGGCTTCGCAATGCCTGAAGGCATTTATGTGATAAAAGTTTACGGGAAGCAAAATGCTGTGGTAAAGAAATTTGCAGTGCGGTAGTTGCATGTCTGCATTGGTTTTATCACCTTAATGTGAAATTATTACAAAAGTGTATTTTTTTTATATTTGTTTCTTGTCTATGTCGAGATAAACTCATATCTTTGCATCGTTAAGATAACATATTAAAATAAATGGAAAGGGTTTGTTTATGAGTAGAACTATTAAAGGAACAGAGACTGAGAAGAATTTGTTGAAATCTTTTGCCGGAGAATCGCAGGCGAGGATGCGTTATACATATTTTTCGAGCGTAGCCAAGAAGGAGGGCTATGAGCAGATTGCCGCTATCTTTATGGAAACGGCTGAGCAGGAGAAAGAACATGCCAAGAGGATGTTCAAATATCTTGAGGGCGGAATGGTGGAAATCACGGCTTCTTATCCTGCCGGAGTCATAGGCACTACGATTGAAAACCTCAAGGCTGCGGCTGCGGGAGAGAACGAGGAGTGGACTGTGGATTACCCGCATTTTGCCGATGTGGCAGAGAAAGAGGGCTTCAATGACATTGCTCTCATGTACAGAAACATTGCTGTGGCTGAAAAGGGGCACGAGGAAAGGTATCGTGCTTTTGTGGAAAACATAGAGAAAAACCGCGTGTTTGAAAAAGACGGCAAAGTGATGTGGCAGTGCAGAAATTGCGGATTCATCTACGAAGGCACCAAAGCTCCGGAAGTGTGTCCGGCGTGCCTGCACCCGAAAGCATACTTCGAGGTGATGAAGACTAATATGTAGTAAGAACTGTTCAATACGTTGTGAAGGCAGATGCGGAGCAATCCGTGTCTGCTTTCTTTTTTATCTGATTTTTAGTCTTTTAGCTGTGTCGTTTTCTTGTCGGGTCGGGATGTGCGCCATCTTTGCCCGGGATGTACGCCATCTTCGTCGGGTACCGAGCCGATCATGACCGGAGATCGGCTCGATCTTTTTTTGACTGCCGTTTGGTACAAAACACAGAAAAATGTTCCTGTTTTTCCTCTTATGCATACAGCCTTTTGCATCTGTTTCCGCTCCTGCATCTTTAAATGCTGCTTCTTTCGATGCTGAATTGTAATATTTTAGTCCACTTTGCTTACATTGTTTGATAATTATGTACTAAACCGTGATAATATGTTATTTTGGTATAGCTTAGACTTTGAAATGTGCTTATATTTTATACAATTTTATTTTATGCAGAAATAATCTCTGTCATTTGCGTATGAAAAAATAATATGTATATTTGCAGTGATAGGTTTTTAATAAGTTAACTAATCAAGTTTTATTATGAAAATGTTTCTACACAGTTCGGTACTGTCTTTATTAGGGTTTTCCTTGGCGGTACTACCGGTTTGCACGGCAAGTGCGATTCCTGAAAATTTTTCTTACAGCAGTGCTGTAAAGCAAAATTATGAGTACTCTCGTTATGCTGCACTTGATGATTATCTGGTTGTGACGATGACCGAGCCGGGTACGTTGAAGGATCAGATAACCGATGAGATGGTTGATGGTGTGACCCGCCTGCGTATAGTAGGCAACATCCGTTATGATGATTTCTACCGCATATTCAAGTGCAAGAACCTTGTGGCATTGGATTTGAGCCAGGCGATAATGACCGATGACGGCAGCGGCGTTCCCAATGTGATTCATAACAATGCTTTGGACGGTCTGGCTTCCTTGCAGGAACTTTACCTGCCCCAGACCGTGACCTCGATCGGTTCTTATGCTTTTCGCGGTACAGGTCTTCTTAAGATAGAGATCCCCGAGGGCGTAACCGATCTTGGAGCCGGTGCGTTCCAGAACTGTGCGTATCTGACTGAGGCTGTCCTTCCGGAGAGCCTTACCGTAGTGGGGCGTCTGGCTTTTGCCAGTTGCGGAAGCCTGTCGTCGGTGAAGTTGTCTTCCAAGACGACCCTGATAAAGGAAAGTGCATTCCAGTATTGTTCATCCCTTACAGAAGTGGAGCTTCCCGAGACATTGGAGGAGATAGAGTACGGCGCATTCAAGGAGACCTCCATATCTAAAGTTGTCCTTGGCCCCAATGTCAAGAAGCTTGCTTCCCTTGTGTGGGGTACTACTCCGTTGAACGACATAACCTGCTATGCTGTGACCCCTCCCGAGCTTCCTTTTGACGGATTCGATACCGAGACATACGAGACAGCCATCCTCCGCATCCCCGAGGGTACTATGGATGCTTATCTTGACGGTGCAGGTTGGGGGCAGTTTGTCGACATAGAGTACATCTCCAATGATGATCCGGGCCATCAGGATGAAACAGTGGCTATAAAAGTGGAAAAGGCCGGAACTTTGAAAGACCTGTTGACGGAGACTGATGCCGGTGTTGTCAAAGAACTCAAGATAGAGGGTGAGATAGACTATACTGATATAGAGTATATAAGAATTTGCACGGCTCTCGAATCGCTTGATTTGAGCGGGGCCCAGATAACAGACGATGGTACAGGGCGTGCCAATGCTACCCCGGAGAAAGCTTTCAGTGGATATGCTTCGCTGACGAAAGTTGTGTTGCCACAGGGGCTTGAATTTATCGGCGCGGAATCCTTCAAGGGTGCTTTGATTTCGGCCGTAACCGTACCTGCATCTGTTATTGAGATTGGTGATGCCGCATTTATGGATTGCAAGAACCTTACAAGCTTCCTGTTGCCGTCGGGTGTATCCGTAGTTCCCGCATCTGCATTTGAAAATTGCGAGAATCTGTCCTCTGTGGCTCTCCACTTGGGAGTGAAAGAGATCGGAGACAAAGCATTCAAGAATTGTGTCGCCATTACGGCGTTCGGCATTCCGTCTGATTTGGAGATCATAGGCAACGAGGCGTTTGCTGCGACCAAAATTGCTGACGTAGGTTTCGGAGAGGTTATGAAATCAATAGGCTCAAAGGCTTTTGCCGGTACACCGGTGACAAAAGTAACTTCTCTCAACCCTGAGCCTCCTGTTCTGGCAGAAGATGCATTTGATGCATCGGTTTACGAAAATGCAACGCTTGTCATATCGGATTTTTATGAAGAAGCCTATAAGAGCGATGGTGTATGGTCGTTGTTCAAGAACATCGAGTTGAAGCATGGCACTGTTGTTGATCCTGACGGATATACTAGGATAAACAATGAGGAAGCAGGATCTTTGGCCGAAATATTGACACCGGAGATAAAGACCAGTTGTACGAAATTGAGAATATGGGGTTGTCTGAACAGGGAAGATTTTGTGCAGATAAAGAATCTGACGAAACTCGAAGAACTTGATCTGGAGAAAGTGACAATAGAGGCAAGTTCAAGCGATGCCGAAATGTATCCGGCAGATGAATTCCCGAAAATGGCGTTCCAAAGCTCTACCAATATCAAGGTTGTTAAACTGCCTGCAAGCATAGAAAGCATAGGTGACAGTGCCTTTGAAGAATCCGGTCTGACTGAGATAGTAATTCCGGCCAATGTTAAGTCGGTAGGTGTTTATTTGTTCGCTCATTGTGCGTCTTTGACCAAAGTTACAATTGAAGGCGA
>DVIH01000073.1 GCA_018711405.1 Candidatus Avibacteroides excrementipullorum | reverse complement strand
GGATCGTCTGGCGGCAATGGCATGACTGGTGTGACGCTGCGCGGATAAATTGCGCGTGTTTTTTTAATTGGAACTTACTGTTTTGTAACTATATATAGGGAAAATGAAAGTATTGAAATTCGGCGGGACCTCCGTAGGCTCGGCCTCGCGCATGAAAGAGGTGGTGAGGCTCATTGCTGACGGTGAACGCAAGATAGTGGTGCTCTCGGCCATGTCGGGAACGACCAACAAACTGGTGGAGATTTCTGAATGTCTGTATGGCAAGAGACTGCGGGAAGCTGCGGAAATGATAGACGGGCTGGAGGCTGTTTATGCCGGGCATGTGGAGGAACTTTACTCCACCGATGAATATAGGGAGAAAGGCAAGAAAATTATAAAGGAGCATTTCGATTATCTCCGTTCTTTCGTGAAAGATATCTTTACGCTCTATGAGGAGAAGATTGTTTTGGCTCAGGGAGAACTTATCTCCACCAAGATGGTCTACAACTATATGCTGGAACAGGGCTATGATGCGGCTTTCCTGCCTGCGCTCGACTTTATGCGCACCGACAGGCTGGGCGAGCCTGACATAAACTATATAAGGAAACACATGGCCGGAATGCTCGGTTCGGGCGATGGATGCATCTATATCACTCAAGGCTTTATATGCAGGAATGCATTCAATGAGATAGACAATCTGCAACGAGGGGGAAGCGACTATACGGCTTCGCTGATAGGGGCCGCCATTGATGCGGAAGAAGTGCAGATATGGACAGACATAGACGGACTGCACAACAATGATCCGAGAATAGTGGAGAATACATCGCCGGTGCGTTCGCTGACATTCGACGAAGCTGCCGAACTCGCCTATTTCGGAGCCAAGATATTGCATCCTGCATGTATCATTCCGGCAAAGAGAGCCGGCATACCTGTCTTGCTGCTCAATACCATGCAGCCTGAAGCACCCGGCACTCTCATAGCCGGCAACTGCACGGGCGGGGGCATAAAGGCCGTAGCCGCAAAAGATAATATCACAGCCATAAAGGTGAAATCCAACGGTCGCTTGCCGGCAAGCGGTTTCCTGCGCAAGGTGTTCGAGATATTTGAAAGCTACATGGTGCCGGTCGATATGGTGTGTACGTCTGAAATGAATGTGGCTGTCGCGACAGACAAAACTGCTCACCTTGACGAAGTGGCTGATGAATTGTCACATTATGGCGAAGTCGCCATCGATACAGACATGTGCATAGCGTGTGTGGTGGGCGATATGGGGCGGCATAATGCCGGTACGATGAAAACGGTCGTGGATGCTTTGGCAGAAATGCCCGTGCGCATGGTCTCATACGGGAGCAGTGACAACAACATAGCGTTTCTGGTGAGGGCTGCCGACAAGAAGCAGGCGTTGTGTGCCTTGAGCCGTGCGCTTTTCAGTTGTTAATCGTGCATGGAATGGTTGAAAAAAACGATTATTATCAGTATTTTTGCATCAGGAAATTTGGAATCATAATAAAATAAGTGAATGTTATGGCTGTAAAACCTGGAATACCGAAAGGGACGAGAGACTTCTCGTCAGCGGAGATGGCTAAGAGAAATTATATTTTCGATACGATAAAAGAAGTGTTCCGCCTCTTCGGATACGAACAGATAGAGACGCCGGCGATGGAACTGCTGTCTACCCTTATGGGAAAGTACGGAGAAGAGGGAGACAAACTGCTTTTCAAGGTGCTAAACTCAGGAGATTGCCTGGCAGGAATAAGCGATGACGAACTGGCAGAGAGAAACGCAGCCAAGTTGTCGTCCAAACTTTGCGAAAAAGGATTGAGATATGACCTTACCGTGCCTTTCGCACGTTATGTCACAGCGCATAGAGATGAACTGGTGTTTCCGTTCAAGAGATTCCAGATACAACCGGTATGGAGGGCCGACCGTCCGCAGAAAGGGCGTTACCGCGAGTTCTACCAATGCGATGCCGATGTCATAGGCAGCGATTCGTTGATAAACGAGACGGAACTGGTTCTGATGATGGATGAAGTGTTCAACCGGTTTGGCATAAATGTATGTATAAAGATAAACAACAGGAAAATACTCAGCGGCATAGCCGAGACGATAGGAGAGGCCGACAAGATAGTTGACATAACTGTGGCCATAGACAAACTGGACAAGATAGGACTTGACAATGTCAATGCGGAGTTGAGGGAGAAAGGTTTGTCGGATGAGGCCGTCAGCAGGTTGCAGCCCATAATAACCCTTTCCGGTTCCAATGAAGATAAACTGGCTGTGCTTAAGGATGTCCTCTCAGGCAGTGAAACCGGACTCAAGGGTATAGAAGAGACTGAAAGCATATTCAGGTATGTGTCGGCGGTAGGAACTAAAGCCGATCTGGAACTGGATCTTACCCTTGCCAGAGGATTGAACTATTACACCGGAGCGATATTTGAAGTCAAGGCTCTCGATGTGCAGATAGGAAGCATCACGGGAGGCGGGCGTTATGACAACCTCACCGGCATATTCGGACTGAAAGGCGTGTCGGGGGTGGGAATATCTTTCGGGGCAGACAGAATCTATGATGTGTTGAACCAACTCAACCTGTATCCCGGGAAGTCAGCCGAAAGCACGAAGGTGCTTTTCGTGAATTTCGGAGAGAAGGAAGCCGCTTATGCCATGCAGATCATTTACAGGCTGAGGCATGAGAATGTCAATGCGGAACTGTATCCGGATGTGGCCAAGATGAAGAAACAGATGTCTTATGCCAATGCCAAGAATATACCTTTTGTGGTGATGACAGGCGAGGAGGAAATGAATGAGCGTAAGGTTACGCTGAAAGACATGGAGACCGGCGAACAGACGTCAATGGGAATAGATGATCTGATAGAAAGGATGAGATAATGCCGTGACAGGCTTTCCCGAATCGGGGCTTTGGCAGATATGTGTGCAGTGCATATATCTGCCAAAGTTTTTAGTGGGGTGTTGTCGTGATGATTGCAGGCAGAGGGGATTACTCTTTCAGCAGTTGTTCCAGGAAGTCGTCCAGTTCCTTGTCCAGCCCTTTCAGCAATTCATCGTTGAGTATCAGGGTATCATCGTCAACGAGATAGATGTCTGCGATGGTTTCCTTGTTTTCATCTATTAGTACGAAGTAATATGGCTTCAATATTTTCAGCGAATCTATCAGTCCGTCTTTTTTCAGGACCTCTATTTCTTCTTTGAGTACTTTTGCCACTCCTGCGTTGAAGTCGTCTTCTTCATATTCTTTCCATTCCTCTATTGTGTCCGAAGCCAGCAGGTTGTCTTCATCGTCATATATTTTTATGCATCCGGTCTCTTGACTTGGCTGTATGTGTATGTCGGTAACGCTGAGATCCTCTTCGCTGCCTGATATTTTTGTCAAAGCAAGTCTTATGACTTCCTTTACCTTGTCATGTGTGTTGCTGCCTGAAATCATATCTGTTCCTCCTGTATGTTGTTATATTTTCCAAATATACGAAAATATATTAGAGATTGTTGCCCGATGCCGTTTTTTTGTTGTAATAGTTTTCTATGCCTTTCATGTCTTCCTCTCTTTGTCCCAAGGCCTGTTTGTATTGTTCTATCAGTGTGTATGTGTTGCTTGCCCTGAATTTGTCTTTGTCTTTGCTCAGGGTGTTTTCTGCTGCGTTTATCCATCTTACGGCTTCTTGCAGATTGTCTTTCATTTCATGGTAAAGGGCGATGTTGAATTGTGCCTGTGCTTTCAGCACACTGCTTCTGTCATGAGTGAGCAGCATCCATTTGTCAAAGGCTTCTTCCCAATTGTTTTCTTTGATGAACATTTCCGCGTCTTTCATTTCCTGTGATGAAGTGGTGAATATGATTCTGTCGGCCTGATGCCATGTGGGGGTGATGTTTCTTGCAAATTCATAGCCTATCGCACCGGAGAGAGTCTTTCTCAGTGTATCTTGGTCGATGTCTACCATCAGTGTTTGGTCATCGATGACGAGCGGATATAAATCTCTTATTTCCAACGAATCTTTCACCGTGATGTTTTGTGTTCTGTCTTTGTAGGCTATGCTTACGTTGTATTGGTATATTATGCTTGTTATCACATCGGCTGTGTTGTAGAAATCTGTGTCGAATATGATGTTGGCCCAGTCCAGCCGCGTACCCGTCAGTGCCACGATGGCATCCACGTTGAGGCTGTTTCTCATGGAGTCTATCTGCAATGCGGTAGGCATGTGTTTGTTTTCCCATGCTTTGTCTGACAGTATCACTTCATCGAAGATGTTGTTGTCTGCCAGTCCTTGTGCTATCTCGCGTATGGCTTCATCTGCATCGAATGTGGTGCTGACCAATATGCTCCCGAAAGCGTAGCGGTCGGTATAGTTGATTTCGAGCGAATCGGTATTTGTCATGTTTATGATGCCAACCGATTTGATACTCTCGTTCAATGCATGTTTGGGAGGTCTCAGGTAGTCGATAGAAATAGACTTGTATGATGTGCACGATGTTATGATAAATGCTTCGATGAATAATAGGCAGTGCAATAGTTTATTCGTC
>DVIH01000072.1 GCA_018711405.1 Candidatus Avibacteroides excrementipullorum | reverse complement strand
ATTTGCGTGAGCATATATTGGAATCTGCTTTGCATAACCCCAATATGATTGTGCATACAATCGGAACATTGTTATCCGCTTCACGAATAGAGTATTCCAAAGGGGAATTTTGGATGTATAAAGAGGCTTTTACGCCTTCTGTAGTTCATGTGATAGAAGAATTCGATAAACAAAAGAATGTAATTCTTGAAAAATTTGGCTGTCAACCTTTGAATTATTTTGAAGCTGCAAAATGGAGAAATACGGATGATTTGTCGTTGGACGCTATGGATGTATTCAGGTCTTTCGCGGATTCTTCCAACAAAGGGCCAGTTTCTCTTAATTCAAGATATATTACAGAGGATGTCCCTATGGGATTGGTTCTTTTTTCTTCCATAGGGAAAGTATTAAATGTGGATACTAGTATAAGTGATTCTTTGATAACTATTGCTTCTTCTTTGATGGGAGCGGATTACTTTCGTATAGGGCGCACTATACAGCATCTTGCAGAAAAAGAGGAACTGGATTTGTCGTATATTAATCATATAATCACAGAATTATAGTTTATTATTATGCTGAATTTATAAGAAATACCTACGATTATAAATATTACATTGTATTGGTGAAAAATTATAAAAATAGTTTCTGTCTTTATATAGAAGTGTTTATAATATGAAAGAAATAAAGATTTGCGTGATAGGTCTCGGTTATGTGGGCCTGCCGCTTGCAAGGCTGTTTTCCACAAAGTATGAGACAGTCGGTTTCGATATGAACCCCGCCCGTGTGGCCGCTCTCATGGCAGGGCATGATGCCACACTCGAAGTCTCCGACGAACTGCTTCAGACCGCAATAAATAACGGTTTCAAATGTACCTCAAACATCGAGGACATACGCGGTTGCAACTTCTATGTGGTTGCCGTGCCCACCCCTGTGGACGAGAACAACAATCCCGACCTCACTCCGCTCTACGGCGCGAGCGAGACAGTGGGCAAGGTAATCTCCAAAGGCGACGTGGTGGTCTACGAATCCACCGTATATCCCGGCGTGACAGAGGACGAATGCATCCCTGTGGTGGAGAGGGTTTCCGGCCTGAAACTCAATGTCGATTTCTTTGCAGGCTACAGCCCCGAGAGAATCAATCCCGGCGATAAGCAGCACACGGTGGAGAAGATAAGGAAAGTCACTTCAGGCTCCACACCCGAGATAGGCCATTTGGTCAACGAGGTCTACAGCTCGGTCATCACGGCAGGCACACACCTTGCCCCGAACATCAAGGTGGCCGAAGCCGCAAAGGTGATAGAAAACTCCCAAAGGGACATCAACATAGCATTCGTAAACGAACTGTCTAAGATATTCTGTAAGCTCGGCATAGACACTCAGGACGTATTGGAGGCAGCCTCCACGAAATGGAACTTCCTGCCGTTTAAGCCCGGTTTGGTGGGCGGTCACTGCATAGGTGTAGACCCCTACTATCTGGCACAGTGCGCCCAGAGGCACGGCTACAACCCCGAAATTATCCTTGCCGGTCGCAGAATGAACGACGGCATGGGCGAATATGTTGCCAACGAGACCATCAAGCTGATGCTGAAGAAAGGCATCCAGGTGTTGGAATCGAATATACTCATACTCGGTTTCACGTTCAAGGAGAACTGCCCGGACGTGCGCAACACGAAAGTGATAGACATCTACAAGGCATTGAAAGAATACAATGTGAATGTCACGGTGTATGACCCTTGGGCCAATCCCGATACGGTAAGGCATGAGTACGGCATGGATGTGACTAATGAGTTGCCGGCGGCGAAGTTTGACACGGCTATACTCGCGGTAGCCCATAAGAAGTTCGAGACGCTGGACGTGCCGTCCCTGCTCAAGGACAGGCATGTGGTGTTTGACGTGAAAGCATTCCTTGACAGGGAGATTGTGGACGGGAGATTGTAGCTAACAGGTTTGTCATAGACTGGTGCAACATCTATGACATGCAGGAGATGCTACGGAATGTGTTTGAATATGAATGTATAGGATATATCATATTTATGGAAAAAAAACTTTGCCTTATTTATAATTTCGCACCGCTTTATCGGCTTGGTGTTTTTAAATTGATAGATGAAAAGTTTGATTGCGATTGGTATTTTGGACGAAATGGTAGTGACATAAAAACATTGGATCTGTCGTTGTTAAAACGGGCAAAAGAAGTTCCGGTTATAAATTTGCCTTTTTCTTGTTATTGGCAGAAAGGAATTGTAGATTTGTTGTTTAGGAAAGAATACAGGACTTATTTTTTATTAGGAGAACTGAAATCCATATCTACTTGGGCTTTTATAATATTCGCCAGACTTTTCTTTCCGCATAAACATGTTTATTTCTGGTCGCATGGTTGGTACGGGCGTGAAACACGTGCAAAGAAGATCTTGAAAAAGATATTTTTCAGACTTGCGGACGGCACTTTCCTTTATGGCAATTATGCAAGAAATCTTATGATTGAAAATGGATTCAGAGGTGATAATCTTTTTGTCATTCATAATTCATTGGATTATGACAGACAGTTTGAATTGAGAAAGATGATAGTTCCTACTGGATTATATAAAAAGCATTTTGGCAATAACAGGCCAAATATCATTTTTATAGGGCGGCTTACTTTTTCCAAAAAATTGGATTTGCTATTGGAGGTTTTGAAACTTTTGAAAGAGAAAGGAAAAGTTTTCAACTTGACTTTGGTCGGCGATGGAGAAGCGTGTAGGAATTTGCATGATTTGGCTGTGGAAAAGGGGATATGTGAGCATGTGTGGTTTTATGGTGCATGTTATGATGAACAGACTAATGCGGAATTGATCTTTAATGCTGATCTGTGTGTCTCTCCAGGTAATGTCGGGTTGACAGCTATGCACAGTATGATGTTTGGTACTCCGGTGATAACTCATGGATGTTTTAAATATCAGGGACCTGAATTTGAATCAATACATCCGGGCGTGACAGGTGATTTTTTTGAAATGGGAAATGCGGGTTCATTGGCAGCTTGTATTTCAGCTTGGTTTGACAGGCATGAATCGGAACGGGATAAGGTAAGAGAAGCATGTTATGAAGAGATAGATACTTCTTGGAATCCTTATTTTCAGATTGACGTTATAAAAAAACACTTGATAGTAGAATGATGATGTCATATATAAAAGGGGTGCTTCGGAATCTTAATAATCCGGCTGTATCAATGTTAGCCCTTATAGACAATGAATCGAATGTGGACAGGTTTGCAAAAGTGAACAGGTTTGCCCGTCTGTGCAAAACTTCTGTTGGGCGGTATTCATATTTGGGAATAAATGCATGGGCTATAGATGCTGAAATAGGGCAATTTTGCTCAATAGCGACAGATACATATATAGGTATGGCAGAGCATACTGTAGACAGGATATCCACATCTCCTATTTTTACAGAGAAGCATAATGCGACAGGGCATTCT
>DVIH01000071.1 GCA_018711405.1 Candidatus Avibacteroides excrementipullorum | reverse complement strand
AGAATGGGGAAAGCCCTTGTATATACCTACACCCTGCTGCCGCGACTAAGCCGCTACGTCCTTGACGGCAGATACCACATCGACAACAACGGGGTGGAGAATGCAATCCGTCCGCGCGGCAATCGTATACTCCCTCTTCAGCAGCTGCAAGGCTCACGGCATAGACACCCGCACCTGGCTGGAAGACACTCTCAAAAGGCTCCCAACAGTAAAGGACATTGACTCGCTACTGCCTTGCAACTTCCGAAAGTAGAAGGGTAATACCCGCTACTACCCAATAATAGCAGCGACTACCTTGATAATCCTTGGTAATCGCTGCCAATCTTATCTAATTGTACTTTGTCGGAGGCTTACTTTCCTACATATCCTCCATTGAAACACCTATAATCCTGCTGTTCCAGCCGTTATGGTGGCTGAGGATTTTTGCAGATTTTTTCTTTAGTGTCTCGAGATTTATCTTTTCCGGATTTCTTTTGACTTCGCCGATAACCAGTGAGTGCTCGACTTCATTGATTGCGACAAGGTCTATTTCGTCCGAACCGTCTTTGTCCCAGTAGTTTGTAACCACATTGTATAGCCCGGTCTCTCTATATTGCTGCCGTATATAGCGTTCAAGGATATGGCCTGAATATGTCTCATAGTCGGCGAACACCTTGTCCTGAACATATTTCATATTCTGGATTTCTACGGCGCTACGGTATTTGTAGATAAATCTGAACCAGAAATTCATAAAGTTGTCAGATATTTCATATCGGACTTTCTTGCTGCCTTCCCCGGAAAGGTATGGACGCATTTTCCGGACGATGTCATAGTCTTTTTCAAGATTGTCCAGAAATCCGCCAGGTTCAATGCCGGTATAACTCTTGATTTCGCCTCTCGTCGTATTCCCTGCTGCCAATGCGGCCAAAATTGAAAAATAATTGCCATAATCTTTCCCGAACTCATCGGTCAACATCTCCCTGGCCTCATCAATGAAATATGACCCGAGGCCGAGAGTGCTTCTTATCATAGAGTCCTTTGTCACGGCATCATTGATCATCAGTTGTTCAACATATTTGGCGACCCCACCTGTAATCATGTAGAGGCACAGGAGGTCGTCATTCGTGTAGTCCGGATTAAAATCCCCGAGAATTTCTTTCAGCGTGGATGTCGTGAACGGTTTTATCCTGAACCTTGCCGTGCATCTTCCATAAAGGGGCTCGTCCTTATCGTCAAAAATCCGTTTCATCTTTGAATAGATTGAGCCGCAGATTACGAGATTCAATCTGCTGTCGTCCTTTGATGAATCCCAGATATCCTGCATGTCTGTAAAAACAGATTCGTTGGCATATTTGAAATTTTGGAATTCGTCAAGGACAAGTGTAAAGTTTATTCTTTTCGAGATAGACATAATTACGGCAAAAAGTCTCGCGAAAGATGTAAAATCACCTAATTCTTCTCCCAGTTCTTCCCGGATGATCTCTACAAGCTCCTTGCACAACAGACTTTCACTCTTTTTCCCCACAAAAAAATATACGAACGGGATTCCTGTAAAGGCTTTCCTGATAAGAGTCGTCTTTCCAATACGCCTTCTGCCCGTAATGATTGTCATCTGGGCATATTTTGCTGAAGTCTTTTCTATCTTCTTCAAAGCCTCGAGTTCTTCTGTTCTGTCATAAAATTTCATGGGTTCCCTCCTTTTGTCTTTTGTAACCGTCGTTACAGTAACGACGGTTACAATTATGACAAATATGATATTTTTTCACAAGAAATCAAAATCAAGCAGGAAAAGATTAAAAAATTTTAGTTCGGCATCTTGTCGAACATTTCATCATTGTCAGAGACAGACTGCAAGGCAGTAATCAAACCGAATATAAAGGGACATTAACCGACTAAAAGTATCCGAAAAGATTGTAGCTGTACAACCTTTTCGGATACTTTTGTTATTTTTGTATGAATATAAAATTTTGAATATGGAATTCAGCAAAGAATTTATAGACAGGCTTTTCGAGGAGGCTGCGGCCAATCCGAGATTGAGAACGAATGTGGATATGCGCAATTCTGCTGCAGATGCATCGCAAAGGATGCTCAATGCCCTTCTTCCCGGGACCAAGGTGGACATCCATAGACATCCGATGTCTGCCGAAAGCGTGATATGCCTGTGCGGCAAGCTGGATGAAGTCATGTATGATGACAATGGTAAAGAGACTGGTCGCATTCACCTCTCCCCCACCGACGGACTGTATGGTTGTCAGATCCCGGCAGGTGCTTGGCATACCGTAGAAGTCTTCGAGCCAAGCGTGATCTTCGAAGCCAAGGACGGCAGATACGGTGAAGACGGCAGCGAACGGATGCAATAAATCATTATTTATAATTTTTATTGGCAGGTGGAATGTCTAAAACAAGCAAATTTTAGACATTCCCTATTGTTTTGGAACAATAAACTCCATTCTCAAACATGAACACAATGCAGCGGGATAACCATAAAAAGAAATATCAAATATTTATCAGTTCCACTTATTCCGATCTTAAAGAAGAACGAAAGGTTGTAACAGAAGCTATTCTTGAATTAGGGCACATGCCATACGGAATGGAAGTATTTCCTGCCGCCAACGCAAGCCAGTGGGAATGGATAAAACAAGCTATCGACGAATCCGATTATTATATTGTCATTATCGGAGGAAAATACGGAAGCATCAAGTCCGATACTGGATTGAGCTACACAGAATCAGAATATAATTATGCTATCCAAAAGGGGATTCCGTCAATAGCGTTCATCATTGATGAAAGTGTAGATTTACCTAAAAGCAAAACTGAAACAGACTCTGAAAAAGAAGAGAAACTGAATAGATTCAAGAAGCACATAAGCGAAACACGATTGTGTAAATTCTACAAATCGCCACAAGATTTAAAGGC
>DVIH01000001.1 GCA_018711405.1 Candidatus Avibacteroides excrementipullorum | reverse complement strand
TACGTCAAAACAGTCGGACTTGTCTAAGACTATACGCGAATATGCGAAACATTGGAAAATGTTTCTCCTGTCGTTTTTTGTGTGCGGAGTAGTGGCGGTGGCTTACCTTCTTATAAAGAATCCAGAATTTGAGATTTCGGCCAATGTGCTTATAAAAGAAGACAGCAAGAGCGGCGGTATGGGAGGCATGGCTTCCGCCTTGATGAAAAATTTCGCTTTCAGTGATGTGCTCGGCAATGTCGGCGGAGGCGTGGTAGATGATGAGCTGGAAATCATTGGCTCGTATTCTATCAGATACAATACGGTGAAGAAACTGCAACTCAACAAGACTTTTGTGGAGGGAGTGATAAAAAAGAAATACTATTATGGCGACTCGCCCATAGACATAAATCCTGTCAATGAGAGTATGGCCGATACGTTGTCTTTCCCTATACAATTCAAGGTGAAAGTCTCCAAAAAAGAACCGGACAAGGTGAAGGTTAAAGCTGAGTTTGACGGCGATGAAGTCGGTGAGGCTGAAGGCAATTTCCCTATAGTGGTCAAGACGGAATACGGCGATTTCAAAGTGACCAAGACACAGTATTTCCCGAAAGACAAGAAAGTGGACATGAAAGTAATCTTTTTTGGCTACGGATATTCCGCAGAGCGTCTTGGCAAGCTGGTCACGGTAAAGCTTGCAAGCAAGAAAGCCAATGTCATAAACCTTATAATGGAAGACATAAACAAGGTGAAAGGCAAGGATGTACTCAATACGATGATAGATGAATACAATGATTACGGTGTGATCGAAAAGAATGTAACAGCCGAAAGGACTGCGGCTTTTCTCCAGAAGAGAATAACTATCATTGACAATGATTTGAAGAATACGGAGAGAATACTTGAACAGTACAAGACTGAAAACAACCTGACGGATATAGAGGCGGAAGCGAAAATCATACTTGAAAAGACCAGCGATTTCAAGGAAAAACTTATAAATGCCGAAACACAATATTCTGTAATCTCGGTGATTGAGGAGTTTCTTATGGCTCCCGAAAACAAATACGCCGTAGTGCCGATGAGCCTTGGTATAGATGAGAAGTCTGCTGTGGAGTCTTTGTTGCAATATAATGAATTGTTGCTCGAACGCTTGAAATTGCTGAGGTCGACCAATCCTGGCAACCCTGTGATTGAATCTATGAATGAGCAGGTTGATGCCACGCGCGAGAGTGTACTCGCTACCATCAGGAGTATAAAGAGGGGAATAGAGTATGCCAGAAATGACTTGCGGATGCAAGAACAGGAATTCCGTAATCGTATATCGGGGATGCCTACTCAGGAGAGAGAGTATATAGAGATAAAACGCCAACAAGAGATAAAGCAGGCTCTGTTCCTGTTCCTGTTGCAGAAGCAGGAAGAAAACGAGTTGACCCTTGCTTCGGCCAATCCTAAAGCCCAGGTTATAGACAGCGCTTTTGCAAAGACGGAACCTATATCGCCGATAAAGCTTTTCGTGGTTGCCTTGTGGGGTATTTTTGGATTGTTGTTGCCCATAGGCTATCTGTATGCCAAGAAATTGCTTGACCCGAAATTATATTCTTCAGATGACCTTACAGCTGTTTCCGGACTGCCTGTTGTGGCGCATATTCATCAGGATACGGATAAGGAACGGACGAATGCAGGTGATTGCGGAAATGTCGTGGCTGAAGATATAAGAAACCTTCGGGCATTTATGTTGAATGCTTTAGGTGATGAAGATAAATGCAAGACCGTGCTGTTTGCATCTATGGCGGACGGAGAAGGCAAGAGTTACATTGCGTCTCGTACAGCTCTTTATCTGGCTCAGACCGGCAGAAAAGTCTTGCTGGTGGATGCAGATTTCCGCTGTGATGGGAAACAAAGTACCGATGCCGGGCTTTATCAATTGCTCGATGGCAATGGAAAACTTGATGATGTTATAGTAGAAGAAAGCTCCGGACTTGATGTCTTGAGAAGAGGCCGGGTGGGAGAGCTTTCTGCCGAGATGTTGCAAAGCAGGGAAATGGAGAAACTGCATGAAAAGTTGTCGGAAAGATACGACTTCATAATTTTTGATTCTTCTGCTCTTGCAAAATATTCTGACGCGATGCCTCTGGTGAAACTTGCGGATTTTGTCCTGTTTGTGGCTCGTGAAGGATATACGACTAAGCATTCTCTTGAGTATATAGCTTCGGTGGTGGAAATGACCGGCAAGAAGAATGCCGCTTGCATAATGAATGGCGTTAAAGATTAATCGATTGTTTGCTTGGTGAAATGTCGGGTAAATATCACATAAGCAACATATTGTCTTGGATAAACAATGGTAGCGAGAGAACAGCAAAACTGAAAAAAAATGTTGCTTTGTCTATCTTTATAAAGATAGGCAGCATTTTGAGTTCTCTCGTTATCGTGCCGATGACAATAGATTTTGTCAATGAAAACGTCTATGGCACATGGCTGACTATAAGTTCGATTGTTGCATGGATGAGTTTTTTTGACATAGGTTTTACCAATGGCTTGAGAAATAAGTTCAGCGAGGCTTTGGCGCTTGGCGACAGGCGGAAAGCCAGGACTTATGTCAGTACTACCTATGTGGTGCTGAGTGTGATATTTATGGCTTTGGCCGTAATTATGATAGCTGTGGTGCATGCCATTGATATCTCTCCGTTGCTGAAGTTGGATATGACTAATGAGCCTGATCTGAAGCTGGCATTGACTGTTTTGGTATTGTATTTTTGCATAACTTTTGTTTTGAGGATCTTAAGTATAATACTGATAGCCGATCAGCAGCCTGCTCGTTCTGCTGCTGTCGATCTTTGGGGGCAGTTGGGTTCGTTGTTGGCCGTATTTATTTTTAAAGAAACGGTATCAGGCTCTTTGTTTGTGCTTTCGCTTGCTTTGTGCATTCCTCCCATGTTGGCATGGATTGTTGCTTCAGTTTTTTATTTCAAGAGAGGGTACAGATATTGCATCCCTTCGGTAAGGTTTGCCGAGAGAAAGTCGGTGAGACCTTTGCTCGGACTGGGCATGAAATTCTTTATCATACAGATAGCGGCCATTATACAGTTTCAGACGGCAAATGTCTTTATAGCCAGGTTGTTTTCAATGGAAAGCGTTACCGAATACAACATAGCCTATAAGTATTTCAACGTGCTTTACATGGGATTCATGATACTTTTGCAACCGTTCTGGTCGGCAGTGACAAATGCCTATACGCAAAAAGACTTCGGCTGGATAGTCAGTGGAGTAAACAAGTATCTGAAATTGGCCTTGTTGGTGACTGTGGCCGGCATCGTCATGCTTTTGGCTTCGGATGCCGTATATAAACTGTGGATAGGAGAATCGGTGTATATCTCGTTCAATCTCTCGGCTTGGATGCTGGTCTATTTCGTGACGACCATTTTCGGAGCTATATTTGTATCGCTCATCAATGGCATAGGAGCTTTGAAGATTCAATATATTTCCAGTCTTATTTCGCCGCTCGTTTTTATAGCGCTGGTTGTGCTTTTCTGTAAATATATGCGTCTGGGGATGTATGCGGTGTTGCTTTCTTCGGTCATAGCCAATTTCAACGGGCTGATTCTTGCTCCGGTACAGTATTATAAAATAGTAAAACAGCGCAAGGAGGGTATATGGACGGCGTGATAGCGAGAGGTAAAGATGTAAGGAAAATGCAGATGCTGTGGATTGGCTTGCTGGTCTACAACATAGGTTATATGTAC
>DVIH01000070.1 GCA_018711405.1 Candidatus Avibacteroides excrementipullorum | reverse complement strand
TTGACATCCTCCAGCTTTTAACTCTTTGGTATGGTCACCAACGATAAGGATAAATGTTTTAGATGCATCCAATCTCTCAGCCAATGACCTTTTAATCGAGCAATTTAGACTTGTGTCCTTTGCTTGCTTTAACTCATGAGCATCTGAAAACGAAAGTCCGTATTTGGAACTCTCATTCCATCGGTGTAATGCTTCAACAGCATCTTTGTCATGATCCCAATCTCCGGCGATGTAAGTTCTTGTCCTGTAATACATGATTAAAATATTTTTTTAATATCATACAAATTAATTTTATCAATAGTTTCTCGTGTCAATACAATTGTTATCGGTTGATATATTGGAGCATTCGATGTTTTAAGCGTACAAAGAATGCAACGAAGCAAATTAAATTCATTCTTATCTGTAATGCGTGTTATTCCTCCCCCAAGTAACGGTATAGCAATAGGTTTATTAGCATATACTCTGCTTATTTCATTCCACATCGCCCTAAGACAAATTTCGTAATCGTTATGAGATAGTTTAGCCTGATTATTCTCAAAATGAGAAAATGCCAATAACAAATAATCTTGATATACAATGATTCGTCCAAGTGGATAACAAATTTTACCTGCTTTTGTTTTTCTTTTCATTCCAGGTATGTCTTCTGCTTCGTTAATTTGTCGCTTCAAATCATCAATATCTTGTAATCTTTCTATGAATTTTCCATTCAACGAGTTCCGAGCAATAACGACATCATCTACAGTGGTATCAAAAAATTCATTAAAAGGGATTAATTTCCAATCTGTTGACTCAAATATATCCCCTTCTTCAATTTTAACATTGATTCCTTTTATTTTTAAAGTGATTGAATGGTCTGCTCTGAATGCCTTTACTACAGATATTATAAGCCAAAATAATAAAAATACACCCACAATAACCAAGCCTTTCTCCCACCACTTCTGTATATTGCAAATATCTGTAATGCTAAAATTAGCGATAGCACAAATAGTTTCTATAGCAGCAATGAAACTAACTGCGTACAAAAAACTGTCTTTCCAAAGTGACTTACTATATAATTTTGATAATTTCATCGTTATATTTTTATATCCAATACAAAAGTAGATATTTTTCTGCTAATCTATCTATTGAATTGATAGCTTTATCGTTTCAATCCTTTGGATTTCTTATCATTCCACGGAAGTTCCGAAGACACCCCTCCACCACTGGTGCCGACATGAACCTCTGCCTGTCCACCGGCGGCAAGAGTGAAAGCAGCGCCCAACAGCTCGGCCTGCTTCACGCTTACCTGTTCCTGCGGCTCGAATACGGCGTTGGCAAATTCCTCGTCCGTGATCTGGCCGTTAAAATGTCTTTGGGCCACATCATAGTCTATCTGGAATTTGGTGTCCTCAAAAAGCTCCTCGCCGACCCGTGTCCAGATGTGGAGCGACGGGTTCCGGTAGTTGGACACGTTGATTCGGACAAGCTCGGCACCGGATGAGAGGCTATAACGCTGAGGGTTTGCCTTACGGTCAAGCAGGCCTATCTGTTTTCGCTGCCTGTCTATGACGGCATCTTTCTCTTCTGACTGCCGCTCGGCGGTTTCCGCCCTGCGGATGGCTGCGTCTATCTCTTTCTGGTAGCCGTTCCGCAGCTTTTCGATTCCTGATTTATGTTGCTCCTGCAACCGTGCCTTTTCTGCCTGAAGAGCCTTAATCTGTTTATTGAGTTCGGCAATCTTCTCATCCTTGTCCGATAGTTCCTTTTTCGCTTTGGCAAGGTCTCCCTTGCCGAACCACGAGAGGATGGTGTTCCTGCCCTCCTGCGCCTTCTCCACATCTGCCTGCAACTTGGCTATGTCCTCCTCATAACGGATGACCTGCTGCCTGTAATAATCCGAATTTGCCTGATGTTTGGCGGTGGAGCCGACAATGCCCCGCTGCAGCCCGAACGGTTTCATGGCCGCAGCATAGCTGTTCTGGTATTCGTGCAGCCGCGTACGTCGCATCACATCATCCGCCGACAGCCGGGGACCGGATTTCGTTTCATACTTCTTCTCACCCTCACGTTTCCTGCGGACTCGCTCCCCGGTCACAATGGGAACGATGGTGGCGTGCAGGTGGGGAGTCTTCTCGTCCATGTGCAGCACGCACGATACAAGGTTCTCATTCCCGAATGTATCCCTTAGCCATTTGAGGTTGGCATCAATCCAACAGTCCAGTCTGCCGCCATTGGCAATCTTCATCATCTGTTCATGTGTCCCGGTCAGGATGATACGGATGGCTTTTGTCTGGTTTTTGCCGACCTTTCGGCGCAGTCCGGCGGTATTGATGCGGTGCTGTATCGCCTCGGTGCGGCTGGACACGCCATCGGGAAACTTGACCAGTTCCCGGTTGAGATGTGTCCGGCCAGCATCGGCATTGTCCGGGACATATTTCTTCCCCTTGGCATCCTTTCTTTCTATATGGCATGACATACCAGAGTCATTACCGCTGCCACGCTGCAGGTGGCAGACCGCGTATTGTGTATTACTCATATCCGTTCGTTTTATGATTATAATTTCTGTTGTAAAATCCCGTCCTATTACCGGAGGCATATATTTGAAGTCGGAGGGACATCCCTCGGCCTATGGGCTTTTTGACTGCCGGAAGCGGAGCGGAGGCGGTGAAAATGCCCTAATATGCTACGGGATTTTACAACCCCTTTTTCATGGGACAGCAAGCTGTCCGATACCTTTCCGTCATTCCACCCTCCCTGCATCCACCAGTTCGAGGCCGAAGGTGTCGATGAAGGTCTGCAGTACGGGGTTGCGTTCTATCATCCTCGCAAGAATCATCTGCGGCGTGTCCTCCATCAGCAGGAAGTCGGCAATGTCCAGTCCCTGACTGCGCTGTTCATTGGTCGCGATCCTTTCCAGCAGGTCGGAACATGTGGCACGCCTGCATATGGATTTCAGCAGCGGCAGCCATCGCCGCCATTCTTCCGTTGCCTTAAGGTCGGGGAAAAGAATCACCTCCCGTCCGTCCAATGCCTGCACCGCTTCGCCGTTGAAGCACCCGTGTATCCCTCCGGTGGCAAGCCAGATGAAGTCGGGGATGAAATGGGCGGCGACCAGTGCCGTCTTCTCGCTCTCGACAATGGCTACAGGTTTGGCAGACATTACGGCGGAGTTGTCCGACAGCAGATGTTCTCCGAACAGGCACTGCTTCATCCTGAAATCCTGCACCTTCCTCACGGAATGCACCCAGCTGACTTGGTTAAAAGGCTCCTTAATACGGTGTCCGGTTACGGCATCGTAGCCCATGATCTTGCCCGCACGCACGTTGCTGTTCCGGTCTATCTGCCAGAATACGGTCGCACCGCCCCACCTCCTTGAGGTACCGACCCTGTATAGGCTGAATAGCTTGTCCACATTCTCCTTGCCCATCACTTTGGTAAAGTATCGGTACAAGGGGTTGATGTCGTACCTGCGCATGGACTGCTCCACCCAATCAGAGGGAAGAAAAGAAATCCGTGGTTTCTGTTCGGGCAATGCTCTTGCTGGCGGTCTTGCAGCTATCGGTGTGCCGCCAAACCTTTCCTGCCCATTCAATCTTTCTTTGACAGCCGGATTGTCCCGGAAGTATTCTTTCGGTGTGTAGTGGTAACCGCAACTGTTGATATGGTCGCACATGCCTACGCTGTCAGGGAAGGAAATCTCTCCCGCCTCGTCGATATAACGGGTGAAGCAGGCTTTCCTGCCGCACTCCGGACAGACGGTCTTGCTGCCCGGACGGTATTTCTGAAGATGGAATCTGTATTCGGTCATGATGCTCTCTTTTGTGGATTCCTGCAAGTGGAAACCGTCATTTGCAGTTTGCAGTTCCTGCAGTCTTGCAGGAAATACCTGTTTTTAGAACCCTGAAACTGCAAAACTGCAAAGACTGCAGGCTGCAACGAGGGGGTCATCCGTTGCAGTCTGGGGGTGACGGTTCATTGTCTGTCATATTAAATTTTATAGATTTATCATATATGATTTTCTCGTAATGCCCGGCCTTGGACTTCCGCAGCAGCCTGCTCCTGCAAAGCTCCTTGAGGTAGTTCATCACCGTGCGCTCGCTGACATTCTGCTGTTCCCTGCCTGTGGCGATGGCCGTTTTCGTGTCGAACGTGTCCGGCAGCAATGACAGCAGTACCTTGGGCGGTTCCTCGCACATGTCCTCTGCCACGAATGAACGGATGCGGCGGTACGAGTCCTCGAAATAACCGTTCAGCCGGATGGCGGCTTTGACGGAAGCCAGATCCACAAACTGTAGATGGCTCTCGTTGATGGCATACCGCAACACCTGCATGAGCAGGGCCAGCCGTGCCACTTGCGCCGGATGCTTCATCTCGCGACTCTCCACTTGGGCGTCGTCCTCTATCCGGTTGATGCGTTCCACTTTCCTGTTCCACCAAGAGAAGAAATATTCCCTTGCCTCCCTGTCCATAGACAGCACATGGGGCATCCTTTCTTCCTCTCCCGTGTCATAGTCCAAGGCGAGTACCTTGCCAAGTATCTGTTCCCATCGTGCCGCCGCCATGGAAGCCCTGTCCTCCCCGCCATCATCCCAATCGGTCCATTTTGGCACTTCACGGGACTTGGGAAGCACGAACAGGATGCGGTCGAGCAGGCCGTTTTCCTCGAAGCCTTTCGTCAGCAGTTCATGCACACGCTTGGTCTGCGTGGTCCCGATGATGTTGATGCACGGCTGTTCAATATGCACAGGTATAGTGTTGCTGACCCTTGTCACATCCAGTGCCCCGCCGCTCCATGCCGTGAGCAGCTGCTCTATGAGTTGCCCGTTGGTGTAGCGGTTGGCGGAGTTGAACATGCCCATTATCTCGTCCACCAGAATGACCACGCTGCGGGGATTGCTGTTATGTGTCAGCAGTAGCGATTCCGGAGTGAAGTCGGAAACGACGGTGCGTCGCAGTACGGGCTTCCTACCGCTCTCCCCGGCGGCCTTCCATGCCTCCAGTTCCGACTCATACGCCCTGAACAGGGCGTAGTCGTGCTTCCGTATGGGGCGGTATGCCGCCTCCAGCGGCGGTGTCTTGCCCAGTCCCGGCCTGCCCACGAGGATGATGTAGAGGGCGGCGTTGCTCTGCCACTCGCCTTTGATGCGGATACGGTAGGTGCCTCCCAATGCGGCCGATACCGCCGACAGCATGGCCGTCGCGATGAACTCGGTCTTGTAGTTCTCGTACCGGTCCATGTCGAGTATGACGGACTGCACGGCCTGCGGAAAGACATCCAGAGGGAAGCCTGTATCACTGATATGCTCCGCCTCCATGCGGATCATGTTGCACAGTTCAAGTCGGGTGTTTGTCATGTCAGCCATTTTTCTTCTTGCAATAGGATGTCACACTCTCGGACTTGCCTCCCGTCTGCACACGGCGGACATCCGATCTGGCATACATGTTCTTGTTGCCCACCTTGACGGGGACGAGGTA
>DVIH01000069.1 GCA_018711405.1 Candidatus Avibacteroides excrementipullorum | reverse complement strand
TGTCCTGAACACAAATTTCACAGGGAAATTGGCTTTTATTACGCCATTACATACATCAACCGATAATCCGGATGTTGTCATCATCAAATGTATACCTATATTTTTGCCTCTACAGGCAAGTTTTATGATAGACTCGTAAATGCTGTGCGAAACACTTGCATCAGGCAATCTCAAAAGATCTGCGTATTCATCTATTGCAATGACAAGATACGGGAGACGCTTTTTGATTTCATATCTCGTCTCCATTTCGACACATAAAGAACGGAGGATTTTTTCCGCCAGTTCCAGTTTCCTGACCACTGCTTCTCCCGATGTCGAATCAGGTAGGACGGCCATATAGCCCAAATCCAAATTACTATAACAAGGAAATGCTGTCATCGTCGGGTCAATGAATACGAATTTAAGTTCAGACGGCTTCTTTGAAAAAAGGAGAGATAAGACGGCAACATTGAGAGCCGTGGTCTTGCCCTGATATATCGAGCCCGCAATCAGTATATTGGGAGCAGTGTCAAGGTCTACAACCTTCACATTACCCTCCGATGTCATACCTGCTGCAACAGGGAGTACGCAGTCTGTACCAGTAAATGCCTCAGCTTCAATAATCTTAGAGTATACCCCATCAAAAATGCTGTTTGTTTCCATAATACTGTCGTTTTAATTGTTTCCAACGCGAAGGTATTTCCGTCATATGTCAAAACATGGCATATGTTGATTCCTCTGCAAAAAATTACACCTGACCGTTGTTTTCGGACTTACGCAACAACCTTTCTGTTCTGGTGGTTCGCAAAATTTTTCCACCGTTCTGTTTTACAATCCGTGCAATTTTATTTAGCGTTCGTTTCGGAAACCAGTATTCGAAACTTTCATCATAAATAAATTCTTTCAACAGACAATGTGTCGGCAAACAACAGATGGCTCACCGTGACAGGCAGCTTGAACTGCAAAAGGAACATGAAGAACGGATTGCCCGTATGCTGGAAAGGAACAAAGGCGTGTGGGTGTCAGATGGGTGGATGAAAATCCTGATAGTATGCATTCTTTTATATACCGGCATATCCTTTATTCATAGCTTATTGTAAAAACTTCATCTGTCCTTGTACCAAAATGGCGACCATACTGTCGATGACCGCCAATAGAATAAGATAGCCTGATATAATCCTTGTTTGTAATGATATGCCTTGCCGTTTGCCCATATACCTTTGAAAAAATCCCGAAAGGTTGTGGTTATCCGCAGTCTTTCGGGATTATCTTAGTTGTAATACCATTTATCACATTCCGACTTGGCGACTCTAATTAACCGTTATCTGATACTCATATTCCGTGCCGGCATACCATTCGGCGTTGTTTTGCATCCGGTAGACGTAGGTCTTGCCGTCGGCGGTGGCGGTGGTGGTTGTCGCCGTGGGTCACGAATACCCTTTGCCATGGGTCACTGTGACTGTTCTGTCCCGTTGCCGCTGGCATCATACGTCACCGTCTTATCCAACGTATCGCTGCTTCCTGTATAGCAATAGACATTACTCCTTCGGCAATAACCTTCTTGACCGAATTGAAAATCTCCACGACTATTGTTTCTATCTCCCGATTGTCCTATGTAATCTGCGTAATTGCCACGATGTGCATAGATGTCAGATGTCTCAATTTGTATGGTTGGGACAGAACCAGGATTCATACTATCGTCCAAACCAGCCCCAATAGCCGGACTTCCTTGATTAGGTCCATTTGAACCATAAGCATATACAATGGCATTGGTAATAGAAATCTTTCCGCAAGCGGCATTTCCAGAACCGCCTATTCCCGGGTTATAACCCTGCATTCCAAGTGAATAAGACGAGGATGCTATTACGGTTACATTCTGTATGATAATGTTGCCACATGCAGAATGTTGTCCTGAGGCTAAATATCCTCCTATTCCAGCTCCTCCTTTTCCGGTCAGCGTAATCGAATTGGCCGTTTTGTCATCGGAAGTAATGGTTACGCTGTAGCCTTCTGCCACATAGATACCCGCGCCGCCGCTGGAAGACACTTCGTTATCATTTCCTTTTATATGGATGGTCGGGTTGCCGCCCGTGATGTCTATGGCATTGCCATCCGATACGTTTATCTGTGCATCTTCCAAGTAGATGTTCGGCTTGCCGCCCGTCACCCGTATGGCATGGCTGGCCGTGCCGCTGAAGTAGTAGGTGCCGTCGCCGTTGATTTCATAGTCGCTATTGGAGAGGTCGATGGTCGTTGTCTCCTCGTTGTTCACAGTCCAGGTGATGGTGTGCAGCGCCCCGGCCTGCGTGGTGACGGGAGTGTTCAGGTCGTAGATTTGGCTGACAGTTTCGGTATTTTCAATATTGAAGCTCTTTATCTCCATGCCGGGCCCCACACTGGCTTCCCAGCAAGCGCCTATGCCCTCGCGCTCCACCGGAAGCATCTGAATAATGCCAGTAGAGTTATCCTGTCCCGTTATTTTTCCCTCCTCGATGTAACAAATCATGGGAACATTCCAGATAGATATGTCTCTCACCTCGGCTGTGCCCTTGGCCACCACGCGCAACTTGGCCAGCTGGTGCTCGAACTTCAAGGTAACGGGCGATTGGTGGTTGCCCGTGCCGGTGCCGCGTAGCACGTAGGTCAGGCCATCCATATGTTGAGACCCAAGGCTCACACGGCTTGCTTCGGCGGGATACCAGGCGGTGACCTCGGCAGTCTGCGTGCTCTTCCAATAAACGGGCGTTTCGGGTTCCACTGTGACATTTCCCGCATCATCCACATTTATTATATAGATGCCCGTTTCCTCACTGCCGGCTATGCGCACGCCAATGCGTTCACCGCCCGTCCAGTGGCTGCCCATGCCGTCCGTTTCGTTTTCTGCGACGCGCGTCCAAGGCTCCTCGCTGCTCTCCGCTGTGATACTTACGCTGCCTATCTGCAAGGGGTATTCGCCGTCGGGCAGGGTGTTTCCTTGTTCCGCCAGTTCGTCCTGCGTGCAGGCGGTAAACAGGATTGCCGCCATGAGGCATATTGTTGTAAATAATCTGTTTTTCTTCATATCTTCTTCGCTCTTGTAAGTCTTTTGCGTATCATTTTCTTTAATTAAATGGGCAGTTCTACTGCGCCTTCGCCACCTGTGCCGTCGCCCCATGTCATGCTACCGGTATCGACCGATACCTGAAGGCCGTAGAGGGTGATGGTAACATTGTAGGTGTACTTATAGCCGGCTTTCCATTCGGTGTCATTCTGTAGCATGTAGTAGAACGGGCCGTAGCCGGTGCCGTCCTTCTCGGCGGTGAAGGCCAGCAACCGTGTGCCCGCCGTCACATTCTGCGGAATGACGAGGGCCTCGTAGGTGGCGAAGCAGCCTGTTGCCGGAGTACTGGCAAGATGGGGACTGATGCTGCCTTTAGTGGTGCCGGGTGTCCATGTGCCGAGCCAACGCCCGTCAGCGTCCACGGCTTTCGGGAGGGTGAACGCGCCGTCCAGCGCAAGGATGTCACCCTCGCCGATAGTCAGGCTGATGTCGCCCGGCGTGGCTACGATGCTTTCGGGCAGACCGTCACTCTTGATGTTCACCACCACCTTGGCGGTCTGGTGGTAGAAGGTGAGGGCGGGCGTTTGGGCGAAGCTCACGGTCTTGGATTCACTGCAAAGCAGGTCTCCCGACTGATAGTCCGCATCGCGGCTCTGGTC
>DVIH01000068.1 GCA_018711405.1 Candidatus Avibacteroides excrementipullorum | reverse complement strand
TCATTGCCTTTTTTAAAGTTATCCAGCTCCTGCAAGACAATCATAGGTATATAAACGTCATTGTCCTGCAAGTTTTTCAAACAATCATAGTCATGCAATATGACATTCGTATCCAGAACGAAATTTTTCTTTTTTGCTTTCATAATGCTCCAGATTTATACGTTAACAATAATCGGTCTAAAATTAGCAATAAAAACAATACGGTTGCCATGTCATATCAAAAAATAATCCGTCACATCATCCAAAAAACGACAAGAAGAACAGGAAATAACCAATTCATGCTATAGGATCCCTCCAAAAACCAAACATTCAGGTATTGTCGCGACACAGGAAACGCAGGATATTTGCAACAGTAAAAGATTGAAACCATTTATTGAAATTTTTGATATGAAATCCATTGGTATTTTTTACGGTTCCTCAAGCGGAACTACCGAAAACATCGCCAACGCCATAGCAGACAAGCTGGGTGTGGCAAGTGCAGATATCCACAATGTGGCCGATGCATCACCCGAAGACGTAAACAAATATGAAGTACTGATACTCGGAAGCTCCACTTGGGGAGCGGGCGACTTGCAGGACGACTGGTTCGACTACCTTCCCAAGATAGCGGCTCTCGACCTGACTGGCAAAATAGTTGCCCTGTTCGGATGCGGAGACTCCGGTTCTTTCAGCGACACGTTCTGCGATGCCATGGGCACGATTCACAATGAACTTGCAGGCACGGGATGCCGATTTATCGGAGAAGTAGACTCCTCCGAATATTCCTTTGATGCCTCCACCGCATGCACAGACGGGAAATTCGTTGGCCTCGCACTCGATGAAGTCAACGAAGACAGTCTGACAGAAGGACGCATAGATGCCTGGCTTGAATCAATAAAAAAAGAAATAGGATAAAAAACACAAGAATTCTGATTATGGTAATGAGCGGCTTCGGCATTCCGGGAGAGATAAAAGTGTTTCTCAACCACATTTATGAATATAAAAAAGGAGTGCGCAACATGATACTATGCACATTGAACGAATATTACCTGCCTATGGCCATAGAAAGACTGGAAAGCCAGAACATCTGCTATCTCAAGCAGGAAGCGGGACAACACACCGTAAACATCTACTTCGGATGCAAAGAGTGCATAGACACCATAAGGCTGCTCGTCACAAAACCGCTGAACCGGCTGTCGCCTGAGGAAGATTTCATTCTCGGCACACTGCTTGGATATGACATGCGCAAACAATGCGAACGCTTCTGCATGCGCAAGCAAAAGCACATGCCGCTGGCAGCAGGATGAAAGAAGCCGTGCCGTCAATAGCGGTGCGGCTTTTTCATATCAACCCCAACTTCTCAAGCAGGAAAGTGGCGTTCATGTTGCGGCTTACTCCGCGCTTCAGCTTATAATCGTAGACAATGTCATCATCGCGCTGCCCTATTTCGAAACAGATGTTGCGGAAGTTGTCGGGATGTTTTCCGGCAAGCCCGCCCAATTCCAAATCGTGAGTGGCCACCACCCCTGCCACAGGCAGGCGGAACAGTTTCTCAAGGAAACGCATGGAGCCATTCAGTTTGTCGGTAGAATTGGTACCCTTCAATATCTCATCCAGCACAACCAGAGTGCCGGATGAAGCGGACACGGTATCGTAAATCATCTTAAGGCGCGTTATCTCCGACTTGAAATAGGAAATGCCGGCCGACAGGTTGTCGGAAGTCCTCATTCCGGTCAATATGGGCATGGGCTTAAAACTGAAACTATCTGCACTGACCACATTGCCGGTCATGGCAAGCACCCAGTTCACCCCCAAAGCACGCAGGAAAGTACTTTTGCCAGACATGTTCGCGCCAGTCAGGATGAACAGTTCGTGCAGAGCGTCTATACTGAAATCATTGCCCACATTCTCCCTGTAGAACACCAGCGGATGCGACATGTCTTTGGTCCTCAGTATGCAGCTGTCGTCTACCCTCGGCACGGCATAGCCGGCGTGATTGTGACGGAAACCGGCCATGCTCGCAAGCACATCCACAGTTGTCAACGCATCCAACCAGGCAGGTATGAAAGCGGCATATCTGTCTTTCCATCGGTCGAGCCTGCGCATGGTATGGAAATCACGGCAATAAAGTCCGTTAAGCAAAATCATGACAAGCCAGTTTCCCCTGTTGTCAAGCGCGTTGAGTATAGCTTTCACACGGCGGAAAGCCTCTGCCGCATCATGGCCGCCGCCGAACAGAGTGCCGCACGCATCAGCCAGCATGGCAGGCTTGTCACGGTCTTTCCACTCAGCCAAGATGGCAAGCGGGTAATGATAATTGCCGACCCCCTTGAAGAAACGCCCCAGCAGGGCATGAACCCTGTTTATCCTGCCCGTGAAAAAAAGCACGCAAAACAACTGAAACAGAAACAACATACTGAAGACATAATGCATGCCGGACACAAAAAAGCCGGACACTAAAGCCGCCACCGTAACAACATTGAGGCTGCAAACCGCAGCAAGACAAACCCTGTGACGGAAAAACGGAGAAGTCTTAACCCACTGCCTCACAGTGTCATCGTCCATGCTCGTCAACGGATGCTGCATGGCCGATGCGCGGAAAGAAAAGCACCAGTCCATATCTCCGGCAAGACATGCAGCCGCACGCTGCCTTGCCGTTATCTCATCACGGTCGGTGCAAGGGGTCTTCAGCCACGAAGCCAGTTTTTCATCGCTTCCCGGCAGCACCGTCCTGTCTATGGCCTGAAACAATGACTTGTCGCCGAATATATCAAGGTCGCGGGCATAGGCATGAGCATCATCGGCAAACTCCTCTCCCGTGCGGAAATGTGAAAAATCGCCTTTCAGGTAACCGGCCTCCCATGACAGGATACGCTCCAATATCTCAAATCTCTCCTTTTGGGCCAGAAGACGCCTTTCGTAAAAGTCGAGCAGCACAAATGCAGCCACAGCCAAAGCCACAACTATGGCAAAAAGGCCGTTGCCGCCATCAGCCCACAAATATATGAACCACAGCACAGCCGCGATGACCAATATCTTCGCAACCGTGATATAGTTTCTTCCTCTCGAAAGCGCATTCCGTTTCACGCGGCAGGAGTCGGCCTTGCGCCTGTACTCCTCGATGGGCGATACACTCTCCATGCTATGCGCAACATCACTTCACCACTCTCGTATAGCCGTCCTTTCTCGGTTTCGGTTCCTTAGGCTCGCCATCGGGATAACCCAAAGCCAACGCACCTATACCCATAAGGCCGTCGGGCAAACCGAAACGCTGCATCATCCGTTTCCCATCTTCAGTGGCAAACATCTCGCGTTCGCGGTTTATCCAGCACGAACCGAGGCCTATGGCATGAGCCGCCAGCATCATGTTGTCGAGTACGCAACTGCCGTCTTGCACGGCATTGGCTCCATCGGCCGGGACAAAGACCAGCACTATCGTAGGCGCATCATAATAAGGATTGGAAGTCACGCCCATGACGGCGGCATTCATCCTGACAAGCTCATCCATAATTTCCTTGTCCTGCACCGCCACTATGAAAGGCGACTGCATGCCCATGGCCGTAGGTGCAAACGTACCTGCACGCAACACTGCATCAAGCTGTTCATCGGTTATTTGGCGCGGCTGATACTTGCGTACACTTCTCCTGGTCTCTATAAGTTTCAGAAATTCGTTTTCCATAATCGTGTCCGTTTATTTATTTGTTCCTCAAAATTAATATTTTTCGCATAACAAAAGATAAATCATACAGGAAATGGCAAAAAAACAAGCCGGGAATAGGCCGGGCCGATACCCCTCAAGGGCCGAGCCGATCTTTGCCAGGGATGGCGCACATATTTGCCCGAGACCGAGCCGATACCCTACCGGGATAGCGCCGGTCCGGAAGCACTGCCGCAATAACATAGATATAACACTGATACACATGGGTTACACACAAGCATTTCGAGCAACAGGCCGCCCGGCAGAAGAAAAAATAAGCGGACTTGAAAGTCCGCTTATCCGCAGGCCGCCAGGCCTTTATCCGTAATATTACAA